>CANHLE010000006.1 GCA_947461435.1 Paracoccaceae bacterium | reverse complement strand
ATGGCGGGCTTTCGCGGGGCCCTGACGCGAACGATCAACGCCTATGCGCAAACCAGCGGCATCGCGAAAAAGGAAAAGATCGATTTCACGGGCGATGACGCGCGGGAAGGGCTGACCTGCGTCTTGTCGGTCAAGGTGCCGGATCCGAAATTTTCCAGCCAGACCAAGGACAAGCTTGTCTCGTCCGAGGTGCGCCCGGCCGTCGAAAACATGGTCAACGAAAAACTGTCCGAATGGTTCGAAGAGAATCCGGCCAACGCGCGGATTATTGTGGGCAAGATCATCGAAGCGGCCCTTGCCCGCGAAGCCGCCCGTAAAGCGCGCGAACTGACCCGGCGCAAAACGGCGCTTGATATTGCGTCCTTGCCCGGAAAACTCGCCGATTGTCAGGAACGCGATCCGTCAAAGTCTGAACTGTTCCTGGTCGAGGGTGATTCTGCCGGTGGATCGGCCAAACAGGGCAGATCACGGTCCAATCAGGCGGTTCTGCCGCTGAAGGGTAAGATCCTGAACGTAGAGCGCGCCCGCTTTGACCGGATGTTGGCCAGCCAAGAGATTGGCACCCTGATCACCGCGCTGGGCACAGGCATTGGCCGCGATGAATTCAACATCGCCAAACTGCGCTACCACAAGGTCGTGATCATGACTGATGCCGACGTGGACGGCGCGCATATTCGGACCTTGCTGCTGACCTTCTTCTTCCGCCAGATGCCTGCGCTGATCGAAGGCGGCTATCTGTATATCGCGCAGCCCCCCTTGTACAAAGTGGCGCGCGGTAAATCAGAGGTTTATTTGAAAGATCAGGCGGCGTTGGAAGATTACCTGATCGAAATGGGCATCGAGGGCGCGATCTTGCGCCTTCAATCCGGCGAAGAGATTGCGGGCGCCGATCTGGCACGCGTGATCGAAGGCGCGCGGCAGTTCCGCCGCGTTCTGGATGCCTTCCCCACCCATTACCCGCGCTGGATATTGGAACAGGCCGCGCTGGCAGGGGCCTTTGACCCCGGCAAGGCCGATGCCGACCTTCAGGCCGTTGCCGACCAAGTGGCGCGGCGGCTGAACCTTGTGGCGGCGGAATACGAAAAGGGATGGACGGGCCGCATCACGCAAGATCAGGGCATCCGTTTGTCACGCATTCTGCGCGGTGTGGAAGAGTTGCGCACCTTGGACGGGGCGGTTCTGCGCTCGGGCGAGGCGCGCCGTTTGGCCGCCATCTCCAAAGACACCCGCGATGTGTACAAAGAGCCCGGCCGTTTGATGCGCAAAGACCGCGAACAGGCGGTCTATGGCCCGATCGACCTGCTGAAATCGGTTCTGGCGGAAGGCGAAAAAGGCCTGTCGCTGCAGCGGTACAAAGGACTGGGAGAGATGAACCCCGAACAGCTTTGGGAAACCACGCTGGACCCAGAAGCGCGCACGCTGTTGCAAGTCAAGGTCGATGATCTGGCCGAGGCGGACGACATCTTTACCAAACTGATGGGCGATGTCGTCGAACCTCGGCGCGATTTCATTCAGTCGAACGCGCTGAACGTCGAACATCTGGATACCTGAACGACAGTTCAGGTTACCCAGCGGCCGACAAAGCCGCCAGATCCTGCGCCGACAATTGCAGCCTCGCCCCCCGGGCGAGGCTTTGCACTTGCCCCACCGACGTGGCAGAGGCGATGGGCCCCGCGATGCCCGGCTGCGCGATGATCCAAGCCAGCGCGATTTCGGCATGACTCGCGCACGTCCGTTCTGCCACACCGTCCATCGCTGCCAAGATCGACAGACCGCGCGGTGTCAGATAGCGCGCCATCCCTTCGCCGCGCACACTTTGGCCAAAGTCGGCAGCGCTGCGATATTTGCCCGTCAAAAACCCCGACGCGAGCCCGTAATACGTGATCGCGCCCAATCCTTGCGACACGCAGATATCTTGAACCACGCCTTCAAAGGCATCGCGGGTGTACAGGTTGTATTCATTCTGCAACGTTTGATACCGCGGCAATCCCCGGCTGGCCGACAGATCCAACGCATGCGTCAGCAGCCCGGCATCATAGTTTGAGGTGCCGATGGCGCGAACCTTGCCCGCCTTGATCAAGGTATCATAAGCGCCCAAGGTTTCCTCTTCGGGCGTCTGCGGATCGGGCCAATGGGTTTGGTACAGGTCGATCACATCGGTCTGCAGACGCGTCAAAGACGCTTCGACTTCCTTGACAATCCAACTCGCCCGCAGGTCACGGCGGCCCTGCCCCATGTCTGACCCGACCTTGGTGCACACTACAATCTTGTCGCGGTTTCCGCGTGCCGCCATCCAGCGCCCGATGATCTTTTCAGACTCGCTGTCATTGCCCGGCACCCAGCGCGAATAGACATCGGCCGTATCAATGGCGTTGAAACCTTCGGCCATAAAGGCATCCAGAACCGCAAAAGACGTTGCCTCGTCTGCCGTCCAGCCAAAAACATTGCCGCCCAGAACAAAGGGTTCAATCATAAGGCCGGATTGGCCCAAAGCACGTTTCATCGCCATTCTCCCTTTTCGCCGCGTCTCACGATCGCTTCCAGATCGATCGGCGGTTCTTCCTCTTTTACCACAACCGGCTTTTCCGGTGTCTTGACCAGAAGCGGCAGCATTTCTGTTCCCGTGGCGCTGGCCCCCGCACCTTCAGGCGGCTCGCGCCAGGACAAGGTATCAAACCCCGAACAGTTGGCACAGATCGGCGCCCATTGCGCATGGATGGCCTGACAGTTGTCACAGCACCACTGCGGTCCGCGCGGGGCCGTCAGCGCCCGGGTCAGCCAGCCGCGCACCACCGAATCGTCCGAACCTTCGCCCCGTTCAATCGCCGCCATGATCGTCAGGGTTCGCTGGGTCGGGTGCGATGTGGCCAGATCACCAAGCGCCCGCCGCGCCGACGGAAAGCTTTCTGCCGAAATGTTCAACTCGGCCAAAAGCAGCTTTGTTTCTTCATGATTTGGCTGAGAGGCGGTCAGGGTGCCAAACCGCTTTAGCCGGGCAAGCGCCTCTTCTTCGGGCTCTATCTCGGCAAAGGCTGCGGCCAGATCGGGGTGCGGCTGCGCTTCCCATGCCTTTTTCAACACGCGGGTGGCATTTTTCTTGTCGCCCGCCAAAATATAGCTGCGCGCAGCCATGGCGGCGGCTGGAATAAGATCGGGCGACATCTTGTTTGCGGCAATCGCGGCTTCGCGCGCCTCAATGGGTGCCGATTCGTCCAGAACGCCCTTGGCCTGCTGCAGGGCCAAGACCGCATCGCGGCGCTTGTAGACGTCTTTTGGCAAACTGCCGCCCTTCTGCTTGGCCTTCAGCGTTTCGCGCGCGCCCGTCCAATCAGATGATTCAGATTGCAACTTCAACAATATGTCCTGGGTCTCCGCATGGCGCGGCTTCAGGGCAAAGGCCTTTTCGGCCAAGGCCAACGCCGTAAACACATCGCCCTCGGCCAGCTTTTGTTTCATCAGCCCGCGGATCCCCACAAACCGAGTGTCTGGATTTGCCAAAAGTGTCTTGTAGGCCTCTGTTGCCTTCTGACCGTCGCCGATCACCTCGGCGGCTTGGGCCATCAACAGCGTCGTCAATTCTGGTTGGTCCAGATATTTCTGGGCCCGTTGCGCCTTGATCAGGGCAAGCCGCCCCTCGCCTGCGGCAAGGGCAATCAACCCATCGCTGACAGCCTGATAGCCCCGCTTTTCGCGGTTACGATCAAAATAGCGCGATATGGCGGTCTCGTCGCCATTCAAGAACCGTATCGTGGCCAAAAGCAGCCCCAGCACCTTCAAAACGCCCCATGTGACCAGCAGCAGGACAAGGCCGGCAATGACCATTTGCAAAGGTCCCAGCGTGAATTCCCAACCGGCCAGTGCAATCCGCAGCGCGCCGCCCATGTCCACAAGCACCGCCGCGCCAAGGCTGACAACGGCCACAAGGGACACAAAAAACAAAACCTTTGCGACCGTCCAAAGCATCACAGGCCAAGCTCCTGCGTCAGGGTGGCAAGGGCGGCCTGCGCGGCCTGCCGTTGGTCTGCGCCCAAACGCCATTGTGCCATCGCCGTCTTGGCAATCTCGGGCAGGGCATCCAGTTCACTCAATGCCGCCGGGACGTCACCCGCTGACAGGGCCGCCTCGGCGCGGGACAAGATCGCATCGGGATCGGTGCCATCGCGTGCCGACAAGGACCGCGCCCCCACCTGCGTGCGCAAGAAAGACAGCGCCCGATCGGTCCAGCCTGCGCCCATGTCGGCCTTCAACGCCGCGTCCAGCGCCGTGCGCGCGGCTGGCGGAAATCCATCTTGCAGCGATTTCAGGCTGGGCAGGCCCGCCGCATTGGCAACCAATGCCTCTGGAACGTTCACTCCCTCCAGCGCCTTGATCGCCGAGCTGTAGGGCGCGCCAGAATCCAGCGCCGCCCCAATCTGAAGAACGGCCCCCCGCTGCGCCGCTTTCGCGGCCGTGTCGGCCGCGTTGGTTTGCATCGCCGTGGCCGCCGCCATCGCTTCGTCCAGCTTGGCTTGCAATGCGGCGTTGGCCGCATCAACCTGCGCCTGCGAGATTCCGCCCGATTTCAAGGCGGCAACTTCCGATTGCAGCCCGGCCAGCGCCGCCGCATCCGCCGCAGACAAACTTCCCAAGGGTCGGGCCTCCAAAGCGGCGATCCGGCCTTCCACCGCACTCAGATCGGGTGCGGCCAGACCAGACAGCCGGGATTCCATCGCGTCAAGCCGCGCCGTAAGGCCGCTTGTGTCTGTGGGCGGGGCTGCGGCAACCGACGCGCGCAGATCGGCCAGATCGGATTTGATGGCCGCCAAATCGCCGGCCGATACGCCGCCACTGATGGCCGGGGCGCCCCCCGACAACGGCACAACCTGCGCCAGTGCAAAGCCCAGCGCCGCCGCAACCGCCCCGCCCAGAACAAGCGCGCCAAATCCCGAACGGCCCGTGGCCGCGCCGCCGGGTGCAGCCTGGGGCTGTAATTCGGGCGCAGCGCCGGTGGGGGATTGCGCCCGCTCTGGCGGAAGCTTTTCTGCATCAATCGGGGCGTCAACAGGGCTGTCAGTCGGGCTATCGGACATCGCAAAACTTTCTATAAGGCACTGGCCCACTTGGACGTGCCTTTGTGACAGACTAATGTGCGCAGGATCGAAGGTTCAAGACAAAGCGCCCTGATTTAGGGCCTGAATCATGATTTCCATCATCCCATCGGCGTCAGGCCGCCGAGCCACAAGTCGCCGCACCGCCGGAATGGCCGCCGCGGCCCGATCCACAGCCGAACTGAGCGACAGCACAACCAAGGGCGCGCGCGCGCCGCCCACGGTCGCCGCCGCCCGTTGGGCGCTTTTGGGGGAAAAAAGGGGCACAATAACGGGCTGTATTCCGTCCAAGGCGGCCTGCGCGGCGGGCAAAAGCGGCAGGTCGGCCGTTTCGTAAACCACCGCTTCGTCCACCTCAAACCCGGCCGCGCGCAACCGTCCCGCCACATCCCCCCGGGGGCTGACCCCGTGCAGATGCCACAGAACCTTTGGCCCCTCTGCCATGATCCGCGTGATCAGCGCGTTGGCCTCGCCTTCGGCAGAAACAGCGTCAAATCCGGCCTGCGCCGCCGCCTGCGTTGTCTGATTTCCCACGCAATAGGCCAATCCTGTGATGCCCGCCCTTTGCGCCGCCGCCACAGCGTTCTGCGAGGTAAAGATCATCGCATCCGCACGGGTCCTTGGCCGGACCCAGTCCAGAAACCTGACCTCTTGCAGTGGGCTGATCATCACCTCGGGTTTTGGGCAAAGACCGGCCAGCCGCACCGCAAAGCGGGCCGAGGCGTCGGCCGGACGCGTCAAAAGGATCAAGGGTGTTTGCGGGGCCATCACTTGTCGCTGCATGTTGTAACTGCTACCTCGAACCGATGGCGCAGGGCAACCGATGACACAGGCACTTACCTTTTTGGGGCTGGAATCCAGCTGCGACGATACCGCCGCCGCCGTGGTCCGCCACCTGCCCGGCACCGCGCCCGAAATTCTGTCGTCAGTGGTGATTGGCCAAACAGACCTGCATGCGGCCTTTGGCGGTGTGGTGCCCGAAATCGCCGCGCGCGCCCATGCTGAAAAGCTGGACCATGCGGTCGAAGCGGCCTTGGCAAATTCTGGTCTGGGCTTGCGCGATCTGGATGGGATCGCGGTCACGGCCGGGCCGGGCCTGATTGGCGGCGTTCTGTCGGGTGTGATGCTTGCCAAAGGGCTCAGCGCCGCGACGGGTTTGCCCTTGGTCGGCGTCAACCATCTTGCCGGCCATGCGCTGACACCGCGCCTGACCGACAGCCTGCCTTTTCCCTACCTGATGCTGCTTGTCTCGGGCGGCCATTGTCAGTTCCTTGTCGCCAAAGCGGCCGACCATTTTGTCCGGTTGGGCGGCACCATCGATGATGCCCCCGGAGAGGCGTTTGACAAAACGGCCAAGCTGCTGGGGCTCGCCCAGCCCGGCGGCCCCGCGGTTGAAAGAGAGGCGGCCTTGGGCGATGCCAAGCGGTTTGCTTTTCCGCGCCCGCTGCTGAACCAGCCCGGTTGCGATATGTCCTTTTCCGGGCTGAAAACTGCGCTGCTGCGGGCGCGCGACGCGCTGATCGCCGAAAAAGGCGGGATTACCATCCAAGATCGGCGCGATCTGTGCGCAGGCTTTCAGGCGGCCGTGACAGATGTCTTGGTTGAAAAAACCCGCCGCGCCATTAACCTTTATCGCGATCTTGCCCCGAACGACCCCGCGCTGGCCGTTGCGGGCGGGGTGGCGGCCAATCAGGCCATCCGCGGCCGTTTGACCGCCCTATGCGCGGCGTCAGGGCTGCACTTCGTGGCGCCGCCTTTGGCACTATGTACAGACAACGCCGCCATGATCGCTTGGGCGGGCATCGAACGGTTTCGCGCCGGTCATCAGAACGATTTCACGTTGGTCGCCCGCCCGCGCTGGCCCCTCGACGCAACGGCGCAGCCCATGATCGGGTCTGGCAAGAAGGGGGCCAAGGCATGATCGCGGTCGCGGGCGCGGGGGCTTTTGGCACGGCCTTGGCCGTGGCCCTTTCCCGCGAAGGGCGGCCGGTCACCTTATGGGCCCGCGACGGCGCGCAGGTGGCTGACATGGCCGCAACCCGGCAAAATACGGCGCGGCTGCCCGGCGTTATTCTGCCAAACGGCATCACGGTCACCGCCGATCTTGCTGATCTGGCCGGGGCGCAGGCCCTGCTTTTGGCCCTGCCGATGCAGGCGCTTGCGGGCTTTTTGAACAGCCATCCCCTGACCGCGCCGTCGATCGTTGCCTGTTGCAAGGGGGTGGATCTGGCCGCATTGTCCGGCCCCGCCAGCGTGATCCAAAAGGCCCGGCCCCTTGCCCGTGCGGCAATTTTGACCGGGCCATCCTTTGCCCATGACATCGCGCGCGGCCTGCCGACCGCCCTCACGCTGGCCGGCGGGGACGAACCGCTTCAGCATCTGCTGTCCACCGCCACCTTGCGCCTGTACCGAACCGATGACGTGATCGGCGCCGAACTTGGCGGCGCTTTGAAAAACGTGGTCGCCATCGCCGCCGGGGTGGTGATCGGCGCGGGCTTGGGCGAATCCGCCCGCGCCGCCTTGATGACGCGCGGCTATGCCGAAATGACGCGTCTGGCCCTGGCCCTTGGCGCGCGGGCGGAAACCTTGGCGGGATTGTCGGGTTTCGGCGATCTGGTGTTGACCTGCACCTCGGCGCAATCGCGCAATTTCCGCTTTGGCCATGCCCTTGGCGCGGGCCAAGCGTTTGACAGCGCTCTTACCGTCGAGGGGATCGCCACCGCACAGGCCGTGGCGCACCTTGCCGCGCAAAAAGGCATTGATATGCCCATCACCGCCATGATCGCGGCGCTGGTGGCCCAAAAAATCACCCTTCCTTTGGCCATTCAGGCCTTGATGTCCCGCCCCTTGAAACAGGAATAACCCATGCGCGTCGCCCTTCTTTGCCACGATAAACCCGGCCACCTGCAAATCCGCCTTGATACAAGGGCCGCCCATCTGGCGCATATTCAGACCTCTGGCGTCGTGGAAATGGCCGGGCCCTTTTTGTCGGCCGAAGGGGAGATGACCGGATCGTTGATCGTGCTGAACGTCGAGACATTGGCGCAGGCACAAGACTGGGCGGCGGCTGACCCCTATGCACAGGCCGGGCTGTTCGCGCAGGTCACGATCACCGAATGGAAAAAGGTGATCGGATGACCTATTGGCTGTTCAAATCCGAACCCGATACCTGGTCCTGGGATCAGCAAGTGGCCCGCGGCGCCGCAGGCGAAGAATGGCATGGCGTGCGCAACTACCAAGCCCGCAACAACATGCGCGCAATGAAAATTGGTGACCGCGGTTTTTACTATCATTCCAACGTCGGCAAAGAAATTGTTGGCATCGTCGAGGTTTGTGCCACCTCGGCGCCCGACAGCACCACCGACGATCCCCGCTGGGATTGTGTGCATATCCGCGCGCTGTACCCCTTCAAAACCCCGGTGACTTTGGAAGATTGCAAGGTGCAGCCGGGCTTGGAATCCATGGTGCTTGTCAACAATTCCCGGCTGTCCGTTCAACCGGTTTCCCCAGAAGAATGGCGCATCATCTGTGGCTTGGGCGGTGTGGCCCCCTGAATTTCTTGCGTGAATCCCGGTTTTTTGGCACAGTTACCCAAAAGACAAACAATGGGAGGGATCCATGGAATATCTGAACGTTCTGGCGGCGGCGGCGGCATCGTGGGTTTTTGGTGCGGTTTGGTACATGGCGCTGGCCAAACCCTGGATGAAAGCGGCACGCATTCCGATGACGTCCGATGGAAAGCCGAACGGCAACGGCAGCCCGCTGCCGTTTGTCTTGTCTGCGATTACCATGGTCATCGTGGCCGGGTTCATGCGGCATATCTTTGCCACCACCGGTATCGCGACACCCGGCGCAGGCGCCTTGGCGGGCCTTGGGATTGGGCTGTTCTTCATCACGCCCTGGACCATGATCAACAACGCCTACGCGATGCGCCCGTTCAGCCTGACGCTGATCGATGGCGGATATTCCACCATTGGCTGCATGCTGATCGGCTTGGTTTTGGCGCTGTTCTGATCGGGCGGTTTCAAAAAAAAGAAGGGTCCCGCACCCCTACGGAACCCTTCCACCACCCACGTGCTCCCTTTGCACCACACGTGTATTGATAAGGTCCCGGGCATACTGCCTGTGGCCATCTTGATACCGCGAATCTGGGGGGAAAGGCAAAGGCCAAGCATGGAAAAATTGAGACAAGGACCATGCTTAATGCCGAACTGCGCCCAAACCTTGTGGGGCTTGGGCGCATCAAGTCTTTGATCTTGTTACTTGTAAGCGGATTCTTTGCCGAACTGTTTGACCAGCATGTAATAGACAACCGCGCGATACTTCTTGCGCTCTGATCGGCCATAGACGTCGATGACTGCATTGATGCCTTCCAGCAATTTCGGGCTATCCGCCAAGCCAAGCTTTTTCATCAAGAAATTCGTCTTGATCGTCTCCAACTCACTGGCCTGACTGGCCGCCACGGTGGACGCATCGTTGTCATAAATCGACGGCCCGCAGCCGATGGTCACCTTTGTCAAAAGGGCCATGTCCGGTGTCATCTTGCACTTGGTCTTCAGATCTTCTGCATAAGCCGCGATCAAATCATCCCGCTTGCCCATAGGCCGCTCCCCATTTCGAAAATGTTCCACCCTAAGGTGATTTAAAACGACGCCAGCTTATGTGCGGCCTGCGCCCATTCAAAGAGAATAATATGCGTGTCTTCGCCTTCGGCAATTTCCCGATCATTCGTTCAGGAATGCCAACCGTTTCCGCGCTGCCCCCTTGTCATCAAACCGCAGGGTTTTGCAGCGCCTGTGTGGCGATGATCGAAGAGACCGGTATCTTCGCCGCGCCAACAAAAAGGCCCCGGTGTTTCCACCGGGGCCGATTGGCAAAAGACGCCAGGATCAATAACGGTAATGCTCGCTTTTGAACGGGCCATCCACCTTCACACCGATGTAATCGGCCTGATCCTTGCGCAGTTCGGTCAGTTTCACGCCGATCTTTTTCAGATGCAGGCGCGCCACTTTTTCATCCAGTTCCTTTGGCAGAATGTAAACGCCGGGCTGATAGTCTTCGCCCTTGGTCCACAGTTCCATCTGGGCCAGCACCTGATTGGTGAACGAGGCTGACATGACGAAAGACGGGTGGCCCGTCGCGTTGCCAAGGTTCAGCAAACGGCCTTCAGACAACAGGATGATCCGCGCGCCGGACGGCATCTCGATCATGTCGACCTGTTCTTTGATATTGGTCCACTTGTGGTTGCGCAGGGCGGCAACCTGAATTTCATTGTCAAAGTGGCCAATGTTTCCAACAATCGCCATATCCTTCATCGCGCGAATATGCTCGATGCGGATCACGTCCTTGTTGCCGGTCGTGGTGATGAAGATATCGGCCGAAGCCACCTCATCTTCCAGCAAGGTCACTTCAAAGCCGTCCATCGCGGCCTGAAGCGCGCAGATCGGGTCAACCTCGGTCACCTTCACACGGGCACCCGCGCCGCGCAGCGACGCGGCAGAA
This sequence comes from Paracoccaceae bacterium, assembly GCA_947461435.1. GTDB lineage: Bacteria > Pseudomonadota > Alphaproteobacteria > Rhodobacterales > Rhodobacteraceae > CAIYZT01. The sequence goes on along the minus strand of CANHLE010000006.1, from coordinate 62,819 downwards.
CCTTTGCCCACATCGCCGTAACCGCACACCACGGCAACCTTGCCGGCCATCATCGTATCCGTCGCGCGGCGGATGCCATCCACCAGCGATTCCTTGCAGCCGTATTTGTTGTCGAACTTCGACTTTGTAACCGAGTCATTCACGTTGATTGCCGGGAAGGGCAGTTGGCCCTTCTTGTGCAATTCGTACAGGCGGTGAACGCCCGTCGTGGTTTCTTCCGAAACACCCTTGATCGCCGCGCGCTGGGCGGTGAACCACCCCGGAGAGGCCTTTAGCCGCTTTTTGATCTGGTTGAACAGGCAAACTTCTTCGTCGCTTGTCGGCACTTCGATGATGCCAGTCTCGCCCGCTTCAACGCGCGCGCCCAGAAGGATGTACATGGTGGCATCGCCGCCATCATCCAGAATCATGTTGCACGTGCCGCCTTCACCGCCGAACCAAAAGATCTTGTCGGTGTAATCCCAGTAATCTTCCAAAGATTCGCCCTTGATCGCAAAGACAGGGGTTCCTGCCTTGGCAATAGCCGCCGCTGCGTGATCTTGGGTTGAAAAAATGTTGCACGACGCCCAGCGCACATCTGCGCCCAGCGCCTTCAGCGTTTCAATCAGCACGCCGGTTTGAATGGTCATGTGCAAAGAGCCGGCAATCCGTGCGCCCTTCAGGGGCTGCGTTGCGCCAAATTCTTCGCGGCACGACATCAGGCCGGGCATTTCCGTTTCCGCAATAACCAGTTCCTTGCGGCCAAATTCGGCCAAAGCAATATCTTTAACGATATAATCCATGTTTCTTGCTCGCATCCTCGTGAATTTGGGGTGCATCTAGCACCATGGGGCCCTTCGGGCAATGGGCAGGGATAATTGCGCTCGTCCCATAACCATGGAACCTCGCCTTTTTGGGGCGTCGGTGCTAATCAATCATGAAAATTTGGGGGTTGCATGAAGGGTTTTCTTAAAAACCCGGCGCGATTGGTACCGCTGGCGTTTCTGATTGTCATTCTGGTCGGAACTTTTTTCCTGATGCTGCCCATTGCCAAGACCGGCGAGGGGGCCGCGCCCTTTCTGACCGCCTTGTTTGTGGCAACCTCTGCCGTCGGTGTCACGGGCCTGTCCCCTGTGGATACCGCCACCTACTGGACCGGCTTTGGCCAAGGCATCATTTACATCCTGTTTCATCTGGGCGGTTTTGGCATCATGTCCGCGGCAACGCTTTTGGGCATGGTCGTCTCGCGCAGAATCGGGCTGGGCCGTCAGCTTTTGTTACAGGCCGAGGCGCGCGGTATCGCCGCCGTGGATGTCCGGTCGGTCCTTACCTTTGTGCTCAAGACCGCCTTATTGGTCGAAGGTCTGTCCGTTCTTGTCCTGACTTGGCGCATGATGGCGGTCGGGGAACCATTTGCCGATGCGCTGTGGCACGCGGCCTTTCACATTGGTGCGGCCTTCACCAACGCCGGTTTTTCCAATTACTCTGCAGGCTATACGCTGTTTTCGTCAGATGTCATCGCGCAGGTGCCAATCTTGCTTGCCATCGGCATTGGCGGTCTTGGTTTGCCCGTTCTGCACGATCTGCGCCGCGGCCGTCGGGCCCATTGGTCCTTGCATACGAAACTTACCCTTTTGGGCTCTGCCTTATTGACGGTGCTGGGCACCTTGGGGGTGTTGGTCTTCGAATGGTCCAATCCCGGAACCTTGGGGGGCATGGCCCCTTGGGAAAAGGTCTTGAATGCCCTCTTCCATTCCATCAACACGCGGTCCTGCGGGCTGAACACGCTCAACAACGGCGCCTTCAGCGAACAAACCATGATGATGACCTATGCCCTGATGCTGACCGGCGCAGGGTCTGCCGGAACGGGCGGCGGGATCAAGGTGACAACGGTGATGATCCTGATCTTGGCCCTGTGGAGCGAGATGCGCGGCGATCCCGATACAACTGCGTTTCGCCGCCGCATTTCCCCCGCTGTCCTGCGCGAGGCGATGACCGTCACCGCCCTGTCCGTGGCCGTTCTGATGGGGGCCACGATGGCGCTGCGCAGCGTCACAGACTTGCCCTTGAACCATTTGATCTATGAAGCGATCAGCGCCTTTGGCAATGTCGGCCTGTCCATGGGCATCACAGGCGCTTTGCCACCCTCTGCGCAATGGATCATCATTCTCTTGATGTATCTTGGCCGCGTGGGCATCGTAACGGTTGCGACGGGCCTTGCCCTGCGCCACCGCCGTACCGATTTCCGCTATCCCGAGGAGCGTCCGATTGTTGGGTAAGTCCTTCACCCCCACCCCCGAATCCGTTGTGGTCATCGGCCTTGGCCGTTTCGGCAGCGCCGTCGCCAAAAGCCTTGCGCAATTGGGGCACGATGTTCTGGGATTGGATGAAAACGCCGATCTGGTGCAGGAAATGGCCGGCACCCTGACCCATGTGGTGCAGGCGAACACAACGAACGTGGAAACCCTGCGGCAATTGAACGTGGGTTCATTTTCGCACGGTGTTGTGGCCATCGGATCTGATCTTGAAGCGTCGGTTTTATCCGTTCTTGCGCTGTCCGAACTGGGCGTGCCCGATATCTGGGCCAAAGCGGTCACCGAACGGCACGGAAAGATCCTGCAACGCACGGGCGCGCATCATGTCGTCTACCCCGAGGTGACGATGGGCGAACGCGTCGCGCATCTGGTCACGTCCAAGATCATCGACTTCATCGAATTTGATGATGATTTTGCCATTGCGAAAATTCGGGCGCCCGGGAACGTCTTGAACAAGACGCTCGCCCAAAGCGAATTGCGTCGCGTCCACAATGTCACCGTGGTCGGCATCAAGCGCCCGGGCGAAGATTTCACCTACGGGCGGCCTGACACCATGGTTCTGCAGGGCGATCTTCTGATCGTCGCCGGCCCAACACGGCAAATAGAGGCTTTTGCAGGGACATCATGACAAAGCCCCCCCGCGCATGGCAACGGATGCTGTCCGGCCGCAGGCTGGATCTGCTTGATCCAACACCGATGGATATCGAGATTGAAGACATTGCGCATGGGCTGGCCTTCGTGGCGCGCTGGAACGGTCAAACCCGGGGCGATTTCGCCTATTCGGTTGCGGAACATTCCTTGCTTGTCGAACAGATCTTTACCCGAAAGGGCGGGGCGCTTGTCACGCCGCGCTGGCAACTGGCAGCGATGCTGCATGACGCGCCCGAATATGTGATCGGCGATATGATCAGCCCGGTCAAATCTGCTGTGGGTCCGGGCTACGGCGAATTGGATCTGCGCCTGACAGCGGCGGTGCATCTGCGGTTCGGTCTACCTGCCGTGCTGCCAGTTCCGGTCAAGAAAGCCATCAAAGAGGCTGACAAGGTTTCTGCCTGGCTTGAGGCGGTGCATATCGCCGGCTTTGCCGTGGCCGAGGCGGACAAACTGTTTGGCGCGCCGACGCCCGAGGTGATCAAAGGGCTTCAGATAAAATTGCGTCCGCCCGCGGCGACGCGGGCGGACTATATCGAACGGGTGCAGCAGTTGCTGTCCGAAATCACGATTTAGCGCCTGTGCGCTTGTGGCCGCCTTCGCCGCGAATGCGGTAGGTGCCCGCAGCGATCAACAGGGCATCTGCAAAAATTCTTAACATCTCGTACTCCAATTCCATTGTCCGTGCCCCAGATGTAGTCGATAAATGGGTCTTTCCCAAGCGAGGGATTCTTTTGATATGTTAGACTGGCTAACAAATGACAATTGATTGGCGCAGCTTTCCATCGCTGACCGCTCTTCGGGCATTCGAGGCGGCGGCCCGCACCTCCAGCTTTTCTGTGGCGGCACGAGAGTTGAACGTCACCCATGCCGCCGTGGCCCAGCAGGTACGCGCCCTTGAAGGCCATCTGGGCCGCGAGTTGTTGTATCGTGACGGACGCGGCCTTGCCCTGACCGCAGAAGGAACCCGCCTGTCCGCCGCCGTGGCCGACGGCTTTCGCACTATGGAATTGGCCTTGGCAGAACTGCGCGCCGCAGATCCGGGGGCGCCGCTGAAGGTCACCATGACGCCCGCCTTCGCCGCCCAATGGCTGATGCCGCGTCTGGGTGCCTTCTGGTCCGCCCACCCCGAGGTTCCGCTATCGCTTCACCCCGATAAACGGGTGATCGATTTGCGGCGCGAAGCGATGGATCTGGCCATTCGCTTTGGCAATGGCATATGGCCGGGTCTGGACGCGGTGTTTCTGACGGCTGCCCAATACATCATTGTGGCTGCCCCCAGTTTATTGAATGGCCGCACCAATTTGACCAAAGCCGAAATGTCCTCCATGCCATGGGTCATTGAATCCGATTGGCCCGAGGCGCTTCAATGGTTGCGGTCGTTCGGATTGCGACCGGATGAAATGAATATCTCTTATATACCCACAGAAGAATTGGCCCTATCGGCTGCACGTCAGGGGTATGGCCTGCATGTCGAAGCCGAAGCGCTTGTGCAAAATGACATCGAAAATGGAACATTGGCGGCGCTGGGTGAAATTCACGATGACAGCTTGGCCTATTACCTTGTCACACGCCCCGGTCCAAAGCGTGCAGAATTGTCCGTATTCATGAAATGGTTGAAGGCGGCAGTTTGAAAAAAGGGAGGTGGACCCGTTTCAAACCGCCGCTTTGCGATCACAAAGACAGATCTTCAGGTGTTTTTCCGGCTTTCAAAGCGGCAACAAACCACCGTGGCTTGCGCCCACGACCAGACCAAGTATCTGAACTATCAGCCGGATTTACATATTTGGCAACGGCGGGCGACCGTTTGCGCGGCGCCGACATTCCAGCAAGTTCCGAAAGCGTAAAGCCTTTGGCGCGTGCTATTTCTTCGATTTCAGCCAGCGCTGCCCGCCGATGACGGTCATTGAACGTTGAAATCGCCTTGCCAACGCGGCCATGCAGATCTTTAAGTTCTTTAAGGGAGAGGTCGTCGAGATTAATCATGAGTGGGGTCCTAACAAATCAAATGCCCACCCAGATACCCCGATTAATTCAACTGCGCAAGATTTCTCTTATTTTGGGCTTCGCTTTGCCAATATCCTCTGTAACGTGCGTCGGTGCATTGAAAGTTGCCGTGCGGTTTCAGAAACATTTCGTTCACACATTTCATAAACGCGTTGAATATGCTCCCAGCGCACGCGGTCGGCAGACATCGGATTTTCCATCAAAACGGGTTTCGCCCCAACCCGATTGAGAAGCGCATTTGTGACGTCATCGGCATCAGCGGGCTTTGAAAGATAGTCCGTTGCCCCAATCTTGACCGCCGCCACGGCGGTGGCAATGGCACCATATCCCGTCAAGACGACAATCCGGCAATCCGGCCGGCGGCTGCGCAAAACTTCGACGATATCCAATCCATTGCCGTCTTCCAGACGCAGATCCACCACGGCAAAGGCCGGCGGGTGGGCCAGCGCTGCGGCCTTGCCTTCTGCAACGCTGATCGCGGTTTGCGGCATAAATCCACGCTTTTCCATGGCCTTGGCCAGGCGCTTTACAAACGCCTCGTCGTCATCGACCAACAACAGGCTGCGATCTGTGCCAATAGTTTGGGGGTCGAACTCTGCCACTTCATTTACTCCGGTCTTATTTCACTTTCCTGAAGGTAGGCCGCCAAGACCCTTTGGTCAAATCTCAGCCGGCCGCCTGAACAAAACAGGCCGTCCGTTCCGCAATCAGATCCGGGGAATCGTCCCGTTTGAAGAAGTCGGCGAATTTCCCGCCGGGCAACATCAAATACGTAAAGGTTGTATGATCCACCGTATAAAACTCGCCCTCGTCTTCGTGCGACCTGTAAACAACCTTATAGGCCGCCGCCGCTGCCGCGATCTGTTCGGCGCTTCCCGTTAAACCCACCAGATCGGGATGAATATTATCGGTGTATTCAGCCATGACAGCGGGCGTATCGCGCGCCGGATCAACGGAAATGAAATAACTTGAAATCTCGATTCCGCGTTCGCTTAGAATGTCCATCGCCTCGGCATTGCGGACATTGTCCAAGGGGCAGACATCGGGACAAAAGCTGTACCCAAAATAAACCAGCGCCGGTTTCTTGAACAAATCAGCTTCGGTGACAGGGGCACCGCTTTCATCCACAAGGGCGACGGCTCCTCCAATAGTTCCGCCCGCCACCGAACCGCCGCCGCAGGCCGCGAATTCATCCGTGCGGGTGCCCAGCCAATATTGCCACCCCAAGAAGACAACGGCGACGACAGCGGCCAAGATGGCCAAAAAACGTGACATTACATCTCTCCATTCGTTGTTTTCATTCAACTCCGAAACGGGCAGAGTTAACAGAGGTCAAAGCGCGACATTTGGCGCGCTTTGAAAAGGGACCGCACAAACCGCCATGATGAATTCCGCCGTGACGCCGCTTTTTCGTGAAACGCATACGGATTGGGTGCGCTTGCAAACGCTGACCTTGCTGCGTTGGCTGGCAATCTCGGGGCAACTTGTCGCCATTCTGGTCGCCTCTTTGGCCTTGGGTTTGAAACTGCCGGTGGCGGCCTGTCTTGTGGTTGTGGCGATGTCGGTGGCCGTCAATATGCTCATCGACTATGTCTTTCCGCAAAGCCAACGGCTAAGCGAGCCGCAAGCCTTGACGCTGCTCGTTTATGACATGGTGCAATTGACGTTGCTGCTGTTTCTGACCGGGGGCCTGACAAACCCCTTCGCCCTGCTGATCCTTGCGCCCGTCACAATTTCCGCCGCCGTTCTGGAACTGCGATCAACCATCATCGTGGGGGTGTTGGGCACCTTGTTTGTCACGGTGCTTGTGCCGTTCAACATTCCGCTGCAATCGGCAGATGGTCAGATCTTTCTCGTTCCTGATCTGTTTTTGGGTGGCTTTTGGTTGTCCATTGTGGTGGGCATCCTGTTTCTGGGCGCCTATTCGCGCAAGGTCGCCACAGAAATCCGCGCCATGCAAGATGCCCTGATGGCCGCCCAAATGGCCTTGGCCCGCGAACAGAAACTGACAGATCTGGGCGGCGTTGTGGCTGCGGCAGCCCACGAACTTGGCACCCCTTTGGCCACGATGAAGCTGGTCTCGACCGAGATGATCGACGAGTTGGACGGACGCCCCGATCTGCAAGAGGATGCGCGTTTGATCCGCGATCAGGCCGACCGTTGCCGCGATATCCTGCGCTCGATGGGGCAGGCGGGAAAGGATGATCTGCATATGCGGCAGGCGCTTTTGATCGCAGTGATCCGCGAGGCCGCCGAACCCCATATGAACCGCGGCAAGCTTGTCTTGATTTCTGTGGCGCAGGACGAGACGCCGCAGGACCGTCAACCGCATGTCTTGCGCCGCCCCGAGGTGATTCACGGCCTGCGCAACCTTGTGCAGAACGCCGTTGATTTTGCCGCCGCCAAAGTCTGGGTGGAGGCGCGCTGGGATAAATCCTCAATATCCTTGCGGGTGATGGACGATGGCACCGGGTTTCCGCCGCAAATGCTGGGCCGCATCGGTGATCCCTTCTTGCGCTCGCGCCGGTCTGCGGTGGAAGGTGATGTCGCCCAACCCCTTCGCCCGGGATATGAGGGTATGGGTTTGGGCCTGTTCATCGCAAAAACGCTTTTGGAACGCAGCGGGGCGCAAATCAGTTTTGGCAACGCGGCAAGCACCTATTTGCAGCCCAGCCTTCATCCGGAACGCGGAGGTGCGGTGGTCGATATTCGCTGGCACCGGCAGGATATCGAGGCACCTGTATCCACCGGTTTGGGCGAAAATCCGGTCGTGGCACGCTGACCAAACCCATCGGGCGACACCCACCTATAATCCTGTGCTTTCCGCGCAAGGGGCCAAAAAATCACAGGAAAAGAACAGGTGCGTTAACCACTGGTTAAGGCTTCGGCGGCCATTCTCAAAGGGATAAGTGACTTATTCGAAGGTATACCATGGATTCTGACTGGCTTCTGGGGCTGGGGCTTGTGCTGACGTCTTGCGTCACCGCCCTGCTTGGTGTGCTGATCATCCATTTTCTTCCCGCCCGTTCCAAACAGTCCTTGGGCGATGCCGCCTTTGGCCGGGCGGAAGAGGCGGTGTTCTTGTTCGATGGCGAAATCTTGGTGGATTCGTCGCCCTCTGCCCGGGCCTTGTTCGCCTCGCACCCCACGCGCACCCCGGTGTGGACGCAATTGATGACCTATCTCAGCACTCGGTTTGCCGATGTCAGTTCCGCCCTGCTTCGGCTGCCGCAAGAGGGGGTTGTGTCTCTTGTTTCCGATCCCATCCATGGCGATTCCATCGTGATGATCGCCGAATTGCGCGGCGGCTTGACCCGTATCACGCTCAGCGATCCGGGGGCCGACAACAAACCTCAGGTCCATGATCCGCTGACCTACCGGGCCCAAACCGACGAACTGGCGATGCTGCGGGGCCTGCTGGCCAAAATCCCGGTCCTGATCTGGCGCCAATCCAAAAGTGGAGAGGTCTTTTGGGCCAACCCCAGTTATATGGCCGCCGTCCACGCCCTGACGGGCGTCCCGCGTGAGATTTCGTGGCCCCTGCCATCGCTGTTCGAAACAGTGGCAGGCTCACATGTCGGGGCGGGCCAGCGCCAAAAGGTTCAATATGCTGATGGAAATATCGGCTGGTTTGACCTTCTGGCCTTTCCCGATGGGGAAGGCAGATTTTGCTTCGGCCTTCCGGCGGACACAACCGTTGCCGCCGAAACGGCCCTGCGGGATTTCATGCAAACCCTGACCAAGACCTTCGCCCAATTGCAGGTCGGATTGGCAATCTTTGACAATTCCCGCAAACTGCAATTGTTCAACCCGGCGCTTCTTGACCTTACGGAATTGCCGATTGATTTTCTGGCATCGCGCCCGTCGTTGATGGCCGTTCTGGATGCCATGCGCGATCGCAACATGATCCCCGAACCAAAGGATTATCGCAATTGGCGCAAACAGCTGCTCGACATGGAAAGGGCAGCCTCCACCGGTCTTTATGAAGAGACATGGATCCTGCCAAGTGGTCAGACCTATCATGTGATCGGCAGGCCCCACCCCAATGGCGGCTTGGCCTTGATCATCGAAGACATCTCGACCGAAATGATGCGCACGCGGCGCTACAAGGCCGATCTGGAATTGGGCCAATCCGTGCTGGATGAATTGGGCCACGCCATCGCGGTCTTTTCGGCCGAAGGGCAGCTTGTCATGACCAACACGGCCTACACGGCGCTGTGGGGGCATGATCCGTCTGAAATTCTGGCAGAGGCGCCTGTGTTTTCCCTGTGCACCTATTGGCGTGAACATTCGGCGGCCAGCCCGCTTTGGCCCCAAATCGAAACCTTTGTCACCAATCACGGCGACCGTGTCAGATGGTCCGCAGAGATACGCATGCCCGACGGGCGCCTTGTCGACTGCCGCATGACGCCCCTGCCGGCCGGGGGCACCATGATTGCCTTTCACCTCGCGCCCGCCTCGGTGCCGACCTTGACCTTTGATCAGGCCGCGCTGCCCGCCATTCCCCTGATCGCCTGACCACCGGGCCCTGGTGCCAAAGGCTTGCGATCACCGCCCCATCAGGGCAGATTGCCGCCATGAATGACGCGCCTCTGTCCTTGTTTCTGCCCGATCCTGACGCAACCACCGGCTTTGCCGAGCGGATGGCCGATCTTGTCGCTCCGGGCGCCTGCCTGTTGCTGTCTGGCCCGATTGGCGCCGGAAAATCCCATTTCGCCCGCGCCTTTATCCGTCACCGCTTGGGCTATCTGGGGGATATTCCGTCACCAACCTTCACGCTGGTGCAAACTTATGAAAGCCCTGATGAAGAGATTTGGCATGCCGATCTGTACCGCCTGACCCATCCTGATGAGGTGGTGGAGCTGGGTCTGGATCAGGCCATCGGCCACGCCATTTGCCTGATCGAATGGCCCGACCGCTTGGGCGAAATGGCGCCTTTGGACGCCCTGAATCTGACCTTCGCCAGCCGGGCCAAAGGCCGTACTGTCACCCTGACGGGTGCAAACCCCGCGCTGTCCAAAGGCCTGACAGATGGCTGATCGCCCCATCCTTCTGGACCGGTTCGTGCAAGCTGCCGGATGGTCGGCGGCCGATCGCCGCCCCTTGGCAGGCGATGCCTCTGACCGCAGCTATCATCGGCTGACGTTGGGCCATGCCAGCGCCATCTTGATGGATGCCCCCCCCGGCAAGGGCGATGATCCCGCGGATTTCCTGAAGATCGCCAGCTATCTGTCGGCCCTTGGCCTGTCTGCGCCCGCCCCGCTGGCCCAAGACCTGATGCAGGGATTTCTTCTTTTGGAAGATTTCGGTGACGACGTTTTTGCCAAACTTGTTGACCAAGACCCGGGCCAAGAACGCGCTCTTTATACGGCCGCCACGGATGTACTGGTGCATCTGGCCCATGCGCCGCTGCCGCCAGATGTGCCGAACCTGTCCGCCCAAGATTGGGCGCAGGCGGCCAGCCTTGCCGCAAGCCATCCCGCACGTCCCCTGCCGGGCCACGCTGACCCTGATCATCTTGTCCAAACGCTGACCCTTGCCTTGCAGCGCCATGCCGAAGGGCCCCGCATCTTCATTCACCGCGATTTTCACGCAGAGAATCTGATCTTGTTGCCCGACCGGTCGGGCCTGCGGCAGGTTGGTCTGCTTGATTTTCAACTGGGGCAACTGGGACAGCCGGGGTATGATCTTGTCTCGTTGCTGCAAGATGCCCGCCGCGATGTCAGCCCCACAACGGAAATCGGCATGATAACGCGCTATGCGGCTGCCTTGGGCCTTGATCAGGCCAATTTCAGGGCCAGATATGCCACGCTTGGCGCGCAACGGGCGCTGCGAATCTTGGGCATTTTTGCCCGTCTCGCCCAGAACGGAAAGCCCCGCTATCTGCCGATGATGCCCCGCGTGTGGCACTCGTTGCAGCGCAACCTGTCGCATCCGGCCCTGACAGATCTGCGCGCGGCCTGCGCCTTCTTGCCGCCGCCGCCATCCCTGTCGCCGCTGGACCTGCCATGACAAGATTTCCGTTGATGCTGTTTGCGGCCGGTCTGGGCACCCGAATGCGCCCGCTGACTAAGGATCGGCCCAAACCGATGATCCCGGTCGCGGGCCGCCCGCTGCTGGATCATGCGCTGGCCTTGGCCCGCAGCGCCGATTGTGGGCCCATCGTGGTGAATACCCATTACCGCGCCGCGCAGATTGAACGCCATCTGGCCGGTCAATCCGTTCAGATCAGTCACGAACCGGTCTTGTTGGAAACCGGCGGCGGCCTGCGCGCCGCGCTGCCGCTGCTAGGCCCCGACGCGGTCATGATCCTGAATTGCGATGCGATCTGGACTGGGTTGAACCCCTTGGCCCAATTGGCCGCGTCGTGGGATCCGTCCCGGATGGACGGTCTGCTTTTGACCCTGCCGGCAGCGCAGGCCACCGGCCATCTGGGATCGGGTGATTTTCTGACGGATTCGGCGGGCCACTTGGGCCGCGCCCATGGGCAGCCGGGCGATGTCTATCTTGGCGCCCAGATCTTGAAAACCGATGCCTTGGCCGATGTCGCGCAGCCCATCTTTTCGCTGAACCTGCTGTGGGACAGGATGATCTTGGGCCAGCGCCTTTTCGGCTTGCGCCACAAGGGCGGATGGTGCGACGTTGGCCACCCCGGCAGCATCCCCTTGGCCGAGGCGTTGTTAAGAGGTTCCCAGTGATAAAGCCCCGGTTCGGCCTGTTTCACCTGCCCCCGGGCTTGGATTTCGCCCATTTTTTCGCGCAAGGCCTTTTGGCCCGGATGGAGGACTCTGCGCCCGAAACGCTGGCCCAGACCACCGTTTATCTGAACTCTGAACGCATGCGCCGCCGCGTCACCGAGGCGCTGACCGCCCAAGGCGCACGCCTGCTGCCCCGTCTTGTCCTTGTGACGGAACTGGACCAAGACCCGATCCTTGCCGATCTTCCCCCGCCAGAACCGCGCCTGCGCCGCCTGTTGATGCTGGGGCAACTCGTTCAGGGCCTGCTTGAAAAAGATGGCAGTCTTGCCCCCAAATCCGCCGCCTTTGATCTGGCCGCCACGCTGTCGGATCTGATGGATGAAATGCAGGCCGAAGGGGTCAGCCCTGATACCATTGCCGCCCTGCCGATGGATCAATTCGCTGATTATTGGCAGCGCACGCAAACCTTCTTGTCCATCATCACGCCCTTTTTCGCCCATGACGGCGCCACAGATCCCGCCGCCCGCCAACGCCTTGCGGCGGATCGTCTGGCGGCGCGCTGGGCCGAGCAGCCGCCCTCTGGCCCGGTGATCGTCGCCGGTTCCACCGGATCGCGCGGCCCGACGCTGCGGCTGATGCTGGCCGTGGCCCGATTGCCCCAAGGCGCGCTGGTTCTGCCGGGCTTTGATACCTCTATGCCCGGCCCAGTATGGGCGGCGATGAAAGATGCCCTTACCGCCGAAGATCACCCCCAGTTCCGCATTCGCCGATTGATCGAGGCTTTGGGCAAGACCCCGGCCGATGTGGCGCCGTGGCACCTTGAACCCGCGCCCGATGCCGCGCGCAATGCTGTCTTGTCCTTGTCGCTTCGTCCGGCACCGGTGACAGATCAATGGCTGACAGAGGGCCAGCATTTGCACGATCTGGCGGGCGCGATGCAGGGCGTCACCCTTGTTCAGGCCGAAACCCCGCAGGAAGAAGCGGCCACCATTGCCCTCATCTTGCGCGACAGCGCCGAACGCGGCCTTCCCACAGCCCTGATCACCCCCGACCGCGCCCTGGGCCGGCGCGTCACCGCCGCGCTCGGCCAATGGGGAATTCGGCCCGATGACGCAGCAGGCCATCCTCTGGCCCTGTCTCCCCCGGGGCGTTTTTTGCGCCACATTGCGCGGATGATGACCACGCGCCTGACGTCCGATGCGCTTTTGATCTTGCTCAAGCATCCGCTGTGCCACAGCGCCCATCGGCGCGGCGATCACTTGCGCCTGACGCGAGAGCTTGAATTGTCGCTGCGCAAGAATGGCCCGGCCTTTCCCACCGCCGAAACCCTTGCCCTTTGGGCCGCGGCGCAGGCAGATCCCTTTGCGGGCCCGTGGGCCGCGGCCTTGGCCGCCTGTCTGGACACCATGGCTTTGCCAGCCCAAACGCCCTTGGCGCAGGCACAGGCGCACCATCTGGCCTTGGCGGAATCCTTTGCGCGCGGCACTGCGCCCGACGGCACCGGAGAGCTTTGGTTGAAAGAAGCCGGCATCAATGCCCGCGCCCTGTTTTCCGCCTTGGCGGACGAGGCCGCGCATGGCGCGCCCGTCAGCCCATCCGATTATCTGCGCCTGTTCGATACCTTGATCCATCAGCTTGGCAAGGATGGCCGCGAAACCCTTGCCGTCCACCCCATGATCACCATCCTTGGCCCGCGTGAGGCGCGCGAAACCGGTGCGGTCCGTGTGATCCTGTCCGGCTTGAACGAAGGGATCTGGCCCCGCCAATCCCCGCCAGACCCTTGGATGAACCGCAAGATGCGGCAGCAGGCGGGGCTTTTGCTGCCCGAACGTCAAATCGGGCTGGCCGCGCACGATTACCAACAGGCCGCCGGCGCGCCCGAGGTGATTATCACCCGCGCGCGGCGCGACTCTGATGCCGAAACGGTTCCCTCGCGCTGGCTCAACCGTTTGACCAACCTTTTGTCTGGTCTTGAAGATCAAGGCGGCAAGGCCGCGTTGGATTTGATGGTGCAGCGCGGGGATGACTGGCGCAGGCTGGCCGCCCGCGCCGCTGCGCCCACCGCTGCCCATCGGCTTGACCCGGCGCTGCACCGCGCGCCCCGCCCCGCCCCGCGCCCGCCCGTGGCGGCCCGCCCCAACCGGCTGTCCATCACCCGCATCCGCGATCTGATCCGCGATCCCTATGCGATCTATGCCAGCAAGGTTCTGCGCCTGTCCAAACTCGATCCGCTCCACGCTTCGCCCGATGCGCGCGACCGCGGCGTCGTTCTGCACGCGGTGATGGAGGCATTTGTGCGCAGCACCCCCGAAAACGAAACCCCGCCAGACGCCGAAAAACGTCTTTTGGCCCTGACCCAGACCTTGCTGGCCCAATCCGTTGATTTTCCAACCGAACGATTGCTATGGTATGCGCGCTTGGCCACCGTGGCAGACCGCGTCATCGCCGCCGAGGCAGAGCGGGAGGGCACACCCCAGGCCCTTGAAGCGCAAGGTGAAATGCGCTTCTCGAACCCCGATTTTACCCTGCACGGCCGTCTTGACCGTGCCGATGTCCTGCCCGACGGCCGGGTGGAATTGATTGATTACAAGACCGGCGCCGCGCCGACGCCCAAGGCGCAGGACGCCTTTGAAAAACAGCTGCTTTTGACGGCCATGATGGCCGAAAACGGCGCCTTCGACGATTTGGGCATGGCCGAGGTTGCCCGCACCCAATACGTCGGCCTGAAGGCCCCGGATGCACCCCAAGAGATGGAAATTACGCCGGAAAAGCTGCGCGAGGTTTATGCGAAATTCCATCATCTGATCGCGCAATATGCCCGGCAAGAGACCGGCTATATCTCGCGCCGTGCCCTGCAGCGCGACGAAGAAGATCGCGATTTCGATCACCTCGCGCGCTTTGGGGAATGGCAGATGTCCGACACGGCCGTGCCCGCCGACGTAGGGGGCGATGATGCCCCTGCATGAAGCCACCCAGCGGCAGGTCACCGCCGCCGATCCCGGCACGTCGACTTGGCTTTCGGCCAACGCCGGGTCTGGCAAGACCTCGGTCCTGACAGACCGTGTGGCGCGGCTTTTGCTGCGCGGGGTCAATCCGGCGCATATTCTATGCCTGACCTACACAAAGGCGGCGGCCTCGGAAATGCAAAACCGTCTGTTTCAGCGGTTGGGCGCTTGGGCCATGCTGCCCAATGAGAAGCTGAATCTGTCGTTGACGGATCTAGGCCTAGAAGGCCCGCACAGCGCCCAAACCCTGGCCGAGGCGCGGCGACTTTTTGCGCGGGCAATCGAAACCCCCGGCGGTTTGCGCATCCAGACCATCCATTCGTTCTGCGCCAGTCTTTTGCGCCGCTTTCCCCTCGAGGCGGGCGTCTCGCCGCAGTTCAAAGAGGTCGACGATCGCTCGGCTCGGTTGTTGCGCGCTGAAATCGTGCAGGAAATGGCCGATGGCCTTGCCCCGCAAGCGGTCACCGACCTTTGCATGATCCATTCCGGCGCTGATTTTGACAAGCTTTTGGCCGAAGTATCCGCCCTTGGGTCGGCCCGGGGTCTGACCAACGAGGCCGCCCGCGCCCTGTTCAATCTGACCGATGCCGACACGCCTGAGGCGGTCGTGGCCGATGTTTTTCAGGGCGACGAAGCCGATCTGCTGACCACCCTCGCCGAGGCGTTGCCCTTTGGCGGCCAGACCGATATCAAGAACGCCCCCCTTGTCGCCAAGATCGCCGCACTGGGGCCCAGCCTTGCGGCCTTGGACATGATGGAGCGGTTGATGTTGACCGGGTCCACCTCGGCCAACCCCTTTTCGGCCAAGTTGACGAAATTTCCTTCGGTGGGTCTGCGCAACACGCGCCTCAGCAACCACCTGCCCCAGCTGGAATCCTTGATGCAGCGGGTCGAAACCGCCCATGCCCGCCGCTCGACCATGACAGCGGCCCAGAAAACGGCCACGCTGTACCGGTTTGCATCGGCCTTCCTGCCGCTCTACGCCGCCCGCAAATCGGCGCAGGGCTGGCTTGATTTTGACGATCTGATTGCCTTCACCACCCGTCTTTTGTCCAACCCCGGGGTGGCCGCTTGGGTCTTGTACCGGCTGGATGGCGGCATCGAACATATTCTTGTCGACGAAGCGCAAGATACCAGCCCCGCCCAATGGCGCGTGATCGAGGCGTTGGCCGCCGAATTCACCTCTGGCGTCTCGTCGCATGAAGGGGACCGGACCCTGTTTGTCGTGGGCGACAAAAAGCAGTCGATCTATTCCTTTCAAGGCGCCAATGTTGCCATCTTCGACCGCAAGCGCGACAAGTTCGACGCCGATTTTTCCGCCGTAGGCAAGCCTTTCAGCAAAACCTCGCTGGATTATTCGTTTCGCTCGTCTCCGGCGATCTTGAACCTTGTCGATGCGGTGTTTCAGGAACCGGAATTCGCCCGTGCCATGGGCGATACCGTGTTCCACGCCGCCTTTCGCCATGATCTGCCCGGACGGGTGGAACTTTGGCCCGATATCCCGCCTGCAAAGGTCGAAGGCGATCAGGATTGGGAAAAGCCCGTCGATCTGATCACCCCCGAACACCATGCGGCGCAGCTTGCCAAACAGGTCGCCGAACGGATCCGGCAGATGCTGGACAGTGGCACGCAGATCGTCACAAAACAGGGCCCGCGCCCCCTGCATCCGGGCGATGTGCTGATCCTTGTGCAACGCCGCTCCACGCTGTTTTCCGAATTGATCCGCGCCTGCAAACAGGCCGCATTGCCCATCGCCGGGGCGGACAGGCTTAAGCTTGCCGGTGAAATGGCGGTCAAGGATCTGTCCTCGATCCTCGCCTTTCTTGCCACCCCCGAGGATGATCTGTCCCTCGCCGAGGCGCTTCGCTCGCCGCTCATCGGCCTGACCGAGGCCGATCTGTACCGCCTTGCCCATGGGCGCCCCGGCTATCTTTGGGCGGCCTTGCGCGATCAGGCCGAACGCTATCCTCAGGCCTTTGCCCTTTTGTCCGATCTGCGGGACCGGGCTGAATTCTTGCGCCCCTACGATTTGTTGGAACATATTCTCATCGCCCATGATGGCCGCCGCCGCTTGTTGACCCGTCTGGGCGACGAGGCCGAAGAAGGCATCGACGCCTTTTTGCAACAGGCGCTGGATTATGAAACGGCCGATGTGCCCAGTTTGACCGGCTTTTTGATCTGGCTGCAGGATGATGATCTGGAAATCAAACGTCAGACCGATTCCGCCGGGGAACGGATCCGCATCATGACGGTGCATGGGGCCAAGGGGCTGGAATCCGAAATCGTGATCCTGCCCGATTGCGCGGACCGTCCCCAAACGGAACGCAATGCCGTCATGACTGCCGAGGATGAATTGCCCATGTGGGCCATGTCTGCCGGGTACCGCCCCGAACCGATGGATCGGCGCGCCCAGGCCCGCAAGCAACAGCAACGCGACGAAAATCTGCGGCTTTTGTACGTGGCGCTGACGCGCGCCCGTTCGGTGGTCATTATCGCGGCAGCGGGCGAGACAAAGCTGGACGTCGACAAAAAGCCCAAGGCCCTGCTGGATCTGTGCTGGTACCGTCTGGTCGAACGCGGGTTGTCGCGTCTCAATCCGGTTGAAAGCGGCCCCCTTGGGCGCGTTTACAGCTTTGGCGCCTTTCCAGATCCTCAGATGGCGCCCCCTGCGCCGCACCCCCCCTTGGCCACGATATCCCCGTCTGATCCGCTGCCGGGCTGGGTCACGGCCCGGCACAGCCCCCCTGACCATCCCCTGCCCCTTTTGTCCCCCTCTGCGCTGGGCGGGGCCAAGGTGCTGCCGGGGGATGACAGCGAGGAGGGCGAGGCGTCGCGTCTGCGCGGCACCGCCATCCATCTGTTGCTGGAACATCTGCCGGGCGCCGCGCCGGCCGATTGGCCCCGTCTGGCCGCCGCCCTGATCGAGGCTGAACCCCTGCGCGCCGATGCCTTGGCCGAGGTCGCCCGCGTTCTTCAAAATCCCGCCCTCGCGCCCGTCTTCGCCCAAAATGCCTTGGCCGAGGTGGCCGTGACGGGGGAGTATGCCGGCCGCCGGTTTTATGGCACCATCGACCGGTTGATCGTGACCGCGACCGAAATCACCCTGATCGATTTCAAATCGAACCGCCTGATCCCCCCCACCCCGGCCGAGGTGCCCGAAGGGCTGTTGCGCCAGATGGGCGCCTATGCCCATCTGCTGGGCCAGATTTACCCTACACGTCTGCTGCGCCCCGCGATCTTGTGGACAAAAACCGCCCACCTGATGCCCCTTGATCCCGATATCGTGAGGGCGGCCCTCCTGCGTGCTACCATCCCTTGACGACTCGCCCCCCACTCCTTAGGTTCAACCCCCAACCCTGCTAATTGGAGAGCCGCCATGGGCGCGAATACCGTCGCAGTTACCGACGCCACTTTTGATGCCGAAGTCCGCAACTCGACGATCCCCGTGGTCGTGGATTTCTGGGCAGAATGGTGCGGTCCTTGCCGCCAGATCGGCCCAGCCTTGGAAGAGCTTGCCGCAGAATACGCCGGCAAGGTGAAGATCGTCAAAGTCAACGTCGATGAAAATCCCGACAGTCCCGCCGTGCTGGGCGTGCGCGGCATTCCCTCGCTGTTCCTGTTCAAAGACGGCCAGGTTGTCTCGAACAAGGTGGGCGCTGCCCCCAAGGCGGCCTTGGCAAACTGGATCCAGTCCGCCATCTGATCGGCCGTTTTGGCCCGGTGTTTGGGCGCCCCGTTGCGGGCGCCCTTTTCATATCGGCCAGTCCAGCGCGCGCAGCCTTGCGCGAATGGCCTCTTCCGCCGCCCCGTCCCAGGACCGAAGACAGTGGTCGCGGAAATACCACAGCAGATAGCGGGCATAGTCCGGCGCCAACTGCGCCTCCACCAGCGCAAAGGCGGCCTCTTGGCCCAGTCGCGGCACCGAGGCTGCGATATGGTGAAAATCGATCCGCGCCCACAGCATCACCGGCTTTTCGGCAATATAGGCTTTCAGCGCCATGGTCGAATTTTCGGTGACAACCAGATCGCAGGCCCGCAAAGCCGCCTCTGACCCCTCTGTCTGAACCCTCAGGTTCGGAATCTCGTGCGCCATCTGTGCCAAGGCGTCACGCTCCGCGTCACTGTAAACCTCGGCCGGGTGCAAGGTGGCCGTCACCGCCCGGTCCGGCCAGCGCGCCGCAACCCGCCGCAGCATCTCGATCGGACTGGCCGCCTGAAAATGGCGTCTCTGGGTCAATTTGCCTTGCAAGGGCACAAATACACCGCCGCCCGTCGTCAGGGGGCGCCCCTCAAACAACTGGCGCCGCCAATGGTCGACAAATCGCGCGGCCTTGGCCAGATCCTGGCTGCTGGGATCAAAGGCGAGGTCGGCAATCTCCCAATCCCAACGGTCATTGGTCCGCTCGATCCGCCAAAACGGCTCCCAGCCCACACGCCGCAGGGTCAGACAATGGTCTGCGGGCACCTCTTCGTTCAAGACAAGGTGAAATCCCGTCCGCCCCGGGATCAAGTCCCTCTCTTCGGCAGGGCGCATCTCCACCGTCCAACCCGCCGCTTCGACCGCCGCCTTCACGCGCGTCGTCATCCGCTTCTGGCCCTCCAGAACCGCCTTGCGCCCGCCTTGCCCCAAATAAAAATACATAATCGTCATCCCATCACCCTAGTGCGTCCCAACGCATGGCGAAAGGCTTGTCTGCCCGGCGCCGGGGCCTCATATAGGCACCAGAACAGGAGATGCAGAATGGCCGAAGACAAATTCCCCGGCTGGCACGGCACCACCATTGTCGCAGTGCGCCGCGGCGGTCAGGTTGTTGTGGCGGGTGATGGGCAGGTTTCGCTGGGCAATACCGTCATCAAGGGCACGGCGCGCAAGGTGCGCCGACTGTCGCCCGGCGGGCAGGATGTTGTCTGCGGCTTTGCCGGATCCACCGCCGATGCCTTCACCCTGCTGGAGCGTCTTGAAGCCAAACTTGAATCGTCACCGGGCCAACTGGCCCGCGCCTGTGTCGATCTGGCCAAGGATTGGCGCACCGACAAATACCTGCGCAACCTTGAGGCGATGTTGATCGTCACCGATGGGGATCAGCTGTTTGTGTTGACCGGGGCAGGGGATGTCTTGGAACCCGAAAATGACATTGCGGCCATCGGTTCAGGCGGGAATTTCGCCCTTGCCGCCGCGCGGGGCCTGATGGCCACCGATATGGATGCCGAAACCATCGCCCGAAAGGCCATGGCGATTGCGGCCGAAATTTGCGTGTTCACCAATGGCAACCTGACCGTCGAAAAGATTTCCAAATGACCAACCTGACCCCCCGCGAAATCGTGTCGGAACTGGACCGTTTCATCATCGGTCAGCGCGATGCAAAACGCGCCGTGGCCGTGGCCCTGCGCAGCCGCTGGCGCCGCAAACATCTGTCAGCCGACCTGCGCGACGAGGTTTACCCGAAAAACATCTTGATGATCGGGCCAACGGGCGTTGGCAAAACCGAAATCGCGCGCCGTCTGGCCAAACTGGCCCGCGCGCCCTTCTTGAAGGTCGAAGCGACCAAGTTTACCGAAGTTGGCTATGTCGGCCGCGATGTGGACAGTATCATCCGCGATCTGGTCGATACCGCGATCTCTGACACCCGCACGCGGATGCGCGACGAGGTCAAGGCCCGCGCGCAGCGCGCCGCCGAAGAACGGGTGGTCGAGGCGCTGGCAGGCAAAGACGCGCGTGAACAAACCCGCGAGATGTTCCGCGGCAAGCTCAAGCGCGGAGAGCTTGACGACACCATGATCGAAATAGAGGTGCAAGACACCGCTGCGCCCCCGGCCATGTTTGGCGCCATGCCCGGCATGGACACCCAGATGCAGGGGCTGCAAGATCTGTTCAAGGCCTTTGGCGGCAAGACCACGCGCAAGCGGGTTTCGGTCGCGGACAGCTATGATCTGTTGATCGGACAAGAAGCCGACAAGCTTTTGGACGATGACGCGGTCAAGGCGGCGGCGTTGGATTCTGTGCAGGAAAACGGCATCGTCTTTCTGGACGAGATCGACAAGATCTGTGCCCGTGCCGATGCGCGCGGCGCCGATGTCAGCCGCGAAGGCGTGCAGCGCGATCTTCTGCCCCTGATCGAAGGCACGACCGTGTCCACCAAATATGGCCCGGTGAAGACCGACCATATCCTGTTCATTGCCTCGGGGGCCTTTCACGTTGCAAAGCCGTCCGATCTTCTGCCCGAATTGCAAGGCCGTCTGCCGATCCGGGTGGAACTGCAACCCCTGACCGAAGATGACTTTGTGCGCATCCTCACCGAAACCGAAAATGCCCTGACCTTGCAATATGCTGGATTGATGGCCACCGAACAGGTGACCGTCACCTTCACCGATGGCGGCATAAAGGCCCTTGCGCGCATCGCCGCTGAAGTGAACAGATCCGTCGAAAATATCGGCGCGCGGCGGCTTTACACCGTCATGGAACGGGTTTTTGAAGATCTGTCCTTTACGGCCCCGGATCGGTCTGGCGACGCGGTTCAAGTCGATGAAAGCTTTGTCGAGTCCAACGTCGGGGCGCTCTCCCGGTCTGCCGATATCTCGCGCTATGTTTTGTAAATTGAACTCAGGAACCCCGGTATGAGCAAACTTCACCTCGTCTTTGGCGGCGAATTGGTCTCGCCCCAAAAGTCGGTCTTCAAGGATCCGTCCAATTTGCACGTCGTGGGGATCTTCCCCGATTACGACAGCGCCCATCGCGCCTGGAAGGCCGAGGCGCAGCGCACCGTCGACAATGCCCATATGCGGTATTTCATCGCCGCGCTGGATCGTCTGCGCGAAGACGGCACCAGCGAAGCCACCACCGCGAACAGCTGACGCCGCTTCGGTATGGCCTATTCGGTTGGTCTGGCGCTTTACAACATGGCGGCGCGGCGCGATGCCCGCCCGCCAGACGGCCGCCCGATGCGCCCGGCGGGGCGTCTGGTCTGGCTGCATGCCCCAACCGCAGACAGTCGGCCCGGCATGGCCGAACTGGCCCGGCGTCTGGTTGACGAAGATGGGATCGGCGTTCTTCTGACCAGTCCCGACCCGGCACCCCTGCGCGGCGTTGTCGTGCAAGAAGCCCCCCCCGACGCCCCCGCCGAGGTGCGCGAATTTCTGAACTATTGGTCACCGGAGGTGATCCTGTGCGCCGAAGGGGAATTGCGCCCCTCGCTCTTGCACGAGGCGAACAGCCGTAAACTGCCCGTCCTGATGGTCGAAGCGCGCCAACCGCATCTGATGCCGGATCGCGATGGCTGGTATCCCGGTCTGCTCCGCAGCACCTTGGCAGGCTTTCGCGCCCTTCACATGGTCGATCCTGCCGCAGCGCGCGCCTTTCGCAAGGCCGGCGCGGATCCGGACCGTCTGAAGGTCACGGGCAAGCTGGAAAAGACCCCCCTCGTTCTGCCCTACCTCGAGGCCGAGCGCGCCTCGCTGGCGGGCCTTTTGTCGGGCCGCCCGGTTTGGCTGGCCATGTCTGTGCCGCAGATCGAAGAAGAGGCGGTCATCACGGCGCATCGCCATGCCCTTGCCCTGTCTCATCGCCTGCTGTTGATCCTTGTCCCCGAAGATCTGAACCGTGCAGCCGCGCTGGCGCAGCGATTGGAAACCCGCGAAGGCTGGCAAGTGGCCCGCCGCAGTCTGGAACAGGAACCCGACCCCACGGTCGAGGTGTTCATCCCCGATCAGCCGGGCGAAATCGGTCTGTGGTACCGGCTTGCCCCGGTTACGTTTCTGGGCGGCAGCCTGATGGGGCAGGGGTGTCACGTGAACCCGATGGAAGCAGCCAGCACCGGATCGGCCATCATTTTTGGCCCTCGTACCGGCAGGTTTGGCAGCGCCTATGCGGGTCTTGGATCGGCTCTTGCCGCGCGGATGGTGGCCTCAACCTCGGATTTGTCGATGGGCCTGTCCGATCTTTTGTCGCCCGACCGGGCCGCGCGTCAGGCCCATGCGGCTTGGGAAGTCGTCTCGGACGGCGCCGAGGTGACAGCGGATCTTCTGGTCACGATCCGCCAGATCATGGACGGACCGCCCTGATGCGCCCGCCCGCCTTTTGGTTTAACCCGCCCGCGCGCCCCGGGTTTGCCGCACGGCTGCTGGCCCCGCTGGGTTGGGTGACCGCGGCCCTGACGGCGCGGCGCGTGGCGCGCCCCGGGTACAAGGCGCGCATCCCCGTCATCTGCATCGGCAACCTGAATGTCGGCGGCACGGGCAAGACCCCCACGGCCATCGCCCTGACAGACCGGCTGTCCGCCCGCGGGCGCAAGGTTGTGATCTTGTCGCGCGGGCATGGCGGGGCATTGACCGGTCCCATCGTGGTGGATCTGGCCCGCCACAGCGCCGCCGATGTGGGCGACGAGCCGCTGTTGCTGACGGCCTTTGCCACCACCGTGATCGCGCGCGATCGGGCCGCTGGGGCGCGTCTGGCCGAAGGTCTGGGCGCCGATGTGATCTTGATGGATGATGGCTTTCAAAACCCCGGCCTGCACAAGGATCTGTCGCTGCTGGTGGTGGATGCCGAAACCGGCTGGGGCAATGGTCTTTGCCTTCCGGCGGGCCCCTTGCGCGAACCCGTCGCCCAAGGGTTGGCCCGCGCCGATCATCTGCTGCTGATCGGCCCGCCCCTTGCCCGCATGGCCTTTGACAAACCGGCGCTTCCCATCACCCAAGGCCAGATCAAACCACTGCTGACCGGCATGGATTGGCACGGCGCCCCCGTGATCGCCTTTGCGGGCATCGGTCGCCCCGATAAATTCTTTGCCACCCTGCGCAGCCTTGGCGCGCAGGTGATCCGGGCCGAGGCGCTGGACGATCACCAACCCCTGTCAGACGCCCTTTTGCTGCGGCTTGAGGCCGAGGCGATGATGCACAACGCCAATCTGGTCACCACCGAAAAGGACGCAACCCGTCTGCCACCCAGCTTTCGGGCCAAGGTCCTGACCCTGCCCGTCCGCCTTCAGATCGAAGATTGGGCAGGCCTTGATGCCGCCTTGTCGACGCTGGCCCTGTAATCGCTGACGCCGCCCTCAAAGCTTGCCCAAAATCTCGTTCTGATGCTCGCCCAAGGTGGGTGCCGGGCGATCAAGCGACAGATCCGCACCTGAAAAAGACATCGGAGATCTGATCCCCGGCACACCGCCCGGGGCAATCTGCAGGGCGCGCGCAATCACTTGCGGATCGGCAAACACCTCAGCCAGATCGTTGATGGGCCCCGCAGGAACGCCCTGCGCCTCGCAGGCCGCCAAAAGGTCGGCCTTGCTCCAGCGTTGGGTGGCTTCTGTCAATCGGCGTGTCATCTCGGCGCGGTGCGCAATCCGGTCTGAATTGCCAAGATAGTCAGGATCAGCAGCCATATCGGCAAGACCCAGAACCTGACACAGGCGCTGATATTGGCCATCATTGCCGGTCGCCAGAATGATCCAGCCATCGGCGCAGTCAAACACCGCATAGGGGGCCAGATTGGGGTGCGCATTGCCCATCTTTCCCGGCGCAACTCCGGTGGTCAAATAGTTCATCGCCTGATTGGCCATCACGCTGGTCGCAACATCCATCAGCGCCAGATCAAGATGCTGGCCCACGCCCGTGCGGCCGCGCTGAACCAAAGCCGCCAGAATCGCCGTGGCAGAATAGACACCGGTGAAAATATCGGTCACCGCCACGCCCACCTTTTGCGGCTGGCCTTCGGGTTCTCCGGTCACGCTCATCAATCCGGCCATGCCTTGAATGATGAAATCATAGCCGGCCCGATGCGCATAGGGCCCGTCCTGCCCAAATCCGGTAATCGAACAGTAAATGATCTTGGGGTTCACGGCCTTCAGGCTGGCATAATCCAACCCGTATTTGGCCAGACCGCCCACCTTGAAATTCTCGATCACCACATCGGCATCGGCGACCAGACGGCGCACCACCTCTTGCCCTTCGGCGGTGCGAAAATCGCAGGTGATGCCTTTTTTGCCGCGATTGCAGGCGTGAAAATACGCAGCCGTTCTTTCGCCGCCACGCTCCACCCAAGGGGGGCCCCAGCGGCGCGTGTCATCGCCCTCGGGGGCCTCCACCTTGATCACCTCGGCCCCCAGATCGGACAAGGTCTGTCCGGCCCAGGGCCCTGCCAAAATCCGGGCAAGTTCAATAACCCGGATCCCCTCCAGCGGTGCCATTACTTGGCCAGTTCCGCGTCCAGAAGCGGTTTCATCTCTTCATAGGACATATTGGAATGCTTGACGCCGTTGATAAAGAAGGTCGGTGTGCCTTCCACGGCGTCCTTGGCCATATTCGCCTCGAAATGCTTGACCAGCGCCTCGGCCATCGCCTGATCTTTCAGGCAAACGTCCATCGCCGCATCTTCCAGACCAACCGACCGCCCGATGGTCTTCAGGTTCTCCACAACCTGCGCCGGATCTTCGGATCCTGCCCATTCGCGCTGTTTGTCGAACAGGATATCGACAATGCCGAAATACCGCATCTCGCCGCCGCACCGTGCCAGCATCGCGGCCCATAGACCATAACGGTCAAAATAGACCTCATGGTATTCGAACTTGATCTTGCCGGTGTCGATGTATTCCGGCTTGATCTTGGAATACACTTCGGAATGGAAATGTTGGCAATGCGGGCAGGTAAAGCTGGCATATTCCACCAGCGTAACCGTCGCATCGGGATTGCCCGTTATCATATCCTTGATCTCGATCGCGGCCGCAGGGGTCTCGGTCGTGGCCGTTTCCTGCGCAAAGGCCGTCCCGCCAAGCGCAGCCGAAATCGTCAGGGCGCTGATCAGGCCCGCAAGTTTCATCATCATGTGTCTTTGCCTTCCACGTGTTTGGATCGTGATAAAACGTTTTGTGCCAACTTCTCAAGGGCACCGCGCAATCCGGCATCTGCAATCGGTGCGGCCGTTTGTGCCGCCGCAGCGCGCACCTCGGGGGCGATCAGCCGCTCGGCCTTTGGTTTGGCGGCAAATTCGATCTGACCTTCGGCAAATCCCACCGCCGCGGTCTGGGTCAGCGAAATGCGCGAGATCGCGTTATAGCCATAGGTCGCGTTGACCCGGTCTTTCAGCTTTGGCAGCGCCATCTGCACCATGGGCGCATGGGCGGCCTGCACCAAAAGCAAAAGGCTGGCCCCCATGCCCTCGGCCCGGCCATAAGACATTTTCACCGGCCGGGTAAGGGCGGCCAGATCGTCACCGGCAACCTCGGCCCAATGAGTCAGTAGCCGCGTCAGTGCAAAACCGCGCGCCTCGCCCGCGGCCCGGATCTGACCACGCAGCAACCCCGAGGCTGGTTCAAACCCTCGGTCCCGTCGCGTTGGGCTGATGTCGGTCGGCATGCGGGCCATGGTTCATCCTTTACAGGCCCCATCTTGGCATGCACGCGCCCCCCCTGCCAGTGCCTGCGCACCCCGGCCACATAAAGAATGCGTGAAAGCCTGTGCGCCAGCCCCCCGGCCGCCGCCCTACTGCAGCGCCGCCTTCAGTGCCGCCACCCGCCCCGCGTCGGTGCGCTTCGCCCCGGGCAAGGCAAAGCCCATGGCCAGATCGCGCGGATCGCTGGCCACAGGTGCGGCGCAACTGGCATGCACCTCGCGCAGGGGCAAGCCGCGCAGCCCCCCAATCGTCTGCGCCGAAATCCCCGCGCCGGGCATCACGATAATCCGCCCTTCGGCATAGCGCATCACCTCGGCCAGACGCGCCGCGCCGGCCGGTGCGCCCAAGGCGCCGCCGCTGGTCAAGATCCGCTCGATCCCCAGATCCACCGCAGCATCCACCGCCCGTCGCCAATCCTCGATCAGATCAAAGGCCCGGTGCAGCGTCACCCCCAGTCCCGCCGCCGCCGCGCACAGACCCTGCATCGCCGGCACATCCAACCGCGCATCCGCGCTCAGCGCGCCAAACACCACCCCGCGCAGCCCCGCCCTGCGCGCCGCCGCAATATCCCCAACCATCACCGCCAGATCTTCCGCCGGATAGAAAAACCCGCCCGCCCTTGGCCGGATCATGGCATAGCAGGGCACGCCGCACCCCGCCGCCGCGCCCATCAGACCGGCCGAAGGCGTCAGTCCCCCAAGATCCAGCGCCGCGCAAACCTCGATCCGGTCTGCCCCGCCCGCCACCGCCGCCGCCAATCCCAACGCGTCGTCCACCGCCACTTCCAGCTTGATCATCCCGCCCTCCGCTTTGCCCAAGACTTGACACCCCGGCCCCGCCCCGTCAAACCGCGCCAAACGCCGGAGAGTGCCATGCCCGCAGATGACCGCCTGATCGTTGCCCTTGATGTGCCAAATCTGCTGGATGGCATGGCCCTTGTCGACCGGCTGGGCGATGCCGTGTCGTTCTACAAGATCGGCCTTGGCATGCTGACCGGCGGCGGCCTTGCCCTGGCCAATGATCTGAAATCAGAACGCGGCAAACGCGTCTTTCTGGACATGAAGCTTTTCGATATCGGCGCGACGGTCGAAGCCGCCGTGCGCGGCCTTGCCCAGTATGAATTTGATTTTCTGACGGTGCACGGCGATCCGCAGGTCGTGCGCGCGGCCAAAGAAGGCGCGGCCGGCAAGCCCACGCAAATTCTGGCCGTCACCATCCTCACCAGCCTTGACCGCGCCGATCTGGATGCCAATTTGATCAAGCCCGGCGATATTCATGACATCACGCTGGAACGCGCGGTCCGGGCGCTTGAAGCAGGCGCAGATGGGGTCATCGCCTCTCCGCAAGAGGCGGCGATGATCCGCGCCTTGCCGCAGGCCAAGGGCCGTTTGATCGTCACCCCCGGCATCCGCCCGGCAGGCGCGGCCTCGGGGGATCAAAAACGCGTGGCCACCCCCGCTCAGGCCGTTGCGGATGGGGTTGATCATATCGTGGTCGGCCGCCCGATCTGGCAATCTTCCAACCCTGCCGCCGCCGCCCGCGCCATTCTGGCCGAACTGGCGGGCTGACCGCCCTTTTGAACCGTTAATCCAGCGTGAAGCCTGCCCTGCGCCCCTTGCCCCGCGGGCCGGGCCTTGGCACCCTTTGTCCACCCGCACAGGAAACAGCCATGCCCCCTCACAGCCGCGCCAAGGAACGAAATCAACTGGTGATCTCTTACCGCATGTTGCAGCGCCTCTTGGGCCTTTTGGGTTTGGCGCTTCCGCTGTCCTTGCTTGTCTTCACCTGGGCCGAGGGGCGGGCGCTCGAAGCCTCGATTTCTGATTTTTACTACACAAAGATGGGCGGCGTTCTGGTGGGCACGCTCTGCGCGGTGGGCGTCTTCTTGTTTTGTTACAACGGCTTTCCCGAAGATCGCGCAGCCCCCACCCTATGGCAACGCCTGTTCACAGACCGAACCTTTGCCACGCTTGCCGGGGTATTCGCCATTGGCGTCGCCCTGTTTCCCGTCCATCGCCCCGGCCTCATTCCGCCCAGCAGCCTTGCAGACCCGATCGCAGGCGACACGCTGACGGTGTTCTACGGGGCCGTCAGCCATCCCAACGCGGCCCATTACCTGTCGGCCGCCCTGTTCTTCTTGTGCATCTTCATCTTCAGCGCCGTCTTTTTCCCTCGGGGTGAACAGGGCATGACCAAAAGAAAGCTCGTCTACTATCTGTGCGCCGCAACCATGGCCGTCGCCATCGCCCGCATGGTGCCTTATGCGATCACGCGCGATGCCACCGCCTATGGCCCGCATTTTCTGTTCATCTGGGAATCCATCGCCATTCTGGCCTTTTCCATCGCATGGCTGGCCAAAGGAAAGATCGATGAACCTGTGGCATCCGCGCTGAAACGCTGGCGCGGTTGATGCGGGCAAAGCGGCCTAAAGCCGGGCCAAAAATGCCTCTGCCCGTGCCCGCATCGCGGGAATCACGCGCGGATGGGCGCGAAAGGCGGCCAGCGGCATCATCTCCCACCTTTGCCCCTCGTCGCCAAATCTGATGGCGGCGATCTGGGCCAGGCTCAAAAACCCGCCAAAGAACCACGCAGTTGTTCGGTGGTTCAGCATTCCGGGAAATGCCTTCTCCCAGATCAGCGCCTCGGCCGGCAAGCTCAGCCCGAATTCCTCTTCCATCTCGCGCAAAAGACAGTCCTTGGGGCTTTCGGCTCCCTCGCGCCCGCCGCCCGGCAAATCCCACCAATTGGCAAAACGCAGCCCCGGCGTGTCATCGCGCAGATAGGTCAGGATCGCCCCGTCACACACAAAGGCCGCCTTGGCCCCGACAAAGGACAGCCCTTCTTGGGTTTGACTATGGGTCACGGGCCGCAGGGCCTGCGCCCTCAATCATTGATATCCTTGTGCCAGATCTTCACCTGCCCCTCGCGCACGCCCACCGCCCGGCGCAGCATGAACCACGACGCCACCGACAGCACCGCGAAGACCAGCAAAAGGGCGGCAGGCCCCCCGGCCAAGATCCCAAAGCCAATCAATGCGCCCGTGATCACGGCACCGATGGCAAACCCTAAAAAGATGAAGCCCGGCACGATCACCTCCAACACCCCCAGCGCAAAGCCGACCACGATCCAGACCCACCAGACATTCAACATCATGCGCGCCCTTTCAACATCTTGAACGCATCCCCAAAGGCCTCCAATGCCTGCGTTGGCACCAAAATCATCTGCTTGCCGTCGCCCTTGCCCACCATTGTCAGCGCCTCCACCTGCTTCAGCGCAAGTTGGTACTGCACCGCCTCAATGCCGCTGGCTTGAATGGCCGCCGCAATTGCGGTTGTGGCATAGGCCTCGGCATCGGCCGTAATCTTCTTGGCCTTGGCCTGCTGCTCGGCCGCATATAGCTCGGCATCCGCCGAAAGCTCCACCGCCCGCTTCAACCCCTCTGCCTCGGTCACCTGCGCCCGGCGTGCCCGCTCGGCATTCAGCTGCTGCAACATCGCCATCCGCGTCTGCTCGTCCAGGCTGACATCCAGCAGCTCGGCGCGCGTCACCTCGATGCCCCAGTCCTCCACCATCACCGCCACCTGTTCGCGCACCTTGGCGATCAGTTCGGTCCGGTTCGATTGCACCTGATCCAGCTCCAGCTTGCCAATCTCACTGCGCACAATCCCCGCCACCGTCGTCGCAATCGCCGCATCGACATCGCGGATCCGGTACACCGTCTTTTCCGGCTCGGTGATGCGATAAAACACACTCGTCTCCACCTTCACCAGCACGTTGTCCGCCGTGATCGCATCCTGATGCGCGTTCGGCAACTGCCGCTCCAGCACCGAAATCTTGTGCGGCACCCGGTCCAGAAACGGCACGACAAAATTGATCCCCGGCCCCAGAACCGACCGCAACCGCCCGAACCGTTCCACCACGAATTTCTCGGACTGCGGCACAATCCGCACGCCCAGAAAAATGCATAAGATCAAAAAGGCGGCAATTGCCAGAAACACCGCATTTCCGCCCAAAAATTCGCCCGGCATCACAAACTCTCCCGTGAAAAAACCCTGCCGCCAACATGGCCCCTCGCCCCACCGCGCGCAAGCCCAAGGCTTCCTTCACCTTCCCCCGCCACCCTGTCCCCCCTTGGCGGAGCTTGCCCATGCACATCACCCCCCTTCCGATTGACGCCATCTCGCCCCACGCCCTGCCGCGCGACCGCAGCACCATCGACAAGGCCGCCCTGATGGAACTGCAAACCTCCATCGCCCTGTCCGGCCTGCGCCTGCCGATCGAGGTCTTCGAAATGGCCGATCCGCCCGAGGGGCCAGCCCCCCACCGCTATGCCCTCATCTCGGGCCTGCGCCGCCTCACCGCCGTCACCGCCCTGCGCGACGCCCGCCAGAACGGCGATTTCGCCACCATCCCCGCCATCATCCGCACCCCCGCCTCCCTTCCCGCCGCCTTGGCCGAGATGGTCGCCGAAAACGAGATCCGCTGCGCCCCCTCCCCTTGGGACCGCGGCCGCATTCTGGTCGAGGTCGTGCGCCAATCCCACTTCCCCACCCTCGACGCCGCGGTCGAGGCGCTGCACCCCACCGCCTCGCGCCAGAAACGCGCCCGCCTGCGCGCCTGCGCCTTGGTGGTAGAGGAGCTTGACGGCCTGCTCACCGCCCCCGAAACCCTCAGCGAAAACCGCCTGCTCCGCCTCGCCTCCGCCCTGCGCGGCGGCTTTGTTGACCTGATTCAGCACATCCTGACCGAGGTGCGCGGCAAATCCCTGCCCACCCAGTGGGAGGCGCTTTTGCCCACCCTGATCGAATCGGGCCGCAGCGACGAAGACGAAATCCCCGCCACCTACTTCACCCCCGCCCGCCCCCGCCGCCTGCTGCACCTGCCCCAAGGCCTGATCCTAAGGCGAGAGCAAACCCCCCAAGGCTGGGCCCTGCGGTTTTCAGGGCCGGAAGCGAAGAAAAAGGGGCTGATGGATGATGTAATGGACTATGTGGAGCGGTGGTTTGGGCAGTGAGGGGGGGGGTGTAGTCGCTTGTTCCCAAAAATGACACCAATCGGAGTCTGGCGACTGAATTACATTTTTAATTGAATAAACTTGAGGCATTGACCTTTAAGTTGATAGAACATATTTCTAGTTCACTGGCGTAGTAGCCGAGGCGGGCGGAGCAAAGTACCCAGCGCTCATGGTGCTGACGGCATAGTTGTTCAAAAGACAAGTATGACGATGGACAAGGCTGGTCCATCGGACACCCTTACTTAGCGCTCCGCTCGCCGCCCTTGTTTTGGTCAGGTTAAATGCAAAATGCGTTGAAAGCGGAAATTAAAATTCTTTGTTTGCGTGCTTTCAAGAAAATTGAGCAAAGCCAGAAGACTGAGGAAGATTACAAGAATAGATTTCTAAAGCGAACAGGTGTCGCTGCTGCGACAGGTAGCACACGATCACATTTACCTGTAACAAAGCATTTTGACCCAAAATACTGCTCTAGACACGCAAACTTCCTAGCGAAAACGATTTGGTTCAAGGTTCTAAGTAAGACTTATGAGCCTGCCCCCGCTGTGAAATACGACATTCCTAAACCTGGGGGCGGTTCTAGGGAAATAATGGCGTTTTCGATCCCCGACGCCGCTCTTGCAAATGTCGTTCTTCGGCGGACGCGCGACCGGAACCTAAAAAGATTGTCTCCCTCGTCTTTTGCCTACCACCCGGAAAAGAATGTATTCGATGCGATCCTAGCGTTGAAAGATTACGACCATGACGGCAAGCTTTTTGCAGTTCAAATTGACTTCGAACGTTATTTCGATAGCATCCCATCTTGGTATCTTAAGAAAAAGATAGACGATGAGCGCCAAGTAAGTCTAACACCGAGTGAAAAGCACGTTTTTGAGCGTTTTCTTCACCATCGGTACGCCAAACACTCTGACTATAGTCGTGGAGTGTTCAAACGCAGAGCCAACGGCACTCCCCAAGGATCTTCTGTTTCATTGCTACTTGCTAATTTGGCAAACCACGACCTTGATAGCAAATTGTCAGCAGCAGCTGGCAAATTTGTTCGATATGCTGACGACGTGGTTGCGTTGTGTACGACCTATGAAGATGCCCAATACTTGGAAAGCTGTTTTCGCCAACATTGTAGAATAAGTGGTTTAGTGCTAAATTCGAAAAAATCACTTGGAATAGCGATAATCTCCCCAAAAAATCAAGAACTGAGAACTTACCCACATTTTGACTACCTTGGATATCGGTTTGATGGTGATGGATTAACACTCCCAGAAAAGACAAAAACTAAAATTAAGCAGAAGATTTCGCGGCTGATAAACCTTTATCTTATCCACTATTTGACCGTAGGTTTCAATAAAGACAGGGTAGGTTATAGCCCAGGGCCCTATGACTGGGATTTGCTCGGACTCATATTTGAAATGAAGCGTGGCCTCTATGGGGGACTTTCAGAGGAGAATCTGGAGGCCTTTGTAACAAACGGAAGGAAGCTCCCTAAGATGCGCGGCCTTATGGGATTCTATTGCCTTTTAGATGACCCGAAGCCATTAAAAGAAATTGATGGATGGATACTTTCGACCATAAGACGGACGATGGTCGAGCGAAATAGGATTCTTCAGTCAAAGTACGGAGCATCCTGCCCAACTCCGTCGAATCGCGACCTTGCGATCGGAAGTTGGCTAAGTCCATTGGCTTGGCAAGGTGGCGCGCCGCCAAACGCCCGAGTTCCCAGTTTGGTCCGTGGTTGGCGGGCGGCAAGGAAACACTATTTCACCTTCGGACTCGAAAGGGTACAGCCTCCGAGTTACGGCGCCTACGGAGGCTGGGACAGCATCTTTGAATACTGACAAATACTTGGATGCATGAATAATACGCAGCGGACAGAATCCCTAACAAACCCCTAATTTTCAAAAACCAACCTCTTGAAATCCCATATCTTTCCAAAACGTCCAGATCTGGACAGCACCGGCCCCCCCTGCTACCCTCCTCAAATTATGCCCGCCCTGTGCCGCGATTGCCTCACTCAATTTCAGGCCGGGCCCCGCTGTCCCGCCTGCCGGTCCCCCCGTGTCCTCGCCCACCCCGAACTCACCCAGCTTTCCATCGCCCACATGGATTGCGACGCCTTCTACGCCTCCGTTGAAAAACGCGACAACCCCGCCCTGCGCGACCACCCCCTCATCGTCGGGGGCGGCACCCGGGGCGTCGTCTCCACCTGCTGCTACCTCGCCCGCATCAAGGGCGTCCGCTCCGCCATGCCGATGTTTCAGGCCCTCAAACTCTGCCCCGAGGCTGTGGTGGTCAAACCCCGAATGCCCGCCTATGCCGAGGCTTCGCGGGCGATCCGATCCATGATGGAAAGCCTCACCCCCGCCATCGAACCCCTCTCGCTTGACGAGGCGTTCCTGGATCTCACCGGCACCGCCCGCCTCCACGGCGCCGCCCCGGCCGTCATGCTGGCCAAGCTGACGAAAGACATGGAAACCGAACTGGGCCTGACCGGATCGGTCGGCCTGTCGCACAACAAGTTCCTCGCCAAGATCGCCTCCGACCTTGATAAACCCCGCGGCTTCTCCGTGGTGGGCCGCGAGGAAACCGCCGCGTTCCTGCGCCCCAAACCTGTCCGCATCCTGTGGGGCGTCGGAACCGCCACCCAAGCCGCCCTCGACAGGGCCGGGATCCGCACCATCGCGGACCTGCTCCGCTGGGATAAGACCGACTTGATCGCCCGCTTCGGCCAGATGGGCGAGAGATTGTTTTCCCTCGCACAGGGGCAAGACCACCGCCGTGTGAACCGCGATGAAAAACTGAAGTCCATCTCTAAAGAGACGACCTTCTTTGAAGACACTAGCGATCCGGATCTTCTGGACGGGCACATCTGGCGCCTGAGTGAACAGGTTGCCGACCGCGCGAAGGCCAGGCAACTTTCCGGGCGTACCGTCACGTTGAAATTGAAGCGCGGCGATTTTCAACTTTTGACCCGCCGCCAGTCCCTGTCAGATCCTACCCAGTTGACCGATCGCATTTACCGCGCCGCTGCCGATCTGCTCGGCCAATCGGCAGACAAAGGGCCCTACCGTCTGATTGGCGTCGGAATTTCCGACCTTGTCGGCGACGATCAGGCGGACGTGTCGGGCGATCTTCTGGATCCGCAGGCCACAAAACGGGCGGCGGCTGAACGGGCGGCCGACGCGATCCGGGAAAAGTTCGGCAAGGATGCGATCATCAAGGGGCGCGCGCTGAAAAGCTAAGCCTACTCTGCCGCGAGGGCCACACCCCCCGGTCGGCCGACATCGGCGATCTGGGCCAGAACCGTTGTGATGACATTTCGAAACGACTCAAAGTTTCGGCCCCGCGTGACACGCAGTTCATCCATGTAAAGCCCTCGGTCGATTTCGACCTGTACGACATGCCGCCGCGAGGAGGGGCGCCCGTAGCTTTGGGCGATGAAGGCCCCGGCAAAAGGGGCATTACGTGCAACACGAAGCCCGGCACTTCGAAAGGCAGTCTCAATTGCGTCCACCACGTGGCCGCCGCTTGCCGCCCCAAAGCGATCGCCCAAAACCACTTCGGGGCGGGGCATGCCGGGACGGGTATGGCTTTCGATGGCTTCGTGCGGCATGGAATGGCAATCAACCAAAATTGCCTCTCCGAACAGGGTGGCGGTATGATCCATCAAATCGCGCAAAGCGTTGTGATAGGGATACCAATGCGCCCGCAGCCGGTCTTCGGCGACACAAAGCGGCATCTTGCCGCGATAAATCTGCCGCCCCCCTGCGACAACGCGGGGAATCACGCCGATTCCTGATGACACACGCGGATTGTGCGGCGCCCGCTGGATACCCTCAATCAACGCAGGGTCAAGCTCGTCCGGGGCGCGGTTCAGATCCAGATAGGCGCGGGGCACATCCGCCACCAAGAAAGGGGCGCCGATACCGGGGGCTGTACTGAAAAGTTCATCGACAAACGCATCTTCAGATGACCGTAAAACCAAAGCGTCAAGCACGGTTTGTTCAAGAAATGCAGGGGAATAGGCCCGCCCTGAATGCGGCGACGCGAAGATCACAGATGTGGATTGCACCTTGGGGCGCAACAGGCGATAGCTCATCTGCTCCATCGGATCCTTCCCTTGTTGCAAACAGTATAGATGCAAAAGCCTTTGCGCTGAAACCCCTTGAAAGCGCCATCTGTTCTGAGTATAGCCCCCCAGACCGACGCGGTTCCGCCCGCGTCCTTTTATTTGGGGCGTGCGGGACCAAACGGCAGCGTGGGCGGTTAGCTCAGCGGTAGAGCACTACGTTGACATCGTAGTGGCCACTGGTTCGATCCCAGTACCGCCCACCATTCGCCGCTATCCTTCGGGGTGGCATAGGTTTTCATTGGCGCGTGATGCGCCGCGACAGAAGGAGACAGCCATGAAGGTTGCAAACTCGCTCCGCTCGCTGAAGACGCGTCACCGCGATTGCCAAGTCGTGCGCCGTAAAGGCCGCGTCTATGTGATCAACAAGACGCAAAAGCGCTATAAGGCCCGTCAGGGTTGAGAAGCGCGCGAGCTACATGATAGGCCGCCAAGGGTAACCTTCGGCGGCTTTTTCATTTGTGGCGTGCCAAAGCCGCGCACCCCGTCCTGCAGGATAAATAACGATGCATCCAAACCCGGCCTTTCGACAGGATACCGAAGCCAAGAACCTGCGCTTTGCGGCGGAAAGGGGCTTTGGCACGCTTTCGATAAATGGCGATGCGGGGCCCTTGATGGCGCATATCCCCTTTCATCTGTCACAAGATGGGCGATTCGCCGATATACATCTGGCGCGGTCCAACGCGATTGCGCGGGCCAATTTGCCCTGCGTGGCGCTTTTGGCGGTTGTCGGCCCAGACTGCTATATCTCGCCCGATTGGTACGGGGTCGAGGATCAGGTTCCGACGTGGAACTATGTTGCGGTGCATCTGCGGGGCCGGTTGGAGCCTTTGTTGCCGACCACATTGGAACCCATGGTCAACGCCTTGTCCGACAGTTTCGAGGCCCGGCTTTTGCCAAAGTCGATCTGGAGATCGACCAAGATGGCCGAAGGGACGATGGAGCGGATGATGCGCATGATCGTGCCATTTCGGTTGACCATCGACACGGTGGAGGGGACGTGGAAGCTGAACCAGAACAAAACTGCCGCAGCGCGGGCGGGCGTGATCGGCGCGCTGGAAGCCCAGAACGGCCAAAGCCCCGCAGCCGAATTGGCCCGGCTGATGCGAGACGTGCCTGATCAATAACTCCTTGAGGATTGACCTTGGCCCTGGCCTGCCCTTTACATGCGGCAACCCACAAGGATGGCATGATGCAACTCTTCACCTCTCCCACCACGCCGTTTGGGCGCAAGGTATCTGTTCAGATCATCGAATCAGGCTTGGGCGACCGTGTCGAGCAAACCGTGGTTGCCGGATCGCCGCTTGATCCGGGCACGATGCCCGTGAACCGCAATCCCTTGGGAAAGATCCCCGCGCTTGTGACCGATGACGGCCAGGCCATTTTCGACAGCCGGGTGATCGCGCGGTATCTGGATGATCTGTCTGGCGCGGGCCTGTACCCCAAGGGGCCAGATCTGTGGCCTGTCTTGACGCTTGAAGCGACCGCCGACGGGATTTTGGAAGCGGCCCTTTTGATGGTCTATGAAACCCGTCTGCGGCCCGAAACGGCGCGCTTCGCCCCTTGGGTCGAAGGGCAATGGGCCAAGGTTGACCGCGCGTTGGATGCCATCGAAGCGGGGTCTTTGCCGCTGCTCCGCTTGCCCGTTCATATGGGTCAAATCGCGCTTGCCGTGGCCCTTGGCTACCTTGATTTTCGCCATGATGACCGCCGTTGGCAGGCCGGACGGCCGCAATTGGCCGAGTGGGCCGCGGCATTTGCGCAGCGCCCCTCGATGGTGGACACAACCCCAAAGGGTTGAGATTCGGCAGAAAAATACAATGCATTGGAATCTTTGCGCCGGATTTCAAGCCCTGCGGCCGATAAAAGCAAATTTGCGCCCCCCTGCGCGCCTTTGACCGCTTTACGGCGCTTTGAACCTTGTCTAAAACCCGCCCTGCAAGGCTTTGGGCGATCAAGGCCGAAATGATACCTGCGCCGCAGTGCCCTTGCGGCCTTGGAAGGGAGAAGATCTCGTGTCCCATGCTGACGAAACCTCAGGTTCCCGCCGGGATTTCCTGTATTATGCAACCGCCGGGGCCGGCGCCGTTGCGGCCGGCGCGGCGGTTTGGCCGCTGGTCAACCAGATGAACCCATCGGCCGATACCCGCGCCTTGGCCTCGATTTTCGTCGATGTGTCCGGGGTTGAGGTTGGCACCCAGTTGACGGTGAAATGGCGCGGAAAGCCCGTGTTCATCCGCCGCCGCACGCCTGAAGAAATTGATGCGGGCCGCGCCGTCGCCCTGACCGATCTGGTCGACACCAAATCCGAAAACGCGAACATCGCAGCCGAAGCGGATGCGTCTGACACCAACCGCACCTTGGACGAGGCCGGTGAGTGGCTGGTCATGATGGGCGTGTGTACGCACCTTGGCTGCGTGCCTTTGGGCAACGCCGGTGATTTTGGTGGCTGGTTCTGCCCCTGCCACGGCTCACACTACGACACCGCTGGCCGCATCCGCAAAGGGCCCGCCCCGCGCAACCTGCCCGTGCCGGTTGCAAAATTTGAAGACGACACCACGATCAAGCTCGGTTAAGGAGACCAATCATGGCCGGTATTCCCCACGACCATTACGAGCCCAAGTCGGGCTTTGAGAAATGGCTCCACTCGCGCCTTCCCGTGGCGAGCCTTCTGTCTGACACTTTGACGATCCCGACGCCGAAGAACCTGAACTGGATGTGGATCTGGGGCATTGTCCTTACGTTCTGTCTGGTGATGCAAATCGTGACGGGCATCGTTCTGGCAATGCATTACACCCCGCAAGTCGATATGGCGTTCAAGTCGGTCGAACACATCATGCGCGATGTCAATGGCGGGTACATGTTGCGGTATCTGCATGCGAATGGCGCATCGCTGTTCTTCATGGCTGTCTATCTGCATATTTTCCGCGGCCTGTACTATGGCAGCTACAAGGCCCCGCGCGAAGTGACTTGGGTGATCGGCATGATCATCTATTTGCTGATGATGGCGACGGCCTTCATGGGCTATGTTCTGCCTTGGGGCCAGATGTCGTTCTGGGGCGCCACGGTGATCACCGGTTTGTTCGGCGCGATCCCGGGGATCGGCCCTGTCATTCAGGAATGGCTGCTGGGTGGGCCTGCGGTGGACAATGCCACGCTGAACCGCTTCTTCTCGCTGCACTATTTGTTGCCCTTCGTGATTGCTGGCCTTGTTGGCGTGCACATCTGGGCCTTCCATACGACCGGCAACAACAACCCCACGGGTGTTGAGGTTCGCCGCACCTCGAAGGAAGAAGCGGCAAAAGACACGTTGCCCTTCTGGCCCTATTTCGTGATCAAGGATCTTTTTGCCTTGGCCGTGATCCTTGTCGTGTTCTTTGCCGTCGTCGGCTTCATGCCCAACTTCCTTGGACACCCCGACAACTATATCGAAGCGAACCCGCTGGCGACGCCGGCGCATATCGTGCCTGAATGGTATTTCTTGCCCTTCTACGCGATCTTGCGGGCCTTCACGGCCGATGTCTGGGCG
Source organism: Paracoccaceae bacterium (assembly GCA_947461435.1). Taxonomy (GTDB): domain Bacteria; phylum Pseudomonadota; class Alphaproteobacteria; order Rhodobacterales; family Rhodobacteraceae; genus CAIYZT01. Next base: position 24,121 of record CANHLE010000006.1, on the reverse strand, counting down.
GTTCAGTTGGTGCAGTTCCTGTCTTTCGGCATCATCGACGCCAAGTTCTTTGGTGTGCTGGCGATGTTCGGTGCCATTGCCGTGCTGGCGCTGGTTCCGTGGCTGGATACGTCCTCGGTCCGCTCTGGCCGGTACCGCCCCAAGTTCAAGGCATGGTTCTGGCTGCTGGCCATCGACTTTGTCGTGCTGATGTGGGTTGGTGCGCAGGTTCCGAACGAGTTGATGGCGTGGATTTCGCTGATCGCATCCACCTACTGGTTCGCCTACTTCCTGGTCATCCTGCCGTTGTTGGGCGTTCTGGAAAAACCGATGCCGCAACCGGCAACGATCGAAGAAGACTTCAAGTCGCACTATGCGCCGAACCCGGCCGAGTGAGAGAAAGGAACTGACTGAGATGTTTCGCAAAATCGCAATCAGCGCTGTCTCTGCCCTCGTGCTGAGCACCGGTGCCTCCTTCGCCGCAGGCGAGGGTGGCCATACCGAAGACATCGCCTTCTCGTTTGAAGGCCCCTTCGGCAAATTCGACGAGCACCAGTTGCAGCGCGGCCTTCAGCTTTACACTGAAGTCTGCTCGGCCTGTCACGGACTTAAATTCGTGCCGCTGCGGTCCTTGTCAGACGAGGGCGGACCGCATCTGCCCGAAGATCAGGTGCGTGCCTATGCCACGAACTACACCGCGATCGACAAGGATACCGGAGAAGAGCGGGATGCCCTGCCAACCGATAACTTCCCGGCCAACACCGGGGCCGGGGCGCCAGATCTGTCGCTGATGGCAAAGGCACGGGCCGGCTTTCACGGTCCTTATGGTCTGGGCATCAACCAGTTGATCAACGGCATTGGCGGACCAGAGCATATCTATTCGATCCTGACCGGCTACACCGGTGAAGAAAAAGAAGAAGCCGGCACGACCTTTTATGAAAACCACGCGTTTTCAACGGGCTGGATCGCCATGCCGCCGCCGCTTATGGATGATCTGATCACCTATCAAGACGGAACACCGGCCACCGTGCACCAGATGGCAGAAGACGCGGCCGCGTTCTTGATGTGGACGGCAGAGCCGAAGTTGATGGCGCGCAAAGAGGCCGGCTTTAAGGCCGTGGTCTTCTTGATCTTGCTCAGCACGCTTTTGTACCTGACCAACAAGCGGCTTTGGGCGGGCGTCAAAGGCAAAAAACACACGGCCTGAACCGTTTGACAGGCCGAAAAAACCCCCGCGCCGCAAGGCAGCGGGGGTTTTCATTTTTTCGGTGATTTCTCTCCCAGATAGGCGCGCAGGGCGGCCGGCGGGTGTGCAAAAAGCGCCGCCGTTTCCACCGGCGCGTTAGCCGCGCCCTGTGCAACCAGAACTGTCCGGTCGGCAAACCCTTGAATATCCTGCGGGTCATGGCTGACCAACATCACCGTGGCCTGCGTTTCCGCCGCAACCTCGGCCACCAGCGCCAGCATTTCAGCGCGCAGTGCCGGGCCCAGCGCCGCAAAGGGTTCATCCAGCAGCAGAAGCGGCCGTGCCCGCAGCAGCGCCCGCGCCAAGGCCGCGCGCCCCTGCTGACCGCCCGAAAGCTGCCCCGGTTTGCGCAGACCCAATCCGGACAGCCCCACACGCGCCAGTGCCCTGTCGATCTTTAGGGCCATCTCTTGGGTCATTTGAAGGCGCGGGGACAGGCCAAGGCACAAGTTTTGCGCGATTGTCAGATGCGGAAACAGGTTTTGATCCTGAAACAAGATGGTTGCGGGCCGATTACCCGGCGCGACCTGTGCCAGATCTTTTCCGTCCCACAGGATCCGCCCCGATGTCGGGGCCACGAACCCTGCCAGCGCCAAAAGCAAGGTTGATTTGCCTGCGCCAGAGGCCCCGATCAACCCCACTTTCTGCCCTAACGGTACTGTCCAATCGGCGGACAGATGAAAACCCTCTTGGGTCAGAACCAGCCGGTCAAGTGTCAGCATAACGTCGGGCTCCATAGTCTAGCAGGGCAAACAAGGTGAAACTGGCCAGCACAAGGATCAACGCAACCGCGGCTGCCTGATCCATCCGGTATGCGCCGATCAATTGCTGGACAAGCAGGGGCAAGGTTGCGCCCTGCTGCCCGGCAAACAAGGTGATAACCCCCAGATCCCCCATCGACAGGGCCGCCGCCAACCCTGCGCCATAGCCGATGGGACGCGCCAGCAAGGGCACGGTCACATAGCGCAGGCGCGCGGCCCCGCTTAGCCCAAGGCTTTGTGCCAGCTGTCCGTAGTTGGCGTTCATTTGCCGGGCTGCGGGAAGCAAAAGGCGAACCAAAAACGGCAGCGCCAGCACCGCATTCACCAACAGCGTGATGGGCAGCGCAATATCTTCGGGCCGCGCAACGGGGCGCAGCGCGATAAAAAGACCTGTTCCCAGCACAAGGCCCGAGGCCGCCAAGGGCAGCATGGCTGCAACTTCGATCCAACGGTTTTTGTCTTGCGCCGCGGCCAAGGCCAGACACAGCGCCAGGCCCGTGCACAGCCCGGAAGACCCCAGGGCCACAGCCACCGATCGGGCCAGCGCGGCGGCCACCCCATTTGGCAAATCGGCCAAACCCGGCAGGCCTTTGATCATCGCGGCACACAGCGGCGCAAACAGATAAAGCGCCGCCAGCGAAATCCAGACAATGTCTGCACTGCGCCGCCAACCCTTTGCGGGCATCATCGGGGCAAAGCCTTGCAGGCCCGATCCCAGACCATCAGGCAGCGTCAGCCGACTGGCGATCAGGGTTACCCCCGCACAGATGGAAAATTGCACAATCGCCAAAAGCGACGCCCGGCCAAGATCATAGTCAAACCGCAGGGATTGATAGATCGCCAGCTCTAACGTGCTGGACTTTGGCCCGCCGCCCAAGGTGAGGGAAATGGCAAAGCTGGTCAGACAGACCAGAAAGATCACCACCAAAATACCCGGTGTTTGCGCACGAAGCATCGGCCATTCCAGATGTCGGAACTGGGCTGACGGTGGCATGGACAGCGACTGCGCCAACCGAAAACGCTCGGTCGGGATGTTCTGCCAGCCGTGCAGAAGCATCCGGGTGGCCAAGGGCAAATTGAAAAAGACGTTTGCCATGACCACGCCGTGCAACCCGTAGATCGAAAAGGGTGGCAGGCCCAAAGCGGCCAGCGCCATGTTCACCGGGCCGGACCGCCCAAAAATGGTCAGCAACCCCAGAACCGCCACCACAAATGGAAGCGCAAATGGGGCCGCCATCAGCCCGATCAGCGCAGAGCGCCCGGCAAATCGCCGACGAAACAAGGCGCGAGACACCGGAATGGCCAGCACAACCGATGCCGCGGCCGACAACGCAGCCTGCGTTAGGGTAAAGCGCACGGCGGCCAGATCGGCGGGAAGCAAGGCCCATGTCTGCGCTTGGCCCGCCAAAAGCGCCGCGCTGCCCAAGATCAGCGCGGCGATTCCTGCGGCGATGGCCCGGGCCGCTGTCATTTTGACAAAGCCGTGCGCCATTCTTCAATCGCCGGGCCACGCGCCGCCTGCGCCTCGGCGGAGGAGAAAAGCAAGGATGTCGCAGGCTGGATCAAGGTTTCGAAACCCTGCGGAAGGCCCGAGGAAGGGGTTTTGGCCGGGTACATCCAGTTTGTTGTGATCAGCGCCGCCTGCGCTTCATCCGAGGTGAGAAAGGCCAAAAAGGCATCGGCCAAGGCAGGTTGATCGCTTGCGGCGAGCTTTCCGGCAACTTCGATCTGAAGATAATGCCCTTCGCGGAACAGGGCGGCCGATTTTGTCGCGTCGCCTTCTGCGATCAAATGATAGGCGGGCGAGGTTGTATAGGACAAAACCATATCAGCCTCGCCTTCCAGAAACATGTTGTAGGCTTCGGTCCAGCCGGGGGTAACCGTAACAATGTTATCTGCCAGATCGGCCCAAATCTGCGCCGCTTGATCCCCATAGGCCGCCTTGATCCACATCACCAAGCCAAGCCCGGGTGTCGAGGATCGGGGGTCTTGTATCAAGATTTTCAAGTTCGACGCGGCCAATTCCTTGAACGAGGTTGGCGCAGTTGCCAGTTTGGTGCTGTCATAGACCATGGCGAACCACCCCCAATCAAAGGGCACAAAATTGGGTTCTGAAAAGGGAACGGGCAGCGTGTTTTCTGCCGCCGCCACGGGCGCAAACAGCCCCGTCGCCGCCGCATCGGCTGTCAGGGTCGTATCCAGACCCAGAACAACATCTGCCTCGGACTGCACGCCTTCCAGCTTGACGCGGGCCAAGACGGCCGCGCCGTCTCCGGCGGTGATAAACTGCAAATCACAACGGCAGGTCGCCTCGAATCCCGTTTCGATCAACGGACCGGGGCCCCATTCGGGGGTAAAGCTGTCATAGGTCAGAACGGTTAGAACGGGGGTCTCGCCTATGGCCATGCTCGCCAAGGAAAGCAGGCCCGCAGCGAGGAGGGTGGTTTTCATCGGTCTTCTCCAACGTTGCGACGGAAATGGCCGGTTCTGGAGAAATCCAAGCACCTTCCCTCCGCCGGTATGATCCGGTTCAGGTTCAACGGGTCCGCTTGCGCATCTCAGCCTTTTGATTGTTTTGGCAAACAGCCAAAGGCACCCCGAGGTGGTGATGACCATAGGGGAATAATTCGCAGTGGCAAGGGCGCTTATCTTTGGGGTTTATCGGCGGCGGGGCATGGCTTATGGGTCAGGCAAGCATGGAGTTTGCACATGAGCCTGAACACCTTCGGTCACCTCTTCCGCGTCACCACTTGGGGCGAAAGCCATGGGCCTGCGATCGGCTGCACGGTTGATGGCTGCCCTCCGGGGATCGGTCTGTCCGAGGTGGATTTGCAGCCGTGGCTGGACAAGCGCAAACCGGGAACAAGCAAATTCACCACGCAGAGGAAGGAAGCGGACGAGGTTCGCATCTTGTCGGGCGTGTTTGGCGGGGTGACAACGGGAACCCCGATTCAATTGATGATCGAAAACACCGACCAGCGCAGCAAGGATTACGGCGACATCGCGCAGGCGTTTCGGCCGGGGCATGCGGACATCACCTATCACCAGAAATATGGGGTGCGCGATTATCGGGGCGGGGGGCGCAGTTCGGCGCGTGAGACGGCGGCACGGGTGGCCGCGGGCGGCGTGGCGAGGGCGGTTCTGGCGGCGCTTTTGCCGGGTCTGACGATCAGCGGTTATATGGTTCAGATGGGGCCGCGGGGGATTGATCGGGCCCGGTTCGATGCTGCTGTGATCCCGAGCAATCCGTTTTGGTGCCCCGATCCGGTCGCGGCGGCGGATTGGGCGGTTTATCTGGATGATCTGCGGCTGACCCACAATTCGGTGGGGGCGGTGATTGAGGTGACGGCCTCGGGCGTGCCGGCGGGGTTGGGCGCGCCTTTGTACGGCAAACTGGATTCGGATCTGGCGGCGGCGATGATGTCGATCAACGCGGTCAAGGGGGTTGAGATTGGCGAGGGTATGGCGGCGGCGGCGCTGACCGGGGTTGAGAATGCCGACGAGATGCGGATGGGACCGGGGGGCGTTGAATTTTTGACAAACCATGCGGGGGGTATTCTGGGCGGGATCAGTTCCGGGCAGGACGTTGTGGTGCGGTTTGCGGTCAAGCCGACCTCGTCGATTTTGACGCCGCGGGCCACGGTGAATTCCGCCGGAGAGGAGATCGATCTGGTCACCAAGGGGCGGCATGACCCCTGCGTGGGCATCCGGGCGGTGCCGGTGGGGGAGGCGATGATGGCCTGCGTTCTGCTGGACCATCTGTTGCTGGACCGGGGCCAGACCGGGGGTCTGCGGGGGCAGATCGGGTGATGTCCCGAGTCGGGACATTTTTTTAAGTATGCAATATCAATGGGTTGATTTCGAATTTTAACGAAATCTAAAGGCTTTGCCGATGTGCCTGCACGGCAAATGGGCCCCGATTGCACGCCTTATTCCCGCCCATACCAGTATTCGATCTGGTCCATGACATCATCGACCATGCCCCCACGCCGCGCCTCTGGCCCGGTGAAGCGCAGGGCCCATCCGTGGGGGATTTTCTCGCGGTGGATGATCAGGCCCTGATGCAGGCGCATCATGCGGCGGGGGCGGCCGGGGGTTTTGCCGCTGGGATCGGTTTCAGGCGACAGCGCCTCGTTCAAGGTGGGCAGAAGGGCGGCCCATTGTTCGGGCAGGGCCTTGACGCGCTTTTCCAGAAAGATGTGGTGGATCAACGCTGTCAGACCGCCCCGCAGGGCCGCAGCAAGGCGGTCGATCTGCTGGCCGGTCAGAAGATGCGGGGTGGCCAGTGCATCACCCAGTTCATCGACCACATCGGCATAGTTGCGCAAACGGTTGCGGGTTTGGCGCGAAACAGCGGGGAAGAGGGCGGCAATGGCGGTGTCGATGGTGGGGAAAATCTGGGCCTTTGTGGCGCTGACGATCAGCGCGCCTTTTTCCCAAGGGGTGATCTGGGTGCGGATTTCGTTTTCCGTCACCATGGCGGCCATGGCGGCGGGCAGATCGGCCGGGCTGCGCACGAAGGCGGGGATGGTGTCAAAGCTGGGGTTGATGCCCGCAAGATTACGAAAAGCGGTCAACCGGCGCAGCCCCGAGATCAGGCCATATTGCCGCGTTTGTGTGGGTTCGCGCAGGGCCCACACCTCAACCGGTTGGCGCAGTCCCTCGGCCAAGAGGGAGATTTGCAGCGATTCAAGCGCCTCTGGGTCAAGGGCGGTGCGATCCCGGATCAGGGCCGTATCGTCAATGACGGTGGGGTCGATCAGTGTAACCTGGGAAGACTGTGACATGTTCTGTGCCCTTTGCGGTTTGCCGCAGAAGGCAGGAGGGCAGATTAAGATGGCCTGAAGGGCGCGCGCGGTGGGCGGCGCCTGTCAGCCGGGCGGCTGCCAAAGCTCCACCGGGTTGCCTTCGGGATCGGTGATGCGGGCGAAGGTGCCATATTCGCCGGTGCCATCCCATTCGGCGCGGGTTTCGACGGCGATGCCATCGGCGCGCAGGGCGGTAATCAGGCTGGCAAGGTCATCGACGCGCAGGTTGATCATGAATTGCCGGTCGGCGGGGAAATAATCGGTATTGGCTGAGAAGGGTGCAAAGACGGTCATTCCCGCCTCTGTTTCCCAAGGCATGCCGCCTGCGGTGATGGAAAACCAACGGTCGTACCATGCAGCAAGGGATGTGGGGTTTGCGGCGCGAAAGAAGATACCGCCAATTCCGGTGGCGCGGGCCATGGGGTGCCTCATGAAAAAAGGGTTGCCTTCAATCAGGCAACCCTAGCATTTCTGCGCCGTTTCGCAAAGCCGCGCCGTAAGATCAGCCGTTGACGGAATCTTTCAGCGACTTGGCGATGGTGAATTTCACCTGCTTGTCAGCGGCTTTGGACATCTGCTCGCCCGTGGCGGGGTTGCGCACCATACGCTCGGGGCGGGCGCGGCAAGCGACCTTGCCCAGGCCCGGAAGCGTGACGGTCCCCCCGGCAGCGACTTCGCTGGTGACAACGGCGGCAATGGCATCCAAGGCAGCGTTGGCGGTTTTCTTGTCCGAACCCATGGCTTCGGCCAGTGCGGCAACAAGCTGCGTCTTGGTCATTGGTTTCGACATGTTCTATCCCCTGTTCGTGCCGCCTTCGGCGGGTTGACTTCGGCCCTGGTTGGCCTGCGTCCCCTGCTAAACAAGGGTTTTTGGGCAAGCGCAAGTATTTTTTGCGGCAAGGTTGAGCGGAAAGTGCCCCAAGCCACCAAAGATCACAGAAATGCAGTTTCGTCGAAACTGCGCAACTTGCGGCTGTGGATGCGTTCGATCGGCATCGCAGAAAGACGCTCCATCGCGCGGATGCCGATTTGCAGGTGGCGGGACACTTGGGTTTTGTAGAATTCAGAGGCCATGCCGGGCAGTTTCAACTCTCCATGAAGGGGTTTGTCCGAAACGCAGAGCAGCGTGCCGTAAGGAACGCGGAAGCGAAAGCCATTGGCGGCGATGGTGGCAGATTCCATATCCAGCGCGATGGCGCGCGATTGCGACAGGCGGCGCACGGGGCCGGATTGATCGCGCAGTTCCCAGTTGCGGTTGTCGATGGTGGCCACGGTGCCGGTGCGCATGATGCGCTTCAGCTCATACCCTTCCAGCTGGGTGACTTCGGCCACGGCTTCTTCGAGCGCGATCTGGATTTCGGCCAATGCCGGGATGGGAACCCAGATTGGCAGATCGTCGTCCAGCACGTGGTCTTCGCGCAGATAGGCATGGGCGAGGCAGAAATCGCCCAGCGATTGCGAATTGCGCAGACCGGCGCAGTGGCCGACCATCAGCCAGGCATGGGGGCGCAGTACCGCGATATGGTCTGTCGCGGTCTTGGCATTGGAGGGGCCGACGCCGATGTTGACCAGAGTGATGCCGTTCCCGTCGGCGCGTTTGAGGTGATAGGTTGGCATCTGGGGCGTTTTGGTGGACCGTTCCAGCAGGCCATCGGGGGTGGTGATGATCTGGTTCCCGGTTGCCACAAACTCGGTATAGCCTCTGGACGGATCGCCCAGCGCTTGGCGGGCGTGGGTTTCAAACTCTTCGACGTAGAACTGATAGTTGGTGAACAGGACGTGGTTTTGAAAATGCACGGCGTCGGTTGCCGTGTAATGCGACAGGCGGGCCAGCGAATAATCAACGCGCTGCGCGGTGAAGGGTGCCAAGGGATAAGAGCCGTCCGGATTGAAGTGCCGGGTGCCGTTGACGATGTCATCGTTGGTGGTGGCAAGGTCGGGCACATCGAAGACGTCGCGCAGCGAGAAGTCGAGCGTGCCTTCCTGAGGCACCGAAACCTCGGGGCGGCCAGCGACGGCAAAATGCACCGGGATGGGCGTGTCAGATGGGCCGATCTGCACGGGAACGCGGTGGTTTTCCATCAAGAGGGCAAGCTGCTGGATCAGGTAGTTGCGAAACAGGCCGGGGTTGGTGATGGTGGTCGCATAAACGCCCGGCTTGGCCACGTGTCCAAAGGCAAGGCGGCTGTCCGCCTTCAGGTGGCTGGTGACCGACAGGCGGATTTCGGGGTAATAGGCGCGGATCCGCGTTTGGGGTTTGCCCTTGGTCACGACCTTGGAGAATTCTTCGATCAGAAAATCGGTCGCCTGAGTGTACAGCGCCTCTAGCGCGGTGACGGCCCTGTCCGCATCGGTGAACATTTGCGTGGGCATGGGGGGCGGGGTTAGGTAAGTGATTAAATCGTCTTGCATCTTTTCGTCCATTTTTTGATCGGACATATAAATAGAACATGAGGCGCGCGTGCAAGTGAAGTCTTGGTGACAGCGCGGCCCTGTGGTTCGGCCCTTGCCGTTTGGCGCGCGGATGAACATAGTCGCGCCATGAACAGATTGCTTTCCATCGGTCACGGCTATTCGGCCAGCGCACTTGCCCCGTCCTTGCTGGCGCGGGGCTGGCAGGTTTTGGGGACGACACGGCGGCCGCAGGCCTGTGCCCAGATCGCGGCGAGCGGGGTGACGCCCGTGCTTTGGGGCCCGCAGGTGGCGGCTGAAATTGCACAGGCCAGCCATATCCTGATTTCGGTTGCGCCCGAGGCAGGCGCGGACCCGACCTTGGCCGCCTTTGGGGCGGTCCTTGCGGCGGCGCAGCCACAATGGGTGGGATATCTGTCGACCACGGCGGTTTACGGCGATCACGCCGGGGCATGGGTCGACGAGCAAACCCCCCTGACGCCCAGCACCGCGCGCGGTGAGGCGCGGGTGGCGGCGGAAGCCGCGTGGCAGGCGACGGGGCTGCCGCTGGACATCTTTCGTCTGGCAGGGATCTATGGCCCCGGACGCGGGCCGTTTGAAAAGGTGCGAGACGGCAGCGCGCGGCGGATCTTGAAGCCGGGGCAAGTGTTTTCGCGCATTCATGTCGACGACATCGCAGGGGCGGTTCTGGTATCGATCCTGCGGTCTGAACCGGGGCAAGCCTATAATCTATGCGACGATGATCCGGCCCCGCCCGAAGATGTGCTGTCTTATGCCGCGCAGCTTTTGGGTCTGCCGGAACCGCCGGGCATTCCCTATGATCAGGCCGAGATGACGCCGATGGCCCGCAGCTTTTATGCCGAGAACAAGCGCGTGCGGAACGACAAGATGAAGCAGGAATTGGGATATCAGTTGAAATATCCGGATTATCGCGCGGGGCTGCGTGGCTTGTTGTCGGCGATCGACGGCTTTGGTCTGGACGGCGGTCCGGCGGGGTAAGCCGGGGACCAAACGCCCCCGGCCCCTAACTTTATGCCAGAAATTCTGTCTTGAAGTCGCCCGGAAGGCTTGCCTCCAGTATTTCCAGATCGTCAGAGCAGGCCGTGTAGCGGGCGCGCAGCCCGGGCGGCAGGACAAAGGCATCGCCGGGGGCAAGATCGCGGTCAGGCTGGCCATCGGCCTGCAAGACCATGGAACCTTCCATGACAAAGGTGAAATGGATGTCGCTGTCGTGGCGGCTGGCGGGGGGGGTGGCGGTGCCATCAAATCTGGCGATCTGGATATTGGCCACCCCCTTGGTGCCGGCGGCGATGCCCGTATCGCGGCAGGTGAAGCCGGGGATCCGGAAGGGGTGCCAGAGGGCGGTATCCTTGACGTGATGGACAAAGCGTTGGCCCTGCCATTCGCGCGCCGGATCGCCCTGCCCGTTTGGCAGGGTCATGCCATGATCGATGGTGGTAATATGTTCGGCAGGCACGCCCAGTTCGATCACTTCGATGGCGGCCGATGCCTCGCAGACGCGGTGGCGGATGCCGGGCGGCTGGATCACGCAATCGCCTGCGGACAGGCGCATCATGCCGCCTTGATCTTCGTACAGAACGTCCACCCAGCCGCGATAGCAATAGATCAGCTGAAAGCCGACGGTGTGGTAATGCACCATGTCGGGAACCGGGCCCCCATCGGGGATGCGGATATGGCTGGCGATCATCGCGCCGCCAAGGCGCGAGGGGATCAGATCACGGTAGTGCATGCCCGCCCGGCCAATCACCCAAGGGGCGGAATCGCGCAGGCGGCGAACGCCAAATTCGTGCAGGGTCGGCGGTTGAACCAAAGGCGGGTTCAGGGGTGCGATTTCAATGCTGGTGCCGTTGGGGGCGGTCAGGTGTGGGTCGCCGGGAAACTGGGCGGGATCATCGGTCAGGATGCGGATTTTTCCCGCGGGCCCCGGTGCATTCTTTTCGATGCGGATGCGCAGCCCATGGCCGGACAGGCTGGCGACCGAGGGATTATCGGCCGGGAAGATGTTTTCAAGCCGAAGGCCCAGGGTTTTGGTATAAAACGGCAGGTCGGCGCGCAGGTCTTGGGTGGGCAGAACGACTTCAGCGAGGATCGGTGCGGACATCAGAGATTCCTTGGGGGTCAGGGTCAGAAGAGGAGACGACCAGAAAGGTCGCAGGGTCGTGCCGGGCGGTATAGGCGTGCGGATCGCGCGCATCGAAATACAGGCTGTCACCCGGGCCAAGGGCCAGAGGCGGATGCGCTGCCGAATGGAGAATGAGATGGCCGGACAGGACGTGCAAGAATTCCTCGCCCGCATGGGCGGACAGGCCGCCTGCCGCCTCAACCGTGGTGGCGCAAACGGTGTTCACGAAGGGGTGCATCGATTTGTGTGGCAGATCGCCCGCCAGCAACCGGGCGGACAGCCGGGGGCTGTCAAAGGGCTGTCCGTGGTTCGCGCGGGTCAGGGCGCGGGTGCCGCGGGGGGCGGGATCGGTGAAGAACGTTGAGATATCCACGCCAAGCCGGGCGGCGAGGCCATACAGATGGGGGGCAGAAACCTGACTAAGGCCGGTTTCGATGCGCGACAAGGTCGCCTCGGACACGCCGGTTTGTGCGGCAAGGTCGGCCAGCGACAGGCCCTTGGCAAGGCGCAAAGCGCGAAGGCGCGGGCCGAGGGGACCAAGGGGGGGTGGAAGGTTCATGCGCGGACTGTGGGGATTTCTTGCAAAATTGCAAGACCGATTTCCGCCCACGGTGCCGGGGCCGCAAAAGGAACGGCCCCGAAGAGATCTTCGGGGCCGTGCAGAGCAGGATTATGATCACTGAACCGTTTTTTGATCGCCCGTGGCATCCTTTGTTTTCCACAAGGAAAACAGCACGCCCGCGGCAAGGATCGCAAAGGTGATGCCCAGCGAGAGCGAGGCGGGGAACTTTTCCCAGTCCATCAGTTCCGCGATGAAGATCTTGGAGCCGATGAAGATCAAAAGGATCGACAGCGCGTACTTGAGATAGGCGAAGCGGTGCAGGATGGCGGCCAAGGCAAAGTAAAGCGCGCGCAGGCCCAAGATCGCGAAGATGTTCGAGGTGTAGACGATGAAGGGATCGGTTGTGATGGTGAACACGGCCGGGACCGAATCCACCGCGAAGATCAGGTCGGCAATTTCGATCAGCACCAGCGCCAGAAACAAGGGCGTGGCAAAGGTGACCAGTTTGCCCGTGCCCGGATCGGGCTGTGTGACGAAAAAGCTGTTGCCGTGCAGATCTTCGGTGACGCGCATGCGGCGCTTGAAGAATTTCAAGACCGGGTTCGAGGCGATGTCATGGGTTTTCTCGCCCGAGGCGAAAAGCATCTTCACCCCTGTCAGGATCAGGAAGACCGCGAAGATATAGAGGATCCAGTGGTACTGCGCGACGAGGGTTGCGCCAAGGCCGATCATCAATCCGCGCAGAACGATCACCCCAAGGATACCCCAGAACAGCACGCGGTGCTGATAGGCGCGGGGGATGGCGAAGAAGGAAAAGATCAGCGCGATGACAAAGATGTTGTCCAGAGCGAGGGTTTTTTCGACCACAAAGGCGGTGAGGTAATGGGCGGTGGAGGTGAAATCCATTTGCCAATAGATGAACCCGGAAAAGCCCAAGCCCAAGGCGATATACAATGCCGAAAGTTTCAAGCTTTCGGCCACGCCAATTTCGTGATCGCCCTTGTTCAGAAGGCCAAGATCCAAGACCAACAGGGCCAAGACCACGCCGATAAAGGTGAACCACATCCAGATGGGTGTGCCGAGAAACAAGGTGAAGAGAAAATCCAAAGTCGCCTCCTGGTGTTACGGGATGCGGCTTGGGCAGGCTGGCAAGAAACCGGGCCGACCCGAGCGCGCTCGAGTGCAGTCCGACATCACGGCTGTTCATGAACTGAACATGCCGCCAGAGGGGCCCGGCCTGCACAGCGTGATTTGGGGGCATGCCCGCCCGGTTTCAAGGGTGCATTCGTATAAAATGTCACGCAAGCGTGAGGGGATGAAGGGCGGCCCGTGACGGCCGCCCAGCGGGTTACATCTTGACGGCGTCCATCACCGTTCCGTCGCCATGCATCTTGCAGGCTTCTTCGGCGGCCTTCATTACCTCTTCGTCGGTCATGGCCATCATCTTTGCGTCGTCCTTCATCGCCTCTTTCAGGACGGTTCCGGCCTTCATCATGCCGTCCATATCCATGGCCATCAGGTCGGCGCAGGTCATGGTCATCGGGTCCATCATTTCGTCGGCGAGTGCGGGAAGGGAGAGGCTGCCAAGGCCAAGGATCACGGCGGTCAGGGGGGCAAATCGGATCATTTGAAATCTCCATGTTGATCGTCTGGGTTGAGGGGCAGGCTTGTGCCCGAAACCAGCCTTAGCGCGTGGGGGCGATCACGGCGTATCCCATGGGCGTGAGGGCACACAAAGGTGAGCGCGCGTGAGGCGGCTGTCAGCGTGCCAAGACGGCGGCGAGGCGCACCCGCGCTTCGGGAAGCGGGCGGCCAGCGAGGATGGGTTCAAGACCAAGGTTCAGGAAATGACCCGTCAGGCGCAGGGCATCGGTGATGTCTTGCGCATCAAGCGCGTCGCCCCGATTGCCGCCCGGGCGCAGGAAACGCGGCAGGGGCAGAAGGCGCGGCGCGAAATCACCCGCACCGTCGATGCTGACGGCGCGGCCCGTGCGGGGACTGACATAGGCCAACCCCTCGCGCGCGCCGGTGACGGCACAGCTTTCCAGATCCAAGGCGAAACCGAGGTCTTGCAGCAAAGCAAGTTCCCATCGGGGATAGTCGGTGGGCCATCCGGGAAGGCCAGATTCGACGCGGTTCACAAAGCCGATGGTGGCGTCGTAAAGGGCGGGATGCGATTCGCGTTCCGGCAGCGCAAGATGCAGCAAGGCGCAGACCGCATTCAAGGCGGCAAGGCCAGCCCGATCGCCCATCAGGGCGGCGCGGGAATGGATGGGTTCAATGTCAAAGGCACCAAGGTGATCTTGCAAACGCGCGCGCCAAGACAGCGCCACCTGCGCGCCGGGTTGAAGGAAGGCGGCCTTTTTGCGCGAGGTTCCGCCGCGCACCACGCCGGAATGGCGGCCATGCAAGGCGGTGAACGCCTCGACGATCGCCGAGGTTTCGCCATGCGGGCGCACCGCGATCACCATGCCCTGATCCTGCCATTCCATCGGGTGATTGTGCGGCCCCGCGCGGGATCAGTCCAGACCCTCTTCGCCCAGCAGGGTGCGTCCTTGGCGATCTTCCAGTTCCAGAACCCACAGATCGCGGTCACGCGATTTTTGGCGGGCCAACACCTCGTCCACGGAACGCTCATCGCCCTCGGCAAGGGTGATCCAGACTCGCGAGCCGGTGTTCAGGTCATAGGAGCGTTGAACAGCGCGGGCCCGGCCATCCAGCGTGGCCACCTTGACGATGACCGCACCGGAGGTTTCATCGCCCTTGGCCGTGACATAGACCGGGATATCTGCCAGCCGAAGGCGGGTCAGATAGGCAGATACCCAGATGCCCGTGGCAAGGCGCGCGCCCATGTCTTAAGCCCGCCCTGCGGCGGCCAAGGCAGGGCGGCAGGCAAGGGCCCGGTCAGGCATCGCCATCTTTGAAATCAAGCCCCATTTCGGAATATCTCTCGGCCTCTTCCAGCCAGTTGGGGCGCACTTTGACCTGAAGGAACAGGTGCACGGTCCGGCCCAGAAATTCCGAAATCTCGGCGCGGGCGGCCGAGCCGATTTGCTTGATCGTCTCGCCCTTGGCGCCCAGCAGGATGCCCTTGTGGCCATCGCGGGCGACATAGATGATCTGGTCAATGCGGGTGGTGCCGTCGGATTTGTCTTCCCACTTTTCGGTTTCCACCGTCAACTGATAGGGCAGTTCTTCGTGCAAGCGCAGTGTCAGCTTTTCACGGGTCATTTCGGCCGCGATCATGCGCATGGGCAGATCGGCGATCTGATCTTCGGGGTAATACCAAGGGCCAGAGGGGATCTGTTCGGCCAGCCATTCGCGCAGATCTTTGACGCCATATCCCTTTTCGGCCGAAATCATGAAGGTCTTGGCGAAGGGGAAGGCGGCATTGCAGGATTCCGCCAGTTCAAGCAGGGTTTCGGCTTTGACCCGGTCGATCTTGTTGATGGCCAGAGCCACCGGTTTGCCCTTGGGCATTTCGTCCGCGATGCGGGCGATGATCGCCTCGACGCCTTCGGTGATGCCGCGCGTCGCCTCGATCAGCAGGACCACGACATCGGCATCCGAAGCCCCGCCCCAAGCGGCCTTGACCATCGAGCGGTCAAGACGGCGGCGCGGGCGAAAGATGCCGGGGGTATCGACGAAGACGATCTGGCTGACGCCTTCCATGCACACGCCGCGGATGCGCGCGCGGGTGGTTTGCACCTTGTGCGTCACGATGGACACCTTGGCGCCGACCATGCGGTTCAGAAGGGTAGATTTGCCGGCGTTCGGCTCTCCGATCAGGGCGACAAATCCGGCGCGGGCGCCTTCGGGAACGTCATTCATCTGTTTTCTCCAGCCGGGCCATCAGGGCCCGGGCCGCGGCTTGTTCGGCCACGCGTTTCGATCCAGCGCGAGCGGATTCGGCCGCGCCATTCTCCAGTTGCACCGATACGGTGAACATCGGTTGGTGGTCCGGCCCGTCACGGCCGGTTTCGGTGTAATTGGGGGGGGCCATGCCGCGCGCCTGCGCCCATTCCTGCAGGCTGGTCTTGGCGTCGCGGGCGTCATGATCGACGGCGCCGATGCGGGTTTTCCACAGGCGCAGGACCAGCGCCTTTGCCGCATCAAAGCCGCCATCCAGATAGACGGCGGCGATCACTGCCTCCATCGCGTCGCCCAGGAGGGCCTCTTTTCGGCGGCCGCCGGACATCATTTCAGAGCGGCCCAGTTTCAAAACGTCGCCCAGACCGATGTCGCGGGCCACCTCGGCGCAGGTTTCCTTGCGCACCAAGGCGTTGAAGCGCGGCGCAAGTTGGCCTTCGGACGCCTTGCCATCGGCGCCCAGCAGCGCCTCGGCCATGACCAGACCCAGAACCCGGTCGCCCAGAAATTCGAGGCGCTGGTTGTCAGGCTTGGTGGGCGATGAGATGGAGGCGTGGGTGACCGCGCGCAGCAAAAGCGCGGGCTCGTGGAAGCTGTGCCCAATTTGGCCTTGGAAGGCGAGAAGATCTGCAGAAAGCTTCAATCCACCGCCTTGAAGAAGCGGTCAGCGCGCCATGTCCAGAAATACCAGATCCGGTCACCGGCAGAGGAGAAGATGATACGCTCGGCCCGGCCGATCAGGTTTTCATACGGCACAAAACCCACGCCATTGGCGGTTTGTGGAAAACGGCTGTCGAGCGAGTTGTCGCGGTTGTCGCCCATGAAGAAATACATCCCCTCGGGCACGGTGACGGCGTCGGTTGTATCGCCGGGGCGATCGTTGGACACGTTCAACACCGGATGCACCACGCCATTGGGCAGGGTTTCAAGCGCGCGGTCGTTCACGCAGGTTTCGCCCAGCGACACGACGTTCTTGCACAACGGAAGGCTTTGCATCGGGCCTTGTTTTTCGAAGATTTCGGTGAATTCTCCGTCGGCGACTTGCGGGGCGACGGCGCCGTTGATGTACAAAAGGCCCTCTTTCATCTGGACCGTGTCACCGGGCAGACCGATCAGGCGCTTGACCAGATCATTGCCATTTGCGGGGTGACGGAACACCACAACATCACCGCGCTCGGGTTCTGACCCGAACAGGCGGCCGGAGATGGGGCAGATCGAGAAGGGGCAAGAGACCGCTGAATACCCGTAAGCCATCTTGTTGATGAAGACATAGTCGCCGACCAGCAGCGTTTCTTTCATCGACCCGGAAGGGATCCAGAAGGGTTGAAAGAACACCGTCCGGAAGATGCCCGCGATCAAGAGCGCCCAGAACACTGTTCTGATGGTTTCGCCAATGCCGCCTTCGGATTTCGCCATGGAATATCGCCTTTTGTCTGGTGCCGGCTACATGCGCGCGGGCGGGGGCGGAGTCAAGGTGGGCGGGGACGGATCGCCAAAGGCGCGCGCTTCGATCACCACAAAGGCCTGGGCCCAAGGGTGATCATCGGTCAGGGTGACGTGGACCACTGTAGAATGGCCGGGCGGCGTCATGGCGGCCAACCGTTCGGCCGCCCAGCCTGTCAGGTGCATGACGGGTTGGCCCGACGGCAGGTTTGACACGGCCATGTCCTTCCAGGCGATGCCCATGCGCAAACCCGTGCCCAAGGCCTTTGAACAGGCCTCTTTGGCGGCCCAGCGTTTGGCATAGGTTGCCGCGATGGCCAAAGGGCGGCCTTCGGCCTTGGCCTGTTCGCGGTCGGTGAAGACCCGATTGCGAAACCGATCCCCGTGCCGATCCAGAACGGCCGCGATCCGGTCGATATTCGCAAGGTCGGTGCCGATGCCAAGGATCATCTGGCCGCCCTTAACGGTGCGATTGACGGCCGGTCATGCCCGGGCCTCGTCCATGCGGCGGCGCATCTCTTCGATGGCGGAACCAAGGCCCATGAACACCGCCTCGCCGATCAGGAAATGGCCGATGTTCAATTCGCGCACTTCGGGAATGGCGGCGATGGGGCCGACGTTATCAAACGTCAGGCCGTGGCCTGCGTGCACTTCGAGACCCAAGGCATGGGCCAGCGCCGCGCCGCGACGCAGGGCGTCAAGTTCGGCCTCGGCCTCGGTGTCACGGCCGTCGGCCAAAAGTTCGGAATAGTGGCCGGTATGCAATTCGACGACGGCGGCCCCGATGCGGGCCGAGGCGCGGATTTGTCGTTCGTCGTGGCCAATGAACATGGAGACGCGGCACCCCGCCTCGCGCAGGGGCGTGATGTAATGCGCCAGACGGTTTTCATCGCCCGCCACATCAAGCCCGCCTTCGGTTGTCCGCTCTTCGCGCTTTTCGGGGACAAGACAAACCGCATGTGGGCGCAGGCGCAGGGCGATGGCGGCCATCTCTTCGGTCGCGGCGCATTCGAAGTTCAAGGGCACGGAAATGCCTGCCATCAGGGCGGACATGTCTGCATCGCGGATGTGACGGCGGTCTTCGCGCAGGTGGGCCGTGATGCCATCTGCGCCGGCCGCTTCCGCGAGCATCGCGGCACGCAGGGGATCGGGCCAGGCCGCACCGCGCGCGTTGCGCAGTGTCGCGACGTGGTCGATGTTTACCCCAAGGCGAAGCTTTTCCATTTTATCCTCTTGCAGACAGGTGTCGTTGAAACTTAGGGCGCGCCGGGGCCACTCTCATCGGTCATATCAGGTTCTGCCTTGCCATCGCGATGCGGCTTAAAGCGCGCGGCGGCCTCCACCAGGGTGGCTTTGAGTTTGCGGCGGCGTTCCTTGCGTTCGTCCGATTTGGCGGCGCGGGCCTTTTGATAGGCCTCGACGATCGGGATCGTCACATAGTAGGCAATCAGCGACAAGATGATGCCGGGCAACAAAGCCCCAATGAAATAAGGCACATAGATATCGTGCCAGAAGTTCAGCAGACCGCCCCATTCCATGCGTGCATCTGTGAAGATGGCAAGGAAGTTGCGCCAAAGGTCTTGTCCGGCGTGGCCAAAGGCGATGGCGATTCCTTCGGCGCTTAGGGGGGCCTGCACGCCCAAAAGCCAATGGCCCAGCGACATGGCAAAGACGGCGAAGAAGGGCGTGGTCAAGGGATTGGTGTTGAAGGTGCCCAACAGCGCCGCAAGGACATTGCCGCGCATCAGCCGCGCCGCGCCCCAGGCCGCCACAAATTGCATGCCCGGCAGGGGAAGAAAGCCGATGAGCGAGCCTGCAAACAGGCCGCGCGCGATGCGGTGCGGTTCGTCCGGCAGGCGGCTCATCCGGTGGATGACATACCGCGTGGCGCGCACAAAGCCGCCGCGTGGATATACCATCTCGCGAAGCCATGCGATCCAGCCCAAAGGTTCTCGGCGTTTGAAGACCATTTCGGCCTTGCGTCCTTCCTGCCCGTCAGGGCTTGCGTGTCACATCGCGGTGCCGCGCCACTTGCGCCACATCCGTTTCCGCCTCGAGCGCCGTCATAACCTTGTGCAGATGCTCTACGTCCCGCAGTTCAACATCAACCAGCAACCGGTAGAAATCGGGCTTGCGCTGTGTGAACCGCAAGTCAGAGATATTGGCCTTCTGTTCGCCAATCAAGGTACAGATCCGTCCCAAAACGCCCGCGTCGTTGGAAATCGTCAATTCCAACGAGACTGTGTTCACCGCAGCGTGGCGGCCGGCGTGCCAATGAAGATCAACCCAGCGATTTGGCTGTTCTTCAAACTCTTCCAGGCAGGGGCAATCGATGGCGTGCACGACAACGCCCTGCCCGCGATAGGTGATTCCGACGATTCGCTCTCCGGGTACGGGCTGACAGCAGGGCGCGCGGCGGGTATCTTGATCGGAGGACAGGCCAAGGACGGCGCGGGCCTGATCCACCTCTTCGGCCTGACTGAGCGAGAGTTCGGGATACAAGGTTTCCACAACGCGCCGGGCGGTCAGTTCGGCCGCGCCGAGCTGCGCCAGAAGTTCGTCTTCGTCCGATACGCCCAACATCTTGGCGGCTGTGCGCAGTGCCTTGTCGGTGGCTTTCTTGCCGACGTGTTCAAAGGCGGCGCGGGCCAGTTCGTGGCCCAGTTTGACAAAGCGGCCCCGATCCTCTTCGCGCAGCGATTTGCGGATGGCGGCCTTGGCGCGGCCCGTGGTGGCGATGTCGATCCAGCTGGATTGCGGGCGCTGCCCTTCGGCGGTGATGATTTCAATGGATTGGCCGTTCTTCAGCCGCGTCCACAGCGGCACGCGGATGCCATCGATCTTGGCCGACACGGTGGCATTGCCGATGCGGGTGTGGATCGCATAGGCAAAATCAATCGGCGTGGCGCCGCGGGGCAGCTGAATAACATCGCCCTTGGGCGTAAAGCAGAACACCTGATCGGAATACATCTCGAGTTTGACGTTTTCCAAAAACTCGTCGTGATCGCCTTCGTCGAGCTTTTCGGTCAGGGTCGAGATCCATTTTGCCGGATCGACGGCAAAGGGATTTCGGGCGCGGACCCCTTCACGATAGGACCAATGGGCGGCGACGCCTGCTTCGGCGACCTCGTGCATTTCGCGGGTTCGGATCTGAATTTCGACCCGTTTGCCATCGCGCCCCGAAACGGTGGTGTGGATGGAGCGGTAGCCGTTGTTCTTGGGCTGACTGATGTAATCCTTGAACCGGCCCGGAACCGCGCGCCAGCGTTGGTGAATTTCGCCCAAGATCGCGTAGCAATCTGCGACAGACCCGCAGATCACCCGAAAGCCATAGATGTCGGACAGGCTGGAAAAGGCCAGATCCTTTTCCTGCATCTTGCGCCAGATCGAGTAGGGCTTTTTCGCGCGGCCATAAACATCTGCCTCGGTGCCCGACTTGTCCAACTCGGCGCGGATATCGGCCGAAATCTGGTGTACAACATCGCCAGATTCGCGCTGAAGCATCAAGAACCGGCGCATGATGGAAGAGCGTGCTTCGGGGTTCAGCACGCGAAAAGACAGATCCTCCAGCTCTTCGCGCATCCATTGCATCCCCATGCGTCCGGCAAGCGGCGCATAGATTTCCATGGTTTCGCGGGCTTTTTGGGCCTGCTTTTCCGGTTTCATGCTTTTGATGGTGCGCATGTTGTGCAGGCGGTCAGCCAATTTGACCAGAATCACCCGCAGATCCCGCGACATGGCCATCAGCAGTTTTCGAAAGTTTTCGGCCTGCTGGCTTTCGGTCGAAGACAATTGCAGATTGGTCAGCTTGGTGACCCCGTCCACCAATTCGGCGATCTCGTCGCCAAACAGACGCACGACCTCGGAATAGGTTGATTTGGTGTCTTCGATCGTATCGTGCAGCAAGGCAGTGATGATGGTGGCGTCATCAAGATGCTGTTCGGTCAAGATCGCGGCGACGGCCACAGGATGCGTAAAATAGGGCTCGCCGGATTTGCGAAACTGGCCATCATGCATCTGACGGCCATAGCCATAGGCTTGCCGGATCAGGTCGGCATTCGTGCGCGGATTGTAGTTGCGGACGAGGGCGATAAGGTCTTCGGCATCAACGGTAATCATGGCTATGCCTTGTCGCCCTTGGCAGGGCCCTAGTTGTCGCCTTGCGCTTCCATCAGTTGGCGCAGCATCCGCTCTTCGGACATTTCGTCGTGCATCGGACGATCCATTTCGCCTGACATCAACAGCGCCATCTGGTCTTCTTCTGGCTCGTCCACCTCGATCTGGGTCTGGTGCGATTCGATCATGCGTTCGCGCAGGGCGTTGGCGGCCTGCGTTTCATCCGCAATCTCGCGCAGCGCGACGACAGGGTTCTTGTCGTTGTCGCGGTCGACCGTTGGGTGCGACCCGGCCGTGATTTCGCGCGCACGATGCGCTGCAAGCATGACAAGTTCGAACCGGTTCGGAACCTTGTCAACGCAATCTTCAACCGTCACGCGGGCCATGGACGACTCCAATACAAAGGGGATCGGGAAGCGCCTATCTAGGGGCAAGTCACCCGATTGACAAGCGAAGAATAGGCCCAATGCCCAACAATTCCAAGAGTTTTACAGGGCGAGAACGCTTTCAACCTCGGCGGTGGGGAGGGCCGCGAGCATTTCGGTGACCGTGCGGCCAAGCACTGGATGCCGCCAATCGGGGGCCACATCCGCCAAGGGAACCAGCACGAATGCGCGATCTTGCAGCCGCGGATGGGGCAGGATCAGACGGTCGGGGGCCTGTTGTGCCTGATCGCCCAGCGGCAAATTGCGCCAATGGGCCTGTACCGATGGGTCGGGCAGAACCAAATCGGCAAGAGCCAGAAGATCCAGATCAAGGGTGCGGCCGGCCCAGCGGGACAGCCGTTGGCGGCCAAAGGCCGATTCGATGTCATGCAGTATCGACAGGACATCGTCGGCTGTGGAACCGGGGGGAGCGGTCAGACGCAGGGCGGCATTGACATAGTCAGGGCCAGAACCGGACGGGAATGCCGGTGTTTGGAACAGCCGACTGAGCGTTCCTGTGGCGCCAAGGCGATCTTGAATCATCTGCGCCGCGGCAAGGACAGATTCGCCAGCCGGGCGGCCGTTGAACGGCAGGTTCCCGCCCAGAGCGACGAGGAGCGTGCGGCTATTCCGACCAAGCAATATATTCTTCCGTATAGTTCATGAGGGAGATTAGTATAGAATTGCTTGTAACGCCTTAGAGCGGTTGTTTAATTACCGCAGGTTTCACGAAGCTAGTCTGGGATACCACTCTATTCCAAACGTCATTTCATGGAAATCATTGTTTTACGAGGGGAAAGTTGATGTTTTACAAGGATGAGCGCCTGGCGTTGTTCATCGATGGTTCAAATCTTTATGCGGCTGCGAAGTCTTTGGGATTTGACATAGATTACAAGCTGTTACGTCAGGAATTCATGCGCCGCGGAAAGCTGCTTAGGGCTTTTTATTATACCGCACTGCTTGAAAATGACGAGTATTCGCCGATTCGCCCTCTGGTTGATTGGCTGAACTACAACGGCTTTACCATGGTGACGAAGCCCGCCAAGGAATACACGGACAGCCAGGGACGCCGCAAGGTCAAGGGCAATATGGACATCGAGTTGACTGTCGATGCCATGGAGCTTGCACCGCGTTTGGATCATATCGTGATCTTCTCGGGTGACGGGGATTTTCGGCCTTTGGTGGAAAGCCTTCAGCGTCAGGGCGTGCGTGTTTCGGTGGTGTCGACCATCAGAAGCCAACCCCCGATGATTGCCGACGAATTGCGTCGTCAGGCGGATAACTTTATCGAACTGGATGAATTGCGCGACGTTATCGGGCGCCCGCCCCGTGACCCACGCCATGCAGACATGGACGCCGAGCCGGTTGAGGCAAAGTAACGCCTGAATGGGTTGCGACGTGACGATCGGGCCAGAGCGCGTGTCGTTCTGGCCCGATGTCGTTTGGTGGGCCGTCAGGCCGCAAAGCGTTGCAAGGCGCGCGACAGTTCTGCAAGTTTTATCGGTTTGATCAGGACCGCATCCATGCCCGCGTTCAGGCAGGTTTGCAATTCTTCGGGCAGCGCACTTGCCGTGATGGCCAACAGGGCTGTGTGGGGTCTGTCTTCGTTCAATTCGATCGCCCGCATTTTCTGGGCGAGTTCCAAACCGGACAGTCCGGGCATTTGGCAATCTGTCAAAACAAGATCGAAAGATTGGTTTTTCCACTTTTCCAAGGCGTCCAAGCCGTTTGGCGCCGTGGTGACATCGGCGCCCAGATGTTCCAGTTGGCTGGACAGAACCATCAGGTTGATATCGTTGTCATCGGCCAGCAGAATCCGCAGTTTGGACGGCGCAGCCTTTTCGGCCGGATCGCCTTTTGCCCAAATCGCGTTGACAGTGTGTTCGCGGCCGAGGTTTTTTATGCGGTGCAAAACCCGCAACAGATCGGAAAAGACCAAGGGTGCGGCCTGAATGGGCATGATCCTTGGATTGCCGGATTGCGGCGCCCCATTGCGCAACCGCGTCAACGAGACCAGCAAGGAGGTCGGCGTTTTGTCGATCATCGATAGAATGTCAACAAGGGGCACGGCGTGTGTGCCGTCGCAATCGGACACGATTACGGTGGCCTTGTCGTTGAGGGCCGTCGCCTTGGTCAAAAGGGCGGGCGCTGTCAGACTGTGCAGAGTTGCATGGCAGGCAAGAAGATGGGTGCGCCAGACTTTTTCCTGGGGGGCGGGCAAGCCGAGCAGGTAAACATCGCGGCCCGTCAGGTCTGGCAGCCCGGCATCGCCTTGGGGGTCTTGAAGCGGAAGGACGACACGAAATTGCGCGCCTTGGCCCAACTCACTTGTCACTGAAATCTTTCCGCCCATCTT
>CANHLE010000005.1 GCA_947461435.1 Paracoccaceae bacterium | reverse complement strand
GGGCCTGATGCACCTGTCCCAAATCCAAGATGGCGCCGGAAAACGGGCCGTCGTTGCCCGCCACGGCTCTGAAGCGGCCATTGTGAAAGGCGCGGCCTCAACCTATGCGCTTGCAAACGAGGCGATCGCCCAAGGCCGCCCCCTGACCGCCATCATCGCCGACCACGGATTGGGCGAGGTCGTCGATCTGGCCGCCCTGCTTGAAGCGGGCCGTGTTCTGTCGCCGATCACCCATCCTGATCCGGCGCATCTGCATATCACGGGCACCGGGCTCACCCATCTGGGTTCTGCGGCGGCGCGCGATGCTATGCACACAAAGCTGACCGGCGAGGCAGCGCTGACCGATTCCATGCGCATGTTCAAGATGGGTCTTGAGGGCGGGCGTCCCGCTGCCGGCTCTGTCGGCGTGCAGCCCGAATGGTTCTACAAGGGCAACGGCTTTACCGCCATTGCCCCCGGCCAACCCCTGACGGCGCCGGGATTTGCCGAAGATGGCGGCGAAGAACCCGAAGTGGCCGGCATCTATCTGATCGGCGCGGACGGGATGCCCTATCGTCTGGGCTGGTCGCTGGCCAACGAATTTTCCGACCATGTGACCGAACGGGTCAATTACCTGTATCTGGCCCATTCCAAACTGCGCGACGCCTCTTTCGGCCCGGAAATCCTGCTGGGCGACATGCCCGCCGATCTGCGCGGCACGTCAAAAATCTGGCGTGATGGCAAGGTCTTGTGGGAAAAGCCATTCTTGTCCGGAGAGGCGAACATGTCGCATACCTATGCCAATCTGGAACATCACCATTTCAAATATGATCTGTTCCGCCAACCCGGCGATGTGCATGTGCATATGTTTGGCACCGCCACCTTGTCCTTTGCCGATGCCATCGTGCCTCAGGCCGGGGATACCTTTGAAATCGCCGCCCCCGAACTTGGCCTGTCGCTGAAGAACCCGCTTGCCTTTGCCCCGCGCCAGACCGGCGCCACCCCCGTTCGCCCCTTGTGAGGATATCATGACCTTCAAACCTGCTGTCTGGCCCCGCAAACTCCGCTCGCAGGAATGGTTTGCCGGCACCTCCAAAGACGCGATCTATCATCGCAGCTGGATGAAAAACCAAGGCCTGCCGGCCGATCTGTTTGATGGCCGCCCGGTCATTGGCATCTTGAACACCTGGTCGGAATTGAACCCCTGCAACGCTCACCTCAATGATCTGGCCCAAAAGGTCAAACATGGCATCTACGAGGCTGGCGGCCTGCCCGTCGAAGTGCCGGTCTTTTCGGTGTCCGAATCCGGTTTTCGTCCGACGGCCATGATGTTCCGCAACCTTGCCGCCATGGCCGTCGAAGAAACCATCCGCGGCCAGCAGATGGACGGGGTCGTCTGCCTTGTGGGCTGCGACAAGACCACCCCCAGCCTGTTGATGGGCGCAGCCTCGGTTGATCTGCCCACCATCATGGTTTCCGGCGGGCCGATGCTGAACGGCTATTTCCGCGGAGAGCGCGTCGGGTCCGGCACCCACCTGTGGAAATTCTCCGAAGCCGTCAAGGCAGGCACCATGTCGGCCGCCGAATTTGTCGAGGCCGAAGCCTCGATGAGCCGCTCTGCGGGATCGTGCAACACCATGGGCACCGCCAGCACCATGGCCTCGATGGCCGAGGCTTTGGGCATGACCCTGTCCGGCAACGCCGCCATTCCAGCGGTCGACAGCCGCCGCAAGATGATGGCCCATCTGACCGGCCGGCGCATCGTGCAGATGGTCAAGGATGATCTGAAACCATCGGATATCCTGACCAAAGAGGCGTTCCAGAACGCCATCCGCACCAATGCGGCAATCGGCGGTTCCACCAACGCCGTCATCCACCTTTTGGCCATCGCGGGCCGCGTGGGTGTTGATCTGTCCCTTGACGATTGGGATCAATGGGGCCGCGATGTGCCCACGATCGTCAACCTGATGCCGTCGGGCAAATACCTGATGGAGGAATTCTTTTATGCCGGCGGTTTGCCCGCCGTCATCCGCCGTCTGGGCGAGGCGGGCATGTTGAACAAAGACAGCCTGACCGTGTCCGGCGGCGCGATCTGGGACGAGGTGCGCGAGGCGCGCAACGACAACGACGATGTCATCCTGCCCGCCGACAAGGCCCTGACGCAATCGGGCGGCATCGTGGTGCTGCGCGGCAACCTTGCCCCTGACGGCGCGGTTCTCAAACCTTCGGCCGCCAGCGCCCATCTGATGAAACACCGCGGCCGCGCCGTGGTCTTCGAAGACATCGATGATTACAAGGCCCGGATCGAAGATGAAGATCTTGATATCGACGAAACCTGCGTGATGGTCCTGAAAAACTGCGGTCCTCGCGGGTATCCCGGCATGGCCGAGGTGGGCAATATGGGCTTGCCGCCCAAGATCTTGCGCAAGGGCATCACCGATATGGTGCGCATTTCCGATGCGCGCATGTCCGGCACGGCCTACGGCACCGTTGTTCTGCACACCTCGCCCGAGGCCGCGCGCGGCGGCCCTCTGGCCGTGGTCCGCTCGGGCGACATGATCGAACTGGATGTGGGGGCGCGCCGCCTTCATCTTGATATTTCCGATGATGAACTGGCCACCCGTCTGGCCGCCTGGACCCCTGCCGTCCAACCCCCGACGGGCGGTTATTCGAAACTGTACCACGACCATGTGCAGGGGGCCGACAAGGGCGCAGACCTTGATTTCCTGATCGGATGCCGGGGCAACGCCGTCGCACGGGAGAGCCACTGATGCCCAAAACCAAGCTTGCACTGGTTGGCATTGGCAAGATCGCCCTTGATCAGCACGTGCCCGCGCTTGCCGCCAGCCCCGATTGGGATCTGGCGGCCACCATCTCGCGGCGCGGCACCGTTCCGGGGGTCGAGGCGTTTACCGATTTCGCGGCCTTTCTGGCCGCCCGTCCGGATGTGACCGTGGTGTCGCTGTGCATGCCGCCCGTACCGCGTTATGATTTTGCGCAGGCGGCCCTTTTGGCCGGACGGCATGTCATGCTGGAAAAGCCCCCCGGCGCCACCTTGGCCGAAGTTCAGGCTTTGGCGTCTTTGGCCGCCGCGCGCGGGCTGACGCTTTACACGACGTGGCACAGCCGCATGGCGCAGGCCGTGGCCCCCGCCAAGGCTTGGCTTGCGGGCAAAACCGTCACCCGCGCCCATATCACCTGGCGCGAGGATGTGCGCAAATGGCACCCCGGGCAGGATTGGGTTTTTGAACCCGGCGGCATGGGCGTGTTCGATCCGGGCATCAACGCCTTGTCGATCCTCACCGAAATCCTGCCCAGCCCCGTCCATCTGACGGCGGCCACGCTGACGTTTCCCGAAAACTGCCAAACCGCGATCGCGGCCGAGTTGACCTTTACAGGCGGCGTCACCGCCGATTTTGACTGGCGCCAGATCGGCCCGCAAACCTGGGATATCCGGGTGGATACGGCCCAAGGGCGGCTTGATCTGCGCATGGGCGGCAATGTTCTTGAACTGGACGGCAAACCGGCCGGCGGCGTGCACAGCATCATGGGCGAATACCCCGCGCTATATGCCCGCATGAATGCGCTTGTGGCGGCTGGCCAAAGCGAGGTTGACCTTGCGCCCATGACCCATGTGGCAGATGCCCTGACATTGGGACGGCGCCTGATGACCGAACCCTTCGTTCTGTAACAGTTCTGTTCCCGAAAATCCCAAGGGGACTCTGGCAGCCTGACGCGGCCCGACGCACCCCCACCAAGGAGACGACGATGCTCACCGGACACCACCTGATCGCAGGCCAATGGATCGCGGGGGAAACCACCTTTTCCTCGTCCCCCGCCAGCGGCGCGCCCCGCCTCTTTTCGGTCGGAACCCCCGCCCATGTCGAGGCCGCCGTTCAGGCCGCCGAAGCCGCGTTTTCGGCCTACCGGGCCACCTCGCGTGCCGCCCGCGCCGCCTTCTTGAACCGCATCGCCGATGAGATCGAGGCGCGCGGCGCCGAGATCACCGAGATCGGGACGAGCGAAACCGGCTTGCCCGCCGCCCGTCTGGAAGGCGAGCGGGGCCGCACCACAGGCCAATTGCGCCTCTTTGCGGCCCATATCCTGAAAGACGATTGGCTGGACCGCCGCCACGATGCCGCCTTGCCCGATCGGCAACCGGCCCCGCGCCCGGACCTGAAAATGATGCAGCGTCCCATCGGCCCCGTCGCCGTGTTCGGGGCCTCCAACTTCCCGCTCGCCTTTTCCGTCGCGGGCGGCGATACCGCCTCGGCCCTCGCGGCGGGCTGCCCGGTTGTGGTCAAGGGCCATTCGGCCCATCCCGGCACCGGCGAAATCGTGGCTCAAGCCATTTCGGCGGCCCTCACCGCCTGCGCCCTGCCGCCGGGCGTCTTCAGTCTGGTGCAAGGCGGGCGACGCGACGTGGGCGAGGCGCTGGTCACCCATCCCATGATACAGGCCGTGGGCTTTACCGGCTCGCTCATGGGGGGGCGGGCCCTGTTTGATCTTTGCGCGCAGCGCGCTCAACCCATCCCCTTCTTTGGGGAGTTGGGCTCGGTCAACCCGATGTTCTTGTTGCCCCATGCCGTCGCCGCCCGCGGCGAGGCGATTGGCAAAGGCTGGGCCGCCAGCCTGACCATGGGCGCGGGTCAGTTTTGCACCAATCCGGGTATCGCTGTTGTCCTGCAAGGCCCCGAAGGCGATGCCTTTGTTGCCGCCGCCAAGGCCGCCCTTGCCGCGCTTCCTGCGCAAACCATGCTGACCGATGGCATCGCCCAGGCCTACCGGGCCGGGGTCGGCCGCATCGCGGCGGGCACCGGGGTGCAGGCCGTTCTGACCACCCCCTGCGATCAGCGTCTGGCCACCCCGCAATTGTTTGAGGTTTCGGCCTCCGACTGGCTGGCCAACCATGACTTGGCCGAAGAGGTCTTCGGCCCCCTTGGGCTGGTCGTCCGCGCGCAGGACACGGCCCAAATGGTCGCCATCGCCGCCGGCCTGCAAGGCCAGTTGACCTGCACCTTGCATCTGGACGACGCCGATATCCATCTGGCCCAAACCTTGATGCCCCTGCTGGAGCGTAAGGCAGGCCGGGTTCTGGCCAACGGCTTTCCCACCGGGGTCGAAGTGGTCGATGCTCAGGTACACGGCGGTCCCTATCCGGCCTCGACGAACTTTGGCGCGACCTCGGTCGGCACGATGTCGATCCGCCGCTGGCTGCGCCCGGTCGCCTTCCAGAACATGCCCGCCGCCCTGATGCCGCCCGACTGGGCGGATTGACGCGGCCAGCCCTGCAGGGCAGGCTCCCCCCAACACAGGAGCCTGCCCGATGACCGCCCCCAAACCCCGCGCCCCCAAACCGCGCGCCCGTGATCTTGGTCTGCCCTTTTCGGGCACGCCGGGCCCGTTGAATGCCATCACCGATGTGCCGGGCGTCAGCGTGGGGATGACCACCTTGATCGACCCCGCCCGCCAGTGCCGCACCGGTGTCACCGCCATTCGTCCCCGCCCTGACCGCGATTTCCCCCAACCGGTCTGGGCCGGGTTTCATTCGCTCAATGGCAACGGAGAGATGACCGGCACCCATTGGATCAATGACGCCGGCTATTTTCAGGGGCCGATCCTGATCACCAATACCCATGCCATCGGCGCCGCGCACGAAGGGGCGACGCGGTGGATGCAGGAAAACTATGCGCAGAATTTCACCGTTGGCCATGATTGGGCCATGCCCGTCGTGGCAGAAACCTATGACGGGGTCTTGAATGATATCAATGCCCTGCATGTGCGCCCCGACCATGCGCTTGCCGCGCTGCGGGCGGCAACGGGCGGCCCCGTGGCCGAAGGGTCAGTCGGCGGCGGCGCGGGCATGATCGCGTATGAATTCAAGGGTGGCACCGGCACCGCCTCGCGCATCGTGCCGATCGGCGGGCAAAACTATACCGTGGCCGCATTGGTGCAGGCCAATTATGGCCGCCGCCCCTGGTTTCAGATCGCGGGCGTTCCCGTCGGGGCCGAAATCACCGACAACACCTTTGCCCGGCGCGAACAGGGCTCCATCATCGCCATCGTCGCCACGGATGCCCCGCTGTCCGATGCGATCTTGAAGGGCGTGGCGCGCCGTGCGGGCCTTGGCATCGCGCGCTCTGGCTCGCCCTCGGGCAATTCTTCGGGCGATATATTTCTGGCCTTTTCCGTGGCCGACCCCATGCCTTGCCCCGATCAGGCCCCACCGGTCATCCTGCGCCATTCGCTGAACTGGACGCTGCTGGATCCGCTGTATCTGGCCGTCGTTCAGGCCGTGGACGAGGCCGTGATCAACGCCATCGTCGCCAATGCCGATGAAAGCTTTGACATGGTCAAACCCGCAGGCGGAAAGATCATGGGCATCCCGACCGCCCGTCTTTTGGCCGCCATGGCCAAATACGGGCGCGGGCCGGCCTGATCATACGGCGGTTTCGGGCCCCACGATGTGCACGGCCAGCAAACAGCCATTCGGGGTGTGCGAGTTGTGTTCGGTCCCGTCGCGGTACCATACCAGATCGCCAGCCCGAAACACCGTGCCGTCGCTTTCATGCAATTCCCCCTCCAGGATCAGGAATTGTTCATGTCCGTTGTGCCGATGCCCGCGCGTCGTCATGCCCGCAGGCATGCGGTACACGTGGAACCCGGTTCCCAATGGGATATCGGTATCCAGCTGCAAGATCGCATCGCCCAAGGCCAGCCCGTCAGGATAGACAAAGGATGTGAAAGGATCGCTGTGAATATTGGCCACGCGGCGGTCGTTGGGATCAATCGGCTTCATGCGTTTTCCTCATGCTGTGCGCCATTTGACCCGACCCTGCCCGCAAGATCAAGCCTGACGTGACCCCTCGCGAAGGCGGATCACCGCGTGCAGGGCGATGGCCGCCACGATCACGCCGCCGCCGATCAAACTGGCGCGCGCGGGCACTTCGCCAAGTCCCCACCAGACCAACAAGGGACCGATCACGACTTCCAGCATCGTGATCAAAGTCACCTCCGCTGCGGGCAGATACCGCGGCCCGATCACCAGCAGCGCCACCCCCCCAGACAAGATAACCCCCCCCGACAGCGCCAAAAGCCCCCATTGCCGCAGATCCAGCGGCGGCAGCGGGGCGAAGGGCAGGGCGATCAGACTGGTCAACAGATATCCCACCGCGATCGGCAAAAGCAGATTGCGCCCCGGCGCGGCGCGCAGAACGATGTAATACAGCGCAATCGTCAGCGCATTGCACAGCGCCAGACCGTCCCCAAAAAGCCCGCCCCCGCGCAAAGACCCGCTGGCAATGATCGCCACACCCGCAAAGACCGCCACGATGGCGCCCCATGTGGCGGGGCTCAGCCGTTCTTTCAGAAGATACCCAGAAATCAGGGCCGACAGAAACGGCGCCGAGGCCAGGATCAAAAGCGCATTGGCCGCGCTTGTCGCCCCGATGGAGCCCAGAAAGAACACCGATCCGATCCCCTGTAGCAGCATGATCGCCGCCCCCGGTCCCGAGGCGAGGATGCGCCAGTCCCGAAAGGCGCTTGGCGCAAACAGCGCCAGCCCGATCAGCGTGACCAGCCCGGCAAACAGCCCGCGCCAGACCGCGACGGTCATGGTATCCACCCCCACAAGGCGGATCACCAAGGCGTCGGGAAAAAAGAAGGCGACGCCGGCGAAAGTCACGGCAAAGCCAAAAAGTTGCGGGTGGGTGCGCGAAAAAGATGTCATGGCGATGACATAGGCCGCACCGCGCGCTGCGCGCAAGTCTTGGATGGCCTTGCCGCCCCGGGCCGCGCCTGTACACTGCGCCAAACTTCGAAGGAGACCAAGGATGAGCCGAACCCTGAACCAGCCCCTGGGCGGCAATGACATGCCGCGCTTTGGCGGCCCTGCCACCATGATGCGCCTGCCCACCGCCCCCGATGCCAAGGGTCTGGACGTGGCGTTTGTCGGGATCCCGATGGATATCGGCACCTCGAACCGTCCGGGCACCCGTCTGGGCCCGCGCCAGATTCGCGATGAAAGCCGCATGCTGCGACCCTATAACATGTCCACAGGCGCCGCCCCCTTTGACCATCTGCAGGTGGCCGATATCGGCGATGTGGCGATCAACACCTTCGATCTGAAGAAATCGGTCGGCATCATCGAAGCGGCCTATGACGCGATTCTGGCCGATGGCGCGATCCCCCTGACACTGGGCGGTGATCACACGCTGACCTGGCCGATCTTGAAGGCGATGAAGAAAAAGCACGGCCCCGTGGCGCTGATCCATGTCGATGCGCATGCCGACATCAACGACACGATGTTTGGCGAAACCGTGGCCCATGGCTGCCCGTTTCGCCGCGCTTGGGAAGATGGCTGCCTGATCAATGACAAAGTGTTCCAGATCGGCCTGCGCGGCACCGGTTACAGCCCCGAAGATTTCAATTGGGGCCGCAGCAAAGGCTGGACCGTCATCCAGGCCGAGGCGTGCTGGCACAAATCGCTGACCCCGCTGATGGCGGAAATCCGGGCCAAGATCGGCGATGCGCCGGTCTATCTGACCTATGATATCGACAGCCTTGACCCGGCCTTCGCCCCCGGCACCGGCACGGTGGAACCGGGCGGCCTGTCGGTTTGGCAAGGGCTGGAAATTGTGCGCGGCGCGGCAGGTCTGAACCTTGTCGGCGGCGATCTGGTCGAGGTGTCGCCCCCCTATGACCCGTCGGGCAACACCGCCTTGATCGGTGCAAATCTGCTGTATGAAATGCTGTGCGTTCTGCCCGGCGTGCCGCAGCAAGGGCCGTTCAAATATTGACCCCTGCAAAAGGGCGGCCCTTTCGGGCCGCCCTGTGCTGCGCCGCAGCGCCCTTTACTTTGTGTTGCCCAAGGCCTTGAACCGCGCCGGATCCCGGCTTGCTAGCATCGAGGCCAAGATGAACCCGATGGCCCCCGCCACCAGCACCAAGGCCGGCAACCCCCAGGACAGCAGGCCTGCTGCGCCCGTCAGCGCCCCGAAGTCGCGGAAGATGATGACAAACAGATAGCCCATCACCACCCCGGTCAGGATCGGGAAGATCTTGGTCGAAATCACACCCTCGCCCATCGCATCCTTGGAAAAGAACCCGATCACGGCAAAAGAGGTCAGGGCCATCAGACCCAAAATCCCCAAGGTGCCCAACTGGGACAGCCAAACAAACAGGTTCAGCACCGGGTCCAGACCTTGCACCACGAACAGCGTCACAACGGCCAAGGCAATCACCGTTTGAAGGACCGATCCGATATGCGGGCTTTGGTGCTGCGCATGGGTCGTGCCGATCCGGTCGGGCAAGATCCCCTCACGCCCGGCCACGAACTTGTAACGGGCAACCGCGTTGTGAAACGCCAGAACCGCCGCAAAGATCGAGGTCATGAACAAGATGCCCATGATATTGGTCAGCGAGCCGCCAATATAACGCCCCCCTAGTTCAAACAAGAAGGCCGACGGGTCAGGCATGCCTTGCAAGGTCGGCAGCAGATTATCCACGCCCACCCCCATGGTCATCAGCCAAGAGGTGATCGTATAGAACACCCCGATGGCCAGCACCGACATATAGGTGGCCTTTGGCACCGTCACAGACGGATTCTTGGCCTCTTCCGAATAGATCGTCGTGGCCTCAAACCCGATAAATCCTGCAAAGCAGAACAAGAACCCGATCGACGGCACCCCCGAGGTGATCTGCCCCCAGGTGAAGGGCTGCAGGTTCAACCCCGAATCCCCGCCCGAAATCAGGATCGATGCATCCAGAATGACCACGATGGCGAATTCCAAAAGCACCAGCACCATCAACACCTTGGCCGAAAGATCCACCTGACGGTAGCCCAGAACCGCGATCACCGCGATGGCGATATAGCTCCAGATATACCAGTCAAGCACCAGACCCCACTGGGCGAAGGTGCCAGAGGCGACCGCGCCGAACAGGCCCAAAAGACCGACCTGCATGCAGTTGTACGACAAGATGGCGATCAGGGCCGCAGCCCCGCCCATCCGCCCGCCCAGACCCTGCGCGGTAAAGGCGTAAAACGCCCCGGCATTCTTGATATGGCGCGACATGGCCACATAGCCGACCGAAAACAGCAGCAAGATGATCGTGACAATCGCAAAGCTGCCAGCAATACCCGCGCCGTTGCCAAACAACATCGACGGCGGAATGCCGCCCCCTGCGCCGGTCAAGGGCGCCGCAGCTGACACGACCAGAAAGCTGATCGACGCGACACCAAGCGAGTTCTTCTTCAACTGATTGGTCGGAATTCCGGACATCTCGCTCATGCGTGTGCCCTCCCGGCGCTGTGGTTATTCCCAAACATGTTTCATTCCCTCTGTTGTTTCAGATGCGATGGTGCACCATCGTCGGTTTATTATTTGAACCGATGGTTCGAAAAAGAGTGTGACAGGCTCGGTCCTGACCTGTCAACAAATTTGCGCGGTTGTGCTTTGCGAAATCAAGCGTCATGCAGGGCGGCGCAAGATTTTGGGTCAAGGTGCGGGAAAAATGCGGCTGGGCTATGTATCGCTGGCAGGACGGGGGGCCAATGATCGGCTTTTGGCGCAGGCGGCGGCTTTGGCCGAGGCGGCCGGCCTTCGGCTGGCGGGCTGCGTGCAGCTGAACACCGACCGCATGGGCTTTGACGATTGTGACATGGATCTGCGCATTCTGGGCGGCGGCCCCTTGGTTCGGATCAACCAACGGCTTGGGGCGGGATCCAAGGGCTGCAAACTGGATCCGGGCGCTTTGGAAATGGCGGTGGCGCAGGTGGCGGGCCGAATGGACGGCGCGCAGGCCCTGATCTTGAATAAGTTTGGCAAACACGAATCCCTCGGGCGCGGCTTTCGCCCCCTGATCGGCGAGGCGCTGGGGGCCGGGATCGATGTTGTGCTGGGCGTCAACCGGTTGAACCTTGCGGCCTTCCAGGACTTTGCGGGCGATTTTGCCCAAGAACTGGCCCCGCAGGCCGACCGGATCATGGCCTTTCTGGCCCAAAACCCCGCCCCGCGCTAAGCGTTCAGCCAAACGCAAAAGGCCGCACCCTGCGGCGCGGCCCCGGTGCCTTGAACCCCCGGCAGGATCAGTCCTGCGTGCGGCCCTGATAGGAATAATCTTCGGTGTTGATGATGATCTTCACCCCCGCCCCGATATGCGGCGGAACCATCACGCGCAGACCATTGGTGCAGATCGCGGGCTTGTACGAAGACGAGGCGGTCTGCCCCTTCACCACAGGCTCGGTTTCCGCAATCTCAACCGTCACGCGCTGCGGCAGCGACATGGCAATCGCGGCCCCGTCATAGGTTTGCAGATAAACCTTCATGCCATCGGTCAAGAACACCTTGTCCTCGCCCACCACATCTTCGGACACCGCCACCTGTTCGTACGTTTCCGGGTTCATGAAATGATAGCCTTCGCCATCTTCATACAGAAAATCATACTCGCGCTCGTCCACGCTGGCCTTTTCCACCATCTCCGTGGTGCGCCACCGCTCGGCCACCTTCACCCCGTCCGAAATGCGCCGCATATCGACCGATGTCGTCGGCGTGCCTTTGCCGGGGTGGAAGTTTTCCGACTTCAGCACCAGATACAAACGGCTTTCCAACTCAACGATATTGCCCTTGCGCAGCGACGAAGCGATGACTTTGACCACGGTTCTTTCCTTGTGCCTTGATATGCCCCGCGATAGGGGGGGCTGAATGCGTTGCGCCCGCGCTTAGCGCATCTGAAACGAAATCTCTAGCCCAAAGGGCATAAATCTTGACCAACCCATGGTGGACGCCCCAAGCCCACGCCGATCGGCGCCCTGTGCTGATCGCCCGAAACCGCATTCAGGCGGGCATCCGGGTTTGGCTGGCCGAACAGGATTTCACCGAGGTTGACCCCGCCTGCCTGGCCATCAGCCCCGGAAACGAGGCGCATCTGCACGCCTTCGCCACCACGGCCATTGGCAACGATGGCCTGCCGCACCTGCGCTATCTGCACACCAGTCCCGAATTTGCGATGAAAAAGCTGCTCGCGGCGGGCGAAACCCGCATCGCCGCCTTTGCCCATGTGTTTCGCAACCGTGAACGTGGCGCGCGCCATCTTGCGGAATTCGTCATGCTCGAATGGTACCGCGTGGGCGAAAGCTACGAGGTTTTGATGCACGATGTCGCCGCCCTGGCCCAACTGGCCGTCGCCAAAGCCGGCAGCGACACCCTGCGCTTTGCCGGGCGGTCCTGCGATCCTTTCGCGCCCTTTGAACGGCTGTCTGTGGCCGCCGCCTTTGCCGCCCATGCCGGGATTGATCTGATGCAAACCATGGATGGGCAGGGCGGCACCGATGCGGCGGCCCTTGCGGCGCAACTGGACCGTCTTGGCATCCGCCGCGCCGCCGATGATACATGGTCCGACATGTTCAGCCGCGTTCTGTCCGACCGGGTCGAACCGCATTTGGGCCTTGGCCGCCTGACGGTGCTGGATCATTACCCCGCCGCCGAGGCCGCCCTCGCGCGCCGCGTGCCCTCCGATGCGCGCCTTGCCGAACGGTTTGAGGTGTATGCCTGCGGGGTGGAGCTGGCCAACGGCTTTGGCGAATTGACCAACCCCGCCGAACAACGCCTGCGATTTGAGGCAGAGATGGCCGAAAAACAGCGCATCTACGGCGAAACCTACCCGATCGACGAAGATCTGCTGTCAGCGCTGGCCCTGATGCCAGACGCCGCCGGCATCGCCCTTGGTTTTGACCGTCTGGTCATGCTGGCCACCGCGGCCCCGCGCATCGACGATGTGATCTGGTCCCCGCCCGCCTGATCCTGATCCCGATCAAAAAGGGTTAATTGAGCACGCTCAATTCCTGCCCCCCGACTGCGACCGGTGTCCAGACCAAGGCCCGGAATGATTTTTTCCACAGCCCCCTCATTGACCTTCGCCGGGTCAACTGCCATTTCCTGTGGCAAGCGTGAAAAAGGGAGTAAGACCCATGCCTGCCTACCGTTCCCGGACTACCACCCATGGCCGCAACATGGCCGGCGCCCGCGGATTGTGGCGCGCGACAGGCATGAAAGACGGCGATTTCGGCAAGCCGATCATCGCGATCGTCAATTCCTTCACCCAATTTGTTCCCGGCCACGTCCATCTGAAGGATCTGGGCCAAATGGTCGCGCGCGAGGTCGAGGCCGCCGGCGGCGTGGCCAAGGAATTCAACACCATCGCGGTCGATGACGGCATCGCCATGGGCCATGACGGCATGCTCTACTCGCTTCCCTCGCGTGAGTTGATTGCGGATTCTGTCGAATACATGGTCAATGCCCACTGCGCCGATGCCATGGTCTGTATTTCCAACTGTGACAAGATCACGCCCGGCATGCTGATGGCCGCCATGCGCCTGAACATCCCCGTCGTCTTTGTCTCGGGCGGGCCGATGGAGGCGGGCAAGGCGGTGATCAAGGGCAAGGAAACTGCACTCGATCTGGTGGATGCCATGGTCGTCGCCGCCGATGACAGCTATACCGATGCCGAGGTGGAAGAGATTGAAAAGGCGGCTTGCCCCACCTGCGGGTCTTGCTCGGGCATGTTCACCGCCAATTCGATGAACTGCCTGACCGAGGCCTTGGGTCTGTCTTTGCCCGGAAACGGCTCTACCCTTGCCACCCACGGCGACCGTCAGCGTCTGTTTGTCGAGGCCGGACATCTGATCGTCGACATCACCAAACGCCACTACGAACAAGATGATCATTCGGTCCTGCCGCGCAACGTGGCCAACAAGGCCGCCTTCGAAAACGCCATGGCGCTCGACGTGGCGATGGGCGGATCAACCAATACCGTGCTGCATGTTCTGGCCGCCGCCCATGAAGGCGGCATTGATTTTACCATGGCCGACATCGACCGCATTTCGCGCAAGGTGCCCTGCCTGTCCAAAGTGGCCCCCGCTAAACAGGATGTGCACATGGAAGATGTGCACCGCGCGGGCGGCATCATGGCCATCCTTGGTCAGCTTGACGTGGCAGGCCTGTTGAACCGCGATTGTGTGACCGTGCATGCCCCCACCATGGGCGCGGCATTGGACCATTGGGACATCAGCCGCACCAATCAGGAGTCGGTGCGTCAGTTCTTCAAGGCAGCCCCCGGAAACGTGCGCAGCGCCACCGCCTTCTCGCAAAACAAACGCTATGCCGAACTGGACCTTGACCGCGAACATGGCGTGATCCGCTCGGCCAAACATGCCTTTTCCAAAGATGGCGGTTTGGCGGTTCTGTCGGGCAATATTGCCGTCGATGGCTGCATCGTGAAAACCGCCGGGGTGGATGACAGCATCTTGGTGTTCTCCGGCCCCGCGCGCGTGTTCGAAAGCCAGAATGCCGCGGTTGAGGCGATTTTGTCGAACAAGATCAAGGAAGGCGATGTTCTTGTCATCCGCTACGAAGGGCCCAAGGGCGGGCCGGGAATGCAGGAAATGCTGTACCCGACCTCTTATTTGAAATCCAAGGGTCTGGGAAAGGCCTGCGCGCTGTTGACGGACGGGCGGTTTTCAGGCGGCACCTCGGGCCTGTCCATCGGCCACGTCTCTCCCGAGGCGGCGGCAGGCGGCGTGATCGGCCTTGTGCAAGAAGGCGACATGATCGACATCGACATTCCCGCCCGCACCATTTCCTTGCGCGTGCCTGATGATGTCGTGGCAACCCGGCGCACGGCGCAGGATGCCTTGGGTTGGAAACCGGCCAAAAAGCGCCCGCGCAAGATCACCGAGGCGCTGCGGGCCTATGCCCTCTTCGCAACCTCGGCCGCGACCGGGGCCGTGCGGCGCCTGCCCGAAGACTGACCGCGCGCCTTAGTGGCGCCCGGTTAACCAATTTCCAAAGGCCGCGAATTTGGACGGCGCGATGCCCAGACGGGTTTCGCGTTCGTCTCCCTTTCGCAGCAGCCGATACATCAGATGCACCCCCAGCCAGCGGAAGGGCTCCACCTCCCATTTCCGCACCCGCCGGTTGACCCAGGGCAGTTTGGTCAAAGCGGTGGTTTTGCCAAGCGCCAGATCGGCCAGCGTCTGCCCCGCCAGATTCGACGTGGAAACCCCAACCCCCACATACCCCCCGGCCCAGCCCAGCCCCGTCTCGCGGTCCAGCCCCACCGTCGCACACCAGTCGCGCGGAACCCCGATAACGCCGCACCAGGCATGGTCGATCGGATAGGCCGCCGCTTCGGGGAAGTGGCGGTGCAAGACCTCGGTCAGGCGGCGGATGGTTTCGGGGTCTGGCGTGCCGTTCTTGTCCATCTTGGACCCGAACTTATACGGCACACCGCGCGCCCCAACGGTAATCCGCCCTTCGCGGGTGCGTTGGCAGTAACAATAGGCGTTGTTCAGATCCCCGATAAGTTCGTGCCCGTCCCATCCGATTTTGGCCCATACCTCTGGCGGCAGGGGCACGGTGGCGATCTGGGCCGAATTCAGCGGCAGCCATTCGCGCTTTCGTCCCGGAATCGTGGCCGTGAATCCCTCGGTGCAGCGCAGGATAATCGGGGCCGTCACCCGGCCCTGGGCTGTGACGATCTGGCCTTTGGCATAAGACAGAACTTCGGTCCCTTCGTGAATAACCGCGCCCGCGCGTTCGGCCGCCTCGGCCAGACCGCGGACCAGTTTGGCGGGCTGAACCCGGGTCATGCCGGACAGGGTCATCGCGCCCAGAACCCCCGGAACCGAAATCCGCTGCGACACCTCGGCGGCCGACAGGGCCCGAACGCGGTGGCCGTTGCCCCAGGCCTGGTGATGCGCCACTTCGCTGGACAGGCGGGCCATTTGGGCCGGGTTCGTCGCCACCATCATCTCTTCGGTGGGCAGGATATCGGCATCGATTCCTTCTGTGCGGCAGACCGCGGCGATTTCCTCGACGGTGGTTTCCAGCGCCTTCACCATGTCCAGAACCGCCGCGCGCGAGGTGTCGCGGGCATAGCGTTCGTGATTCCAGGCAAAGGTGCCCATGCACCAACCGCCATTGCGCCCCGACGCGCCGAATCCGGCAAATTCCTTTTCCACCACCACAACTTTCAGGTGGGGCGCGGCTTTCATCAGGTAATAGGCCGTCCAAAGCCCGGTAAATCCCGCGCCAATAATCGCAACATCGGCCACGGTGTCGCCGGGCAGGGCCGGACGGCGGGTTTGGGGCAGGCCGATATCGGCGTACCAGAAGGATACATCACCGGTTTTCATGGGATATCACGCTTTCTGCAGGCGGTTGTGACGGGCGGTTACGGCGGCGCGGGCGGTTAAAAGCGCACCTTCAAACCAGCCCTGTGCGTCAGAGTACAGATCCGATCCGGCAAAGGCCAGACGGGCCAGCGGCGGCGACACCGGGGCGCCGCGCGCCTCGATCAGGGGGGCGGTGCGGCCCAAGTCGGCCAGCCACAAAGCGGCGGCGGTTCCCGCAAGGCCGCCGCCAAGGATCAGGGTGTCTTTCATGTGGGCAGAATGACCGCGAGAGGTTGGCTTGTCGAGGGGGCAGGCAAGCCAGATTTCTCTGCGTTGCGGCTGGCTTACCCCACAGGTTCCCGGCAGGAGGGGGCGGGGTTCAACGCAGTTCGCTGGCCAGCCAGGTGATAAAAGAGGCGAGGGGGGCACGGGGCGGGGCGGAACTGGGGTAGGTCAGATAATAGGCGCCAAGGGCCGGAATTGGGGGGCCAAAGACGGGTACAAGGCGGCCTTCGGCAAGATCGCGGTCGAGCAGATAGGTCGGGACAAGCGCCGCCCCAAGCCCATGGATGGCGGCCTGACTCATCGTGGCGAACTGATCGAACAGCATGGCGGGCGGGCGCTGCGGCGGGGCGCCGTGATGCGTCAGCCACCGCGACCAATCGCCCGGACGGCTGTCGAGTTGCAAAAGCGGCAGGTGCAAGATGTCGCCGGCTTGGGTCAACGGATGCGATAGCAGGGCAGGGGCGGCCACGGCCAAAAGGTCTTCGTCCATGAGTTTGAGGTAGTTCACATGGGGCCAGTCCTGCCGTCCATAGTGGATGGCCGCATCAAAATTCGTCGCCTCGAAATCGAACGGTTTCAGGCGGGTGGACAGGTTCACGGTGACTTCGGGGTGTTGGCGGGCAAAGCGTGCCAGACGCGGGGCGAGCCAATGGATACCGAAGGCGGGCAGAATCGCCAGATTAAGCGAGCCGCCCGTCGGGTTGGCCCGCAGGCTGAGAGAGGCAGAGGCCAGCGTGGATAAGGCCCGCCGCGCCTCGGTCACGAAATCCTGGGCGGCGGGGGTCAGCCGCAGGCGGTGTTTGTCGCGTATCAGGAGGGGCACACCAAGTTGCCCTTCGAGAACCTGCAACTGGCGCGAGACGGCGCCCTGCGTCAGGTTCAACTCGGCCGCGGCCGCCGAGGCGGTTCCAAGGCGCGCGACGGCTTCCAGCGCCAGAAGCGAGGGGATGGAGGGCAGATAGCGGCGGGCAAACATATGAGGTTTCCTCATGAATAAGTGAGGCTGTATCGCTGGCATTTTGCCGAATAATGTGGGATATGGCGAGAAGAATATGAGATTTCCTGTGGAGGATTCCCGATGGCCGACCAACCCAAGCTGAAAGCCAAAGACGCGCCCGATCTGGGGCGGTTCAACTGGGAAGATCCCTTTCGTCTGGAGGACCAGCTGAGCGAGGAAGAGCGCATGCTGCGCGATGGCGCGCGGGCCTATGCGCAGGAAAAGCTGCAGCCGCGGGTGATCGCCGCTTACCGCGACGAGACGGCAGACCCGGAAATCTTTCGCGAGATGGGGCAGATGGGTCTTTTGGGGTCCACCATTCCCGAAGAATACGGCGGCCTCGGGGCAAGCTATGTGGCCTATGGTCTGATCGCACGCGAAGTGGAGCGGGTGGACAGCGGCTATCGGTCGATGATGTCTGTGCAATCCAGTTTGGTGATGTATCCGATCTATGCCTATGGCACCGAAGCGCAGCGTCAGAAGTATCTGCCCAAGCTGTCGTCGGGCGAATGGATTGGTTGTTTTGGCCTGACAGAACCCGATGCAGGGTCTGATCCGGCGGGCATGAAGACGACGGCCAAGAAAACCGCCAATGGCTATGTGATCAATGGCGCGAAGATGTGGATTTCGAACGCACCGATTGCCGATGTCTTTGTGATTTGGGCCAAATCTGATGCGCATGGCGGCAAGATCCGGGGTTTTGTGCTGGACAAGGGCATGACGGGGTTGAGCGCGCCCAAGGTGGGGGGCAAGTTGAGTCTGCGGGCCTCTGTCACGGGTGAGATCGTGATGAAGGATGTCGAAGTGGGCGAAGAGGCGCTTTTGCCGTTTGTCGAAGGGTTGAAGGGGCCGTTTGGCTGTTTGAACCGGGCGCGTTACGGCATTTCCTGGGGGGTCATGGGCGCGGCAGAGTTTTGCATGTCGGCGGCCCGTCAGTATGGGCTGGACCGCAAGCAGTTTGGCAAACCCTTGGCGGGGATGCAGCTGTATCAGTTGAAGCTGGCCAACATGATGACAGAGATTTCGCTGGGCCTGCAGGCCAGCCTGCGGGTGGGGCGTTTGCTGGACGAGGCCAATGCCGCGCCGGAGATGATTTCGATCGTGAAGCGCAACAATTGCGGCAAGGCGCTGGAGGCGGCCCGTTGGGCGCGCGACATGCATGGCGGCAATGGGATTCAGGAAGATTATCAGATCATGCGCCATATGGTGAATCTGGAGACGGTCAACACCTATGAGGGGACGCATGATGTGCATGCGCTGATCCTGGGCCGGGCGATCACCGGGCTTCAGGCCTTTTTCTAGGGCGAAGCGGCCGTCCATTGGGATGAGACCGGGTTGACGGGACGCGCCGCACGGGGGAGACCTTGGGCGGCGCGTGCGTTTGGGGCGGGCGATCGGTTGGGGGCCGTGATGGATCTGAAGCTGCGGTTGGAATTTGACAATGGTCTGGTCATGGGGCCGGGCAAGGCCGAATTGTTGGAGGCGATCGCACGCGAAGGGTCCATTTCGGCGGCGGGCCGGGCGATGGGGATGAGTTACAAGCGTGCCTGGGGTTTGGTGGAGGAAATGAACGCGGGCTTGTCCGAGCCGGTGGTGATTTCCTTGCGCGGGGGGGCCAAGGGCGGCGGGGCGGCGGTGACCGAGGCGGGGGCAAAGCTTTTGACTCGGTTTCGCGCGCTGGAAGCGCTGGTGTGGCATGACGCGGCCGGCGATTTGCGGGCGATTTTCGATATGTCCAAGCGGAAATAACGTTTGCGCGCCTTGGTCAGCGC
Organism: Paracoccaceae bacterium; assembly: GCA_947461435.1. Lineage (GTDB taxonomy): Bacteria > Pseudomonadota > Alphaproteobacteria > Rhodobacterales > Rhodobacteraceae > CAIYZT01. The sequence continues at coordinate 60,214 of CANHLE010000005.1, read as the reverse complement.
GCTATAGTGTCGCTGAAAGTGAAAGGTGCAAACCCATGAAAATCCTTGTTATTGCTGGTTTGGTGTCAGGCATGGGCCTGCCCTTGCGGGCAGAGGAGGTGACGGTTTTTGCAGCCTCGAGTCTGAAGACCGCGTTGGACCAGATTGCAGCGGAATGGCGCGACGAGACGGGGAATGTGGCCCTGATCGCCTATGATTCATCCTCAAAGCTGGCCAAGCAGATCGAAGAAGGCGCGCCGGCGGATCTGTTTCTGTCGGCGTCGGAGATCTGGATGGATGAGGTGGAGGCGGCGGGATTGGTCGCGCCCGGAAGCCGGCGGGCCATCTTGGGCAATCAGTTGGTGCTGATCGCGCATGGGGCCGATGCGGCGCGGGTCGATTTGGGGCCCGGTCTGGATCTGGCGGAACTTTTGGCGGGGGGAAAGCTGGCGATGGGGCGGGTGGATTCGGTTCCGGCCGGGCAGTATGGCAAAGAGGCGCTTGTCAGTCTGGGTCTGTGGGACGCGGCGGCGCCGCAGGTGGCCGAAACCGACACCGCCCGCGCGGCCTTGGCGTTGGTGGAGACGGGCGAAGCCGGATTTGGCATTGTCTACGCCTCGGATGCGGTGGCGGATGATTTGGCGGCCGACGGGGTTGGCGTTGTGGCGGAGTTTCCCGCCGACAGCCACAGCGCAATCCGCTATCCCTTGGCGGTGATGGCGGGGGCGGGCCCGGCGGCGACGGAATTTGCGGCCTATGTGCAGGCCGAGCGCGCCGATGGCGTGTTTGCCGCCTTGGGATTTGACATTCTGCCATGATGTTTCCGCCTGAGGCTTGGGATGCGCTGCGATTGACGCTGTGGGTGGCGTGCTGGGCCACGGCGTTGGGGGTGCCGGTGGCGCTGGGCCTTGCCTTGGCTTTGGTGCGGCGGTTTCCGGGCTGGTTTATGCTGAACCTTTTGGTGCATTTGCCGCTGGTCCTGCCGCCGGTTGCGACGGGGTGGCTGCTGCTGATCTGGTTTGGGCGCAAGGGACCTTTGGGCAGCACGCTGGAGGCGGCGCTGGGGCTGATCTTGGCATTCAACTGGAAGGGCGCGGTTTTGGCGTCGATCGTGATGGGGATGCCCTTGATGGTGCGGCCGATCCGCGCCTCGCTGGAGGCGCTGCCGCGCGAGGTTTTGTTGTCGGCGGCCTCGCTTGGGGCGGGGCCTTGGATGGTGTTTGCCAAGGTGATCTGGCCCTTGATTCGGCCCGGCGTTCTGGTGGGCGGCGTGATGGGATTTGCCAAGGCGCTGGGCGAATTTGGGGCGACGATCACCTTTGTTGCCGCGATTCCGGGCCAGACGCGCACGCTGGCGAGCGCCATTCAGGGGCAGCTTTCCGTTCCGGGCGGCGAGGCTGCGGCGGCGGGGATGGTGGCCTTGTCGGTGGGGCTAGCGGTGGCGGCGCTGGTGGGGGCAGAGGTTTTGGGCGCAAGGGCGGCGCGGCGCGTGGCGGGCCGCTAGGGGTTGGGGGCGATGCGCGGCGCGCCACAACAGGATGGGGTTGCGCCCGCTTTTTCCGGAAAGATCAAGGAAATCTTGGACTTGGGCGGCGAATCTGAGTATTAGTTTTAGCACAGTCTTGGGGTGGGGTGTTTCATGCGCTATGAATTCAAAGTGGTTCCGGCACCGCGCCGCGGCGAAAAAGCCCGCGGGGTGAAGACGACCGAAGAACGTTTCGCCTTGGCGATGACCACGATGATGAATGCGATGGGGGCCGAAGGCTGGGACTATGTGCGGGCAGATACCTTGCCCGTGGATGAGCGCACGGGCCTGACGGGCACCAAGACCACCTATCAGAACATGATGGTGTTCCGACGCATCCTGTCGGCCGATGCCGAAGCGGTGCAGACGCGGTTGATCGCGGTGGAAACCGCGCCGCGATTGGGCTCGGCCAAGGATGTGGCCGAAGGATCGGCGCCGAGCCTTGGGCCTGCAACGGGCATCGCTGCCGAATAGGCGCGGACCGTCAGATTGATTTCAAAGCCCGCCCTAAGGCGTCACCAAAGGTGGCCATGGCCTTTTCGTCGCCAAGGCTGACACGGATGCACCGATCCAGCGGGGCGACGCCGGGCATGCGCACGAAGATTCCGTGCTGCGTCAGGGCGGCCAGCACAGCGTGGGCATAGTCCCCATCGCGGCCGCAATCCAAGGTGACGAAATTGGTGGCCGAGGGCAGGGGTTCAAGGCCGTGGGCGCGGGCGATGTCGCCCAGTTGCGCGCGCGCGCGCAGTGTTCTGGCGCGCACGCTGTGCAGATGGTCGGTATCTGCCAGCGCGGCCAAGGCACCCGCCTGAACGATGCGGCCGACGGCAAAATGGTTGCGCACCTTGTCAAAAGCGCGGGCAAGGCCCGGTTCGGCCAGCGCATAGCCCACGCGGGCCCCGGCCATGCCATGCGCCTTGGAAAAGGTGCGCAGGCGGATGACGCGCGGATCATCGGGCGCGACACGGGCGGCGGTTTCGGGTGGCGCCAGATCGACATAGGCCTCGTCCAGAACCAAAAGCGTGTCTTCGGGCAACTGGGCGATCAGATCTTCGATCACCGATCCGGGGTGGTGGCTGCCCATCGGATTGTCGGGGTTGGCCAGATACACAAGGCGCGCGCGCTGGCGGATCGCCGCCTCAAGCAAGGATTCGGGGTCTTCGTGGTTGCCGCGGTAGGGCACCCGCGTCAGCGCGCCGCCAAACCCCAGAATGTGGAAATTGAAGGTGGGATAGGCCCCCAGAGAGGTGACGACGGCGGTGCCTTCGGTGACTGTCAGCCGCGCGAGATAGCCCAAGAGCCCATCAATCCCTTCGCCCACCACAACATGCGCCGGGGTGACGCCGTGATGGGCCGCGATGGCGGATTTGAGATCATGGTTTTCCGGATCGCCGTACATCCAGACCTGCGATGCGGCGGCGGCAAGCGCGGCAAGTGCCTTGGGCGAAGGGCCGAAAAGGCTTTCGTTCGCGCCAAGTCTGGCCGCGAAGGGGCGGCCGAGGCGGCGTTCCTGGGTTTCGGGGCCGACGAAGGGAACGCTTGACGGCAGCGATTGGGCGAGGGGGGTGAGAAAGCGCGACATGGGGGGAAAGTGGCGAGGAAATCAGGTTCTGGCAAGGGGCCTTTCAGGGCCACGCGCGGGCTGCCGCGCTGTTTGTACAGGTTAGCGTAGAAATTCGCGGCGGGCCTCTTCGGCAATGGCTTGGCGCATTTCGATTTCGGCGAGTTTGGCCATGGCGGCCTTGCGCAGGGCGGGGTCTGTCAGGGTGGAAAGATGAACGCGCTGCACCGCGGCGGCTTTTTTCAGGGTGATTTCCTGCGGCAGAAGGCCCGCGGCCGCCATGAGGCGAAAGCCCGCGGCGTCGCTGGCCGAGACGAAGGCATTTTCGGGGTGATCCACGAGCGGTTTGCCTGCGCCCGGCAGATGGTCAAGCGCGCCTTCGGCCTTGGCCTTGGCGATTTGGCGTTCGGCACGTCTGCTGATCCAGGACATGGGACCCTCCCCCCCAGATATGGGGATGGCAGGGGCAGAGTGAAAGGGCGGCTGCCCCCCCCAAGCGGCCCCATTGCAGCGGGCAATGGGACATGGTCACGGGTCATCTGCCCGAAAACAGGGCCTCAGCCGATTTCGGCCAGACGGGACAGGGCCGCGGTGAGCTTTGCCGCCTCTTCCTCGCGCGCTTCAAGGTTGGCGCGGGCTTCCATCACCACATCTTCGGGGGCAGAGGCCGCGAAGTTGGGGTTGGTCAGGCGGCCCTTCAGCCCGCCGATTTCCTTGGCCAGCTTGTCCATTGCCTTTGTCAGGCGGGCTTTTTCCTCGGCGATGTCGATCAGACCGGCCAGAGGAATGGCAAAGGTTGCGCCGGGGGCGGCCAGCGAGATGGAGCCTTTGGGCGCGGGGCCTTCGGCGAAGGTGTCGATGCGCGCAAGGCGGCGGATCAGCGCGTCGTTGCGCTGCCATGCCATGCGGGCAGCCTCGCCAAGGGTGGTGGCCACGATGTCGATCTTCAGGCCGACGGGCACGTGAACCTGCGCGCGGGCAGAGCGGACCTCGTCGATCAAGGTGGTGACCCAGGTCATTTCAAGATCGGCCTCGGCGGTGATCAGATCGGTGCCAAGGCGGGGCCAATCGGTGTGCACCAGCCGTTTGGCGCGCGTGCCGGTGGTGGACCACAGCTCTTCGGTGATGAAGGGCATGAAGGGGTGCAGCAGGATCATGCAGTGATCCAGCACAAAGGCCATCGTGGCGCGGGTTTCGCCGGCTTGCGGCCCGTCGAACAACGGTTTGGCGAATTCGACATACCAGTCGCAAACCCGGCCCCAGACGAATTTGTACAGCGCATCTGCCGCCTGATCAAAGCGGTAGGCGGCCAGTGCATCGTTCACCTCGGCCAAGGCCTTGGCGGTTTCGCCCAAGATCCACAGGTTGGCGGTGGCGGTGGCCGGGGGGGGCGTCTCTTGGGTTTTGTGCCCTTCCCAGACGCCGTTCATTTCGGCAAAGCGGCAGGCGTTCCACAGTTTAGTGCCAAAGTTGCGATAGCCCGCGATGCGCTGGGGGTCGTATTTCAAAACCCCGCCCATCGAGGCCATGGCGGCATTGGTAAAGCGCAGGGCATCGGCACCGAATTCGTTGATGGCGTCGAGGGGGTCAACCACGTTGCCCAAGGATTTCGACATTTTCTTGCCCTTGGCGTCGCGCACAAGGCCGTGCAGGTAGACGTCTTTGAACGGCACCTCGCCCACGACGGCCAGTTGCATCATCATCATCCGGGCGACCCAGAAGAAGATGATATCAGACCCGGTGATGAGGGCGGAGGTGGGGAAATAGGTTTGCAGTTCAGGGGTTTGGTCGGGCCAGCCGAGCGTGCCGATAGGCCAGAGGCCGGAGGAGAACCAGGTGTCGAGGACGTCGGGGTCGCGAAAAATAGAAACTGTCGCGCCAGGAGCCGCATCGGCCAGAATTGAATGAAGCAAAGTGTTAGATTCAGAAACTTTCATTCCGTAATATTCTTCAGCCATTTTTATGGCTTCTTCACTTGAAGGTGCACAAAAAGGCTGAAGTTCATTCTCAATGAAATCTTTGCTTTCATTCCAAGTGCGCTTCGCCACAAGGATTGAAGTACCCTCTTTTGCAAGAAGTTTTGGCCCGTACCAAACCGGAATTTGATGCCCCCACCACAGCTGGCGGGAAATACACCACGGCTCGATATTCTCCAGCCAGTGGAAATAGGTCTTCTCGCCCGATTCCGGCATAATGCGGGTCTTGCCCGTGCGCACGGCATCCAGTGCGGGGCCAACAATTTTGGCGGTGTCCACGAACCATTGGTCGGTCAGCATCGGCTCGATCACGACCTTCGATCGGTCACCGAAGGGCTGCATGATCTTTTTCGCCTCGACCACCGGCTCCAGCCGCAGATGTTCGCTGCCGGTTTCTTCGTCGACTTCCTTGACCAAGGTGGTCACGGCAAGGCCTGCAGCGGTGATGTCGGCCACGACCTGTTTGCGGGCCTCAAAACGGTCAAGACCGCGGTATTTTTCGGGGACGAGGTTCAGCGCATCGACTTCGGATTCGCTCGTTGCGCTGCCCGCCGCGATTTCGCGGGCGCGGGCGACGGCCTGTTCATAGGGCGCACCATCGGCGCGCATTTTGGCGCTGGTGTCCATCAGGCGGTAGCAGGGCAGGTTCGCGCGTTTGGCCACGGCATAATCGTTGAAATCATGCGCGCCGGTGATCTTCACCGCGCCGGAACCAAAGGTCGGGTCGGGGTATTCATCGGTGATGATCGGGATCAGGCGGTCACACAGCGGCAGGTGCACCATCTTGCCGACAATGGGGGCATAGCGCGCGTCAGAGGGGTGAACCGCGACCGCGCCGTCGCCCAGCATGGTTTCGGGGCGCGTTGTGGCGATGGAGATATAATCGCGCGTCTCGCGCAGCGTTACAGTCCCTTCGGCGTCTTTTTCAATGTATTCATAGGTCTCGCCGCCCGCGAGGCGGTATTTGAAATGCCACATATGGCCCGCGACTTCGATATTCTCGACCTCAAGATCGGAAATCGCGGTTTCAAAGTGGGGGTCCCAGTTCACAAGGCGCTTGCCGCGGTAGATCAGCCCCTTGTTGTACATGTCCACAAAGACCTTGGTCACGGCATCGGGGAAATTGCCCGACATGGTGAAAGCCTCGCGGTCCCAGTCGCAGGACGCGCCAAGGCGTTTGAGCTGGTTGATGATGGTGCCGCCGGATTGCGCTTTCCATTCCCAGACCTTGGCCAGAAAAGCCTCGCGGCCCATCTCGCGGCGGGTGGCGTTGGATTTGTCTTTGGCCAGTTCGCGTTCAACCACCATCTGGGTGGCAATGCCCGCGTGATCGGTGCCCACTTGCCACAGGGTATCGTCGCCCTGCATGCGGTGCCAGCGGATCAGAATATCCTGAAGGGTGTTGTTGAAGGCATGGCCCATGTGAAGCGATCCGGTGACATTGGGCGGGGGGATCATGATGGAAAAGGGTTTCGCGCCGGGCTTTTTGTTGGCCCCCGCGCGGCCGACCTTTTCAGCCTCCCACAAGGCGGAAATGCGGGCTTCGGCCTCGGCCGGGTTGAAGTTCTTTTCCATGGGCATCGTCGGCATCCTTTTGTTGTCGCCCGAATAGCCAAAAGCGCCGGGATTTCCAAGGGGTTTGGGGCAAATCTGGCGCGTCAGACGGCCCTGTCCAGACGGGTGGACAGGTGAATGAGGCTTTCGGAGGATTTCACCCCGGTCAGACCGCCGATCTGATCGAGCACCGAATCAAGCACCTGTGTGTTGGAGGCGGCAATTTGCAGCAAAAGATCAAAGCGGCCCGAAGTGGTGAACACCCGCTCTATTTCCGGCAAGGCCTTGAGGCGCTGCAAGATTGCGGCCTGTGCGCGCGGTTCGATGGTCAGAAGAACACTGGCGCGCAGACGGCCCTGACGGGCGGCTTCGCCCAGCTTCAAGGTGTAGCCGGCGATGATACCGGTGGTTTCCAGACGCTCCAGCCGGGCCTGAATCGTGGATCGGGCGACCTTCAGGCGCCGGGCAAGGGTTGCCACGGACATCCGTGCATCGGCCCCCAGAAGGGTAAGAACGTTTCTATCAAGGTCATCCATGCAATATGCCCACCTTTTTCGTCATTATGACGATGATTCACGTCGATTATATAGTTTTGTTCGGTGAAGTTGTACCCCATATGCGACATCCTCAGTTGCAGGAAAAGGGCGGCTCATACGCACCTGGCCTGGTTGGAAAAACCTCGCAGGTGCCTTCGATATTGCTTTGCCTTCACGCTTGATTTTGGCGGCAACGAAAGGGGATTTGCATCTTGTTGGCAGAAAGGATCACGCCGATGGGACTGTCCAAAACGATCTGGACCAATCCGACCGAATTCCTGAAAAATCAGCAGCCGGAAAACCCGGTGCTGTTTTTTGCACCCGCCGTCATCCAAGCGATGGCGCGCCGGTTTCTTGATGGTTTCCCGGGGCTTGTGACCTATGCGGTCAAGTCCAATCCCGGGGAAGAGGTGATTGAAAATCTGGTCGCCGCGGGCGTTCAGGGGTTCGATTGTGCCTCGCCCTTCGAGATTGACCTGATCCGCCGCTTGGCGCCGGACGCGGCCATTCATTACAACAATCCCGTCCGGTCCAGAACCGAAATCAAGTTTGGCGTTGATCACAGGGTGAAATCCTGGTCGGTGGACAGCCATTCGGAACTGGCCAAGCTGATCGACATGGTGCCCGCGGCGGGCTGCGAGATTTCGGTGCGCTTCAAGTTGCCAGTGGCGGGGGCGGCCTATAACTTTGGGGCCAAGTTTGGCGCGACTGAAGATGTGGCGGTGGAGCTGTTGAAAACGGTGGCATCGGCCGGGTTCATCCCGTCGATCACCTTCCATCCGGGCACGCAATGCACCGATCCGGCCGCTTGGGCCAGCTATATCCGCGCGGCGGCCGTGATTGCCAGCCGGGCCGGGGTGAAGATTGCGCGGCTGAATGTGGGCGGCGGATTTCCAAACCACCGCGCCCACGGGATCTTGCCGCAGTTGGAAGCGACCTTTGAAACGATCGACCGCGTGGCAAGCGAAGCCTTTGGGGACGAGCGTCCGGCTTTGATCTGCGAGCCGGGGCGCGGGCTGTGCGGGGATGCGTTCATTCTGGCGGCGCGGGTCAAGGCGGTGCGCGATGGCACCCATGTGTTCCTGAACGATGGGGTCTATGGATCGCTGTTCGAATTGGGGCAGATCGGCATCATCGACCGGATCGAGGTGATGGACGCCGAAGGTCATCGCCGCACGGGAAAGGTTCAGGGCCGCATCTGCTTTGGTCCGACCTGCGATTCTGTTGACCGTTTGCCCGGCGATGTGCCGTTTCCATCCGATATCGCCGAGGGCGATTATGTGCTGGTGCAAGGCATGGGCGCCTATTCCACGGTCACCAACAGCCGCTTTAACGGCTTTGGAGAGTTGGGACGGGTAACGGTTCTGTCTGCGAAACTGTGAATTTCCCGCGATCACAGGGATTTGTGCAGATTCTTTAAGACGGGATTGAAACTTTGGGACTATCGTACAAGGGCTGCCCTCGGGCGGCCCTTGGGTATTTGGAGGGGCGAGTGAACCCATTCACGCGGATCCGGCGCTGGTGGAGAGGGCCTGCTGTTGCCGCGGTGGAGCCTGCCGCGCCGCCGCCAAAAGGCGCGCTGCGGGGCCGGGTGGATCATGTGATCATTCTGGATGGCACTTTGTCATCGTTGGAGCCGGGGCAAGAAACCAATGCGGGGCTTTTGTTCAAACTGCTGACCGAAGGGCGGCGGCGCGCGGACCGTACCGTGTATTACGAGCCGGGCCTGCAATGGGAAGGTTGGCGGCATCTGAGCGACCTTGCCCAAGGTCGGGGGATCAATCGGCAGATCCGGCGGGCCTATGGCTGGTTGGCCAGTCACTACCGCGAGGGCGATCGCATTTATCTGTTTGGCTATTCGCGGGGCGCTTTTGCGGTGCGCTCGCTTGCGGGGGTGATTGACCGGGTGGGATTGCTGAAGCGCGAGATGGCGACAGAGCGCGCGGTCAGCCAAGCCTATCGCCATTACCAAACCGCGCCGGATTCGGATGCGGCGAAGGCCTTTGCTGCGGGGCATTGCCATGCGGATACGGCGATTGAATGCGTGGGGGTTTGGGATACGGTCAAGGCGCTGGGTTTGCGGCTGCCGCTGCTGTGGATGCTGAGCGATGGCAAGCACCGGTTTCACAACCATCATCTGGGTCGGTCGGTCAAGCATGGGTTTCATGCCTTGGCGCTGCATGAAACGCGGGTTGCTTTTGATCCGGTGATGTGGAGCACGCCGAAGGATTGGGCGGGCAACATTGAACAGGTGTGGTTTCGGGGGGCGCATGCGGATGTGGGGGGGCATGTGGGGCATTTTCAGGCCAGCCGCCCTTTGGCCAATATCCCGCTTGTCTGGATGATTGAACGGGCCGAGGCGGCGGGATTGACCGCGCCGGGCGGCTGGCGCGAGCGGTTCGTTTGCGATGCCACCGCGCCCATGGTGGGCACCGCGCGCGGTTGGGGCGCCTTGTTCTTGTTGCGCCGGGCGCGGGTGGTGGGGCGCGATCCGTCAGAGCGGCTTCATTCCAGCGCCGAGGGGCAGCGCGCCTTTAGTTGGGTGCCTTGGCCGCTGACACGGCTCTATTGATTTTCGGCGCGGGGTTTGATCAAAGCGCGGGGTCACCCTAAGGAGAGCCCCATGCGCCGTGTCACCGTTGCCGCCACGCAATTTGCCTGCAGCTGGGATTTGCCCGCAAATGCCGATAAGGCCGAAACCTTGGTGCGCCGTGCGGCGGCGCAGGGGGCCAATGTCATCTTGGTGCAGGAATTATTCGCGACGCCCTATTTCTGTATTGAACAGCGGACGGAGTATTTTGCGCTTGCCCAACTGAGGGAGGGGCACCCCCTGATCGCGCGTTTTGCCGATCTGGCGCGGGAATTGGGGGTGGTGCTGCCCTGTTCCTATTTCGAAAAGGCGGGGCAGGCGCATTTCAACGCGGTGGCGATGATTGATGCTGACGGCCGCGTCTTGGGCAATTATCGCAAAAGCCATATTCCGCAGGGCCCGGGATATGAGGAGAAGTATTACTTCTCACCCGGAGATACGGGCTACAAGGTGTGGCACACCGGATTTGGCAAGATCGGGGTCGGGATCTGCTGGGATCAATGGTTTCCCGAAGCGGCGCGGTCGATGGCGCTGATGGGGGCCGAGATGCTGCTGTATCCCACGGCGATCGGATCGGAACCGCCTGCGCCCGATTATGACAGCCAGCCGCATTGGGAAATGGTGATGCGCGGCCATGCGGGGGCCAATATCATGCCCGTGATCGCCAGCAACCGCATTGGGCGCGAAGTGGCGCCGGGCGGGCGGGATGTGACGTTTTACGGATCAAGCTTTATCGCCGATCACACCGGGGCGCTGATGGCGCGGGCCGACCGCACGGATGAGGCGGTTTTGGTGCATCCATTTGATTTGCAGGCCATTGCGGATCTGCGGGCCAGCTGGGGGCTGTTCCGCGACCGCCGCCCCGAAACCTATGGGGCGGTGGCCGGGATGGATGGGACGGCGCGGTAGGGGCGCCTTAGGCCCCGGTGACGCGCCAGATCACATCACCAACGTCATCGGCCACCAAAAGCGCGCCATCCTTGATCGCCACGCCGACGGGGCGGCCATAGGAAAACTTTTCATCCTCTGACAGGAAGCCAGACAGGATGGTGCGCGCCTCGCCTTGGGGTTTGCCATCGATGAAGGGAACAAAGATCACCTTGTAGCCTGAGAGTTTGGAGCGGTTCCACGACCCGTGCTGGCCAATCACCATGCCATCGGGAAAACCGGGCAGGGTGCCTTGGGGCATCCAGCACAGGCCAAGGCTGGCGGTATGGCCGCCCAAGGCATAATCGGGCTGGATCGCGCGGGCGACAAGCGCGGCATCCTGCGGGACGCGGTCATCAACGATCTGGCCCCAATAGCAATAGGGCCAGCCGTAAAAGCCGCCATCGACCACCGAGGTGAGATAATCGGGCGGGGTTTCATCGCCCAGACCGTCGCGTTCGTTGACCACGGTGAACAGGGCCTGATGTGACGGTTCCCACGCCATGCCGACGGGGTTGCGCAGGCCTGTGGCGAAGGGGCGGATCTGGCCGCTGGCGATGTCATAGACCTGAATCATCGCCCGGCCTTCTTCGGCCTCCATCCCGTTATCCCCGATGTTCGAGAGCGAGCCGACACCGACATAGATCTGCGTCTGGTCGGGTGACAGCAGCAGGCTGCGCGTCCAGTGGCCGCCGGGTTTGAAGGTGGCCAGTTGTTTTCCCGGTCCTGTCAGCTTGGTCTGACCATCGGTGTAGGGGAAGGCCAAAAGCTCGTCTGTGTTGCCCAGATAGATCGTGCCGTTCAGATGCAGGACACCAAAGGGCTGATTTTGATTGTCGAGAAACACCTCTCGGGTTTCGGCAACGCCGTCGCGGTCGGCGTCGCGCAGCAAGATCACACGGTTGGGGCTGTCGCCCACGGCGGCGGCGCGTTTCATCGTGACGTGGATGGCATAGTCAAAGGGTGTCTTCATGCCGCCGGGCACGAACATCGCCTCGGCCGTCAGAACGTCGCCATTGGGCAGAATTTCGAGGCTGCGCGGGTGGTCCAGACCGGTTGCAAAGGCATTGACCTTCAGGCCCGGGGCGCAGGTGGGCAGATGACCGGGCGCCCAACCCCGGGCGGTGGGCATTTTCAGGGTGGGGATGCCTTGCGCCTTGGCGGCGGGGATCTGGGGGGCAAGGCCAATCGCAGGTTCAGCCGGTTCGGCCCCAAAGCGGCGCATCAAGATCATCGTGGCCCCCACAATTGCCACGCCGCGTGCGACCACCTCTGCGATGCCCATGATCCGTCTCCCTTTTCAAATTTGCGCCACCATAGCGAAACTTGGCGGCGGGGGAAGGGGGTCAGATCAGGTGGAGGTAGGTCCAGACAAGGGCCATCAAAACCGGTTGATGGATCAGGTAAATGACCAAACTGTGTTGCCCGGGCCAAGCCAGACGGCGCAGGGTTTGCGAGGGGCGCAGGTGCAGGCGCGGCCAGAGCGGGGCCAGAAGTTTGCCGGTTCCCACCCCCAGCAACAAAACGCCGAACCAAGGCACCAGTGGTTCCAGATCCATGGTGTTGCTGGGCAGGGTTTGCAGGCCGATCCACCGCAGGGCAGGGTGATTCCACTGCATGATCTGCGGCAGGTGGTACGAGGCTGCCATGATCATCGCCCCGGCGGCCAAGGTCAGCGGCGCCGGTTGGCGCAGGAACGGCAGGGCCAGAATCGAGCCAAGGGCGATGGAATGCAGGATGCCGAAAAAGATCCAGGACTGCGGCACGGCCAAGGCCGTGGCCAGCGAGACGGCGGCGGCGGCGGCGATCAACTTTGCCTCGCGGCGCCAAAAGGCGGGCCAGCGGATGCCTGCGCCGTGGGCGAGCCACAGCGACAGGCCGGACAGAAACAGAAAGGCGCCCGCCACCAGACGCGCGTGCCAGTAAAAGCCGAAGGTTGCCGTCACTTGCGGGGGCGAGATGCCGAAGATCACAAGATCAAAGCGCAGATGAAAGGCGATCATCCCCAAAAGCGCCGCCGTTCTGGCCAGATCGATGAGCATGAGACGGTCTGTGCGATCTGCTTGCATGTGTCTTGCTCTGGGGGGAGCGGCCCCCCCGTGCCCGGGATATGGTGAACCCGAGCAAGGGGTAAGGCAAAATCGGGCGCCGTCATAGGGGCAAGATGCGGCGGGCGGGAATTCGCCTTTCAGCGGGCGAGGATCTCGTCGGCCATGGCGTGGTTGCGGTCGCGGTGGCCGGCCTCGTCGGCGCGGATCACGATGACCACATCGCGCAAGGTCGCCCCGGGGGGCAGGTGCCAATAGTCCAGCGCCAAAGCCGGGGCCGGAACATTGGCCACCCGGCCGGCATCGATTTCGGCCAGATATTGGGTATAGCTGACCACCGCCTCTTCTTCGAGATAGCCCACGACGCGGTGCGCGGCGCGTGGGGCAAAAAGGTACAAGAAGAAGTAGAAATTGTAGAACAGCGCCTGGCCGACCATGATGATCAGCCGTTCGGTGCGCGAGGGCTGGGCGATGTCGATGAAGGTCATCAGGTGCATGCGTTCATTCTCGGCCTCGTCCAGAAGCTCGCGGATCCAGCCGTGATCATCGCGGATGTGGCGCAGCGCCTTGAGGTGTTGCAACAGGCCGCCGACCATGCCCGGAACGGCGGCCACGGTTTCCAGCACCACGGCGCGGTGGCCGTAGCGTTTGGAAAAGAAGGCATCGGCGAAGAGGCGCAAGAATTTTACAAAGCGCAGGGCGTTCCAGTCTGCCGCGCCTTTGGGCGCATGATGCAAGGTCAGATCGGGAGAGGCGGAGGACGCGGAGGAGAGGGGGGAAACCTGTGTCATGGGACGGGCCTGTGTTGCGGCTATGCCCTGAGATTTAGGAGAGAGACTGTCATTTTCACCCCCCGGGGGCTGCGGCACAGGGGCGCAGGGGGACAGGATAAAGGGCGGCCAAGGCGGCCGCCCTTTATAAATTCCTGCCGCCGCTTAGCGGTGGCGGATGTTCACATAATCGCGTTTTGGCGAGCCGACATACAATTGGCGCGGACGGCCAATTTTCTGGTTCTTTTCGGCGATCATTTCTTTCCACTGCGAAATCCAGCCGACGGTGCGCGAGATCGCAAAGATCGGGGTGAACATCGACGTGGGAAAGCCCATCGCATCCAAGATGATGCCCGAATAGAAATCGACATTGGGATAGAGTTTCTTGGAAACGAAATATTCATCTTGCAGCGCGATGCGTTCCAGTTCCTTGGCCACTTGCAAGGTCGGATTGTTTTCGATGCCCAAAAGACCCAGCACCTCGTCTGCGGATTCCTTCATCACCGTCGCGCGGGGATCGAAGTTCTTGTAGACGCGGTGGCCAAATCCCATCAGGCGGAAGCCGGAATTCTTGTCTTTGGCTTTGGCGATATATTCTGGAATCCGGTCAACCGTGCCGATTTCGCGCAGCATTTCAAGGCAGGCCTGATTGGCCCCGCCATGGGCCGGGCCCCACAAGCAAGCGATGCCGGCCGCGATGCAGGCAAAGGGGTTTGCGCCCGAGGAGCCGGCAAGGCGCACCGTTGAGGTGGAGGCGTTTTGTTCGTGATCGGCGTGGAGCATCATGATGCGGTCCATCGCCTTTTCCAAAACGGGGTTGACGACATAATCCTCTGCCGGGACGGCAAAGCACATGTTCAGGAAATTGCCGGCATAGCTGAAGGCATTCTTTGGGTAGACGAAGGGTTGGCCGACCGAATATTTGAAGGCCATGGCCGCAATGGTTGGCAGTTTGGCGATCATGCGGATCGAGGCGACTTCGCGCTGCCAAGGATCATTGATGTCCAAGCTGTCGTGGTAGAAGGCCGACATGGCACCCACGACGCCCACCATGGTGGCCATGGGATGCGCATCGCGCCGGAAACCGCGGAAGAAGTTGTGCATCTGTTCGTGCACCATGGTGTGTTTGGTCACACGTCCGGTGAAATCGGCCAGTTGGGCGGCAGTTGGCAATTCACCGTACAGCAGCAGATAGCACAGTTCGATATGGGTCGACTGCGCCGCCAGCTGTTCGATCGGGTATCCGCGGTGAAGAAGTTCGCCCTTGTCGCCATCAATAAAGGTGATCGCGCTTTCGCAGGCGGCGGTGGAGGTAAAGCCGGGGTCAAAGGTGAAAACATCCGCCTCGCCATACAACTTGCGGATATCCAGAACATCGGGGCCAACGGAGGGCGACAGGACGGGCAGGGAATATTCCTTGCCGTCCAGTGTCAGCGTGGCGGTACGGGTTGCGTCGGTCATCGTCTCTCCCCAAAGCCGAAGGGGGGTAGCCCCGGCGGCATGTCATTGGCCGGAAGGGGGCGGGCGATCAGGCCGATGCCTCTTCAAGCCGAGCAAGTGTTTCGTTCCGGCCGATGACGAGCATCATGTCGAAAACGCTTGGTGTCGCCGTCTTTCCGGCCAGGGCGGCGCGAATGGGCGCGGCGAGTTTCCCGAATCCTAGTCCTGTTTCTGCGACAATTTGGTTAAGGATCGGTTCAAGCGCGTCTTTTGTCCAGCTAGCATTTTGCAGTCGCGGCGTCAATGTTTTCAGTATACCGCGGGATACCGCATCCAAGGATTTCGCCGCCGCCTCATCAGGAACGATGGGGCGGCTGATCAACATAAAGTGAGCCTTATCAATCAAGTCCGGGAAGGTCTTCGCGCGGTCCTTGACGCAGTACATCCCCCGCAGCAGCAGGTCGGATTGCGCCGATGTCAGCGCTGGTTTTTCGGCTGCGGCCAAGTAGGCAGTCAATTCATGCAGCAGTGCAGCATCGTCCGTCATGGCCATGTGATGCCCGCAGGTATTTTCCAGCTTCTTGAAATCCAGACGCGCGGGGGCCTTTCCGATTCCCTTCAGATCGAAAACCTTCATCGCCTCTTGGCTGGTAAAAATCTCCATATCGCCATGGGCCCAGCCCAGACGCGACAGGTAATTGCGCATGCCAGCGGCCGGATAGCCCATGACCTGATACTCTTCGACCCCGGTGGCGCCGTGGCGTTTGGACAGCTTTTTGCCGTCTGGTCCGTGGATCAGGGGGATATGGGCCCAGACCGGCACGGCCCAATCCATGGCCGTATAGACCATCTGTTGGCGCGCGGCGTTGTTCAGATGGTCATCGCCCCGGATCACATGGGTCACGCCCATGTCATGGTCATCCACCACGACGGCCAGCATATAGGTGGGTGTTCCGTCAGACCGCAGCACGATCATGTCATCCAAGGTGTCGTTCTTGATCACCACGCGGCCCTGAACCTGATCGTCGATATGGCTTTCGCCCGTGCGGGGCGCCTTCATGCGGATGACATAGGGCGAGTCCGGAAAGCGGGCCGGATCGGCATCGCGCCATGGGCTTTGAAACACGGCATAGGAGGCGCCTTCGGCTTCGGCCTTAGCGCGGAAGGCGGCAATTTCGTCTTGGGTGGAAAAGCATTTATAAGCAGTGCCGCGCGCCAACATCTGATGCGCAACCTCGGCGTGGCGATCTTTGCGGTCAAACTGGCTGACCACATCGCCATCCCAATCAAGGCCCAGCCATGTCAGGCCGCGCAAGATGGCGGCCGTCGCTTCGGGGGTGGAGCGTTCGCGGTCGGTATCTTCGATTCTGAGCAGGAACTTGCCACCGCGCCCGCGTGCGAAAAGCCAGTTGAACAGGGCCGTTCGGCCGCCACCGATGTGAAGATAGCCCGTTGGCGAGGGGGCAAACCGGGTGACAACCGGGGCCGAGGAGGCGGCGGACGGGGGCGTGGCAGAGGAGGCGGGCATGGCAGAGGCGGCGGACGTGGCAGAGGAGGCGGGCATGGGCGTTAACCTTATGGAAACCATATTTCGGCAGGATCGGGGGCAGCTTTAGGCAAAAGGAAGGGGCAAAACAAGGTGGCGGGCAGGCGGAGCTTGGCCTTGAGGCCCCTTGAGGCGCTGTTGAAGGCGCGTGGGCAGCTTTTTGCTTGGATTCCGGTGTTTCAGGCGATCGGGATCGGGCTGTGGTTTTCGCTGTCATATGAGCCTGCAACTTGGGTTTATGGGGTGGCCGCGCTGGCGTTCGGGCTGATCGTGTGGGGGTGGTTTGCCTTGCCAGAGCTTTGGCATCCGCCGCTAGTGGCCTGCGGCGCGGTTTTGATCGGGGTGCTGTCTTGTGGCTTGCGTCTGTACAGCGTGCAGGCCCCTGTTCTGGCGGCAGATTATCGCGGCCCGGTTCAAGGCCGGGTGGTTGAGATTGACCGAAGCCAGTCTGATGCGCTGCGATTGGTGCTGGATCAGGTGGTTTTGCTGAACCTGTCGCCGCAGTTGACCCCGAAAAACATTCGTATTTCGCTGCAAAATCAAGAACCTGCTGTCTCGCCGGGGGAGGTGGTGATGATCACGGCGCAGCTTGCCGCCCCCGGCGGGCCGGTGGAGCCGGGCGCTTTTGATTTTCAGCGCATGGCGTTTTTCGATCAGTTGGGCGCTGTGGGATATAGCCGCGATCCGCTGGTTCTTTGGGCGCCGCCGGAGCCTGCGGGCCAAACCATCAATCGGCTGAGGTCTTGGCTGGGCGCGTCGATCCGCGCGCAGGTGCCCGGCGACGCGGGGGCTTTTGCGGCCGGGGCCATGACGGGCGACAGATCGGGGATCCGCGCCGAGACGGTTCAGGCGCTGCGCGACAGCAATCTGGCGCATCTTCTGGCGATATCGGGCCAGAACATGGCCTTTCTGACGATTTTTGTCTTTGCGCTGTTTCGCTATGGTTTGGCCTTGGTGCCGCCGGTGGCGCTGCGGGTGAATGCCAAGAAGCTGGCGGCGGTGGCGGCCTTTGGGGTTGCGGCGTTTTACATGCTGCTTTCGGGGGCCAATGTGGCGACCGAGCGGGCCTTTTTGATGGTGACGGTGATGCTGGGGGCGGTTGTGCTGGACCGGCGGGCGCTGACCCTGCGGTCTGTGGCGATTTCAGCGGTTGTATTGCTGATCTGGCAGCCCGAAGAGGTGTTGGAACCGGGGTTTCAACTGTCTTTTGCGGCGACGGTGGTCTTGATCGCGGGGTTTCACCTGTTGGACGGGCGCGGGGTTGCGGGGAAGATGCCCGGCTGGGTGATGGCGGGCTATGTGATGCTGCTGTCCTCGGTTCTGGCAGGGGCGGCGACGGCGCCCTATGCGGCTGCGCATTTCAACCGGTTCACCGATTATGGCTTGGTTGCCAATCTGCTGACGGGACCGGCGATGTTGGTGCTGATGGGGGCGGGGGCCGTCGCCGCGATGCTGGCGCCTTTGGGTCTTGCGGGGCCGGCCCTGTGGGTGATGGGGCAGGCGTCGGCCTGGATCCTGGCAGTGGCGCATTGGGTTTCGGGGCTTGAAGGATCGGTCACGCCGATTGTTGCGCCCCAAGCGGGCACTTTGGCTTTGATCACGTTGGCGGGGATCTGGGCGATCTTGTGGCACGGGCGCGGGCGGTGGGCGGCGGTTTTGCCCGCACTGGCGGGGCTGATCTTGTGGGCCACGACGGAGCGGCCGGTGCTTTTGATCGCCCAAGATGCCCGCTTGGTGGGGGTGGTCGGACCAGAAGGCCGCGCGCTGAGCCAGGCCCGCAGCGCGGCCTTTGCCGCGCAGACCTGGCTGCAAAACGACGGGGATCTGGCGGCGCAGGCGGCCGCTGCCAAGCGCCCGGGCTTTGCCGGCCCGAAGGACGGGCTGCAATTTCAGGTGGGGCAGGTTCGGGCCATCAGCCTGACAGGACCCGAGGCGGTAGCGCGTTTGGCCGAGGCCTGCGCGGCGGCGGATCTGGTGGTGACAACGGCCGCGGTGGAAGGGCTTGCGCCACAGGGCTGCACGGTGATCGATGTGCGGCGGTTGGCCGAAACAGGCGCTTTGGCCGGCCATATCCAAGACGGAGCCCTGATCTTGCGGCCTGCGCGCGATACGGCCCGTCTTTGGCGCGGGGGCGGCGCGATTGCACCGCAGATCACCATTGTTGCCGCGCCGCGCCGCACCGCCTTGGGCGCGGCGGATCAGTAGCTGCGGATCAACCCGACAAGGCGGCCCTGAACCTTGACCATGTGGTCGGGGAACACGCGGGTTTCATAGGCCGGGTTCGCCGCCTCAAGCGCGATCATGGCGCCGCGCCGACGGAAACGCTTTAGCGTGGCTTCGGCATCATCGACCAGTGCCACGACGATATCGCCATTTTCGGCCGTGACCTGTTCGCGGATCACCACGATGTCGCCATCGTTGATCCCCGCCTCAATCATGCTGTCGCCTTTGACTTCAAGGGCGTAATGCGTGCCCTTGCCCGACAACATGGAGCCGGGCACGGCCACGTGATGTGAGACATGGCTGATCGCCTCAATCGGAACACCTGCCGCGATCCGGCCCATGACGGGCAGTTCCAGCGCGTGAATTTGACTGACATCCATGGCGCCGCGCGGCTGCGGGGTGGGTTTGGGCTTGTCGCCCTGAATGACGCGGGGCGAGAAGCCGGGACGTTCCATTGCATCGGGGAGTTTGACGATTTCAAGCGCGCGGGCCCGGTGGGCGAGGCGGCGGATAAAGCCGCGTTCTTCCAATGCTGTGATCAAGCGGTGAATGCCGGATTTTGACCGCAGATCCAGCGCATCCTTCATCTCGTCAAACGAGGGGGGCACGCCATCGCGGTCGGTCCGCTGCTTGATAAAGTCGAGAAGTTCAAGTTGCTTGCGCGTCAGCATGCCCGGTCTCCGAGTGGGTGTTAACGCAATGTTCTGCCCCTGTTCCCCGTTTGTGTCAAGTGTTTCTTAGGGCAGGGGCAAGAATGCCACGGTATCGCCCGCGCGGCAGGGGCCGCTGAATTCAGGGTGGATCAGCAGCGCGTTCGCCTGCGCGAGCACCGATGTCAACGCGGAATCCTGCGAGGCGGCGGGCAGGATGCGGCCGGTTTCGGGCGAATGGCTGGCGCGCAGATAGTGCCGCCGGGGGCCATTGGCCGGCAGATCGGTGGCAAGCTGCGCGGTTTGCAGGGGCGGCAAGGGGGCGGGATCACCTTGCATGGCGCGGATCATGGGCAACAAGAACAGCACGGCGCAGACATAGGCCGAAACAGGATTGCCGGGCAGACCCAGCACCGGAACAGGGCCGCGCCGCCCGGCCATCATGGGTTTGCCCGGGCGCAGGGCGATTTTCCAAAAGTCGAGCGTCAGGCCAAGATCGGCCGCGTGACGGCCGATCAGATCATGATCGCCCACCGATGCGCCGCCAAGAGTGACGATCAGATCGGCGTCTTGCGCCAGATCCAGCGCGGCGCTGACATGGGCCAGATCATCGCGGGCAATGGGCAAAAGGCGCAGGGTGCCGCCTGCGGTTTCGGCCAGCGCCGCCAAGGCATAGGCGGAGGAGCCAATGATCTGATCGGGACCGGGAACGGTTCCGGGGGGAACAAGTTCGTCTCCGGTGGACAAAAGCGCGATGACCGGGCGGCGGTGGACCGGCACCTCGGCGATGTTCATCGCGGCCAGAAGGCCCAGATCGGCCGGGCCCAGACGTTTGGGCGCAAAGACCTGACCTTCGGTGAAATCCTGCCCGCGCGGCCGGATGTTGCGGGCCTGATCGGGGGCGGGGCCAAGGGTGATCTGGTTGGCTGTGCGCGTCACATCCTCTTGGATCACGACATGCGAGGTGCCTTGGGGCACGGGGGCCCCGGTGAAGATGCGGATTGCGGTGTTTGGCAAGAGCGCGCCGGGGTGGCCGCGCCCTGCCGCCGCCTCGCCCACAACATCAAACCGGGCCCCGGCAAGGGGGGCGACGGGTAGGGCGTAGCCATCCATCGCACTGGCATCAAAGGGGGGCTGTGTCATGCGCGCGGCGAGGGGCATGGCAAGGCGCCGGCCAAGGGCCAGACGCAGGGGCAGGGTTTGCGCAGGGAGGGGACGGCACAGCGACAGAACCCTCGTCTGCGCTTCGTCCACGCTGATCATCTGGACGCCTCATAGCGGCCCGATTTGCCGCCCTCTTTCAGGACAAGGCGAATTTGCGAAATCTCCATCCCCTTTTCCGCGGCCTTGAGCATGTCGTAGATTGTCAGGCAGGCGACAGAGACGGCGGTCAGCGCCTCCATCTCGACGCCGGTTTGACCGCTGGTCTTGACCGTTGCGGTCACGCGCAGGCCCGGCAGGGCGCGGTCGGGGGTCAGATCCAGCGCGACCTTGGACAGGGCAAGGGGGTGGCAAAGCGGGATCAGGTCTGCGGTTTTTTTGGCCCCCATGATTCCGGCCAAGCGGGCCACGCCCAGAACATCGCCCTTCTTGGCCGTGCCTTGCAGGACAAGATCCAGCGTTTCAGCGGACATTTTCACCAGACCCTCGGCCACGGCGGTGCGCGCTGTGGCGGGTTTGCCAGACACGTCCACCATATGCGCGGCGCCCGTTTCGTCGAAATGGGTCAGGCGGGGCGCGTCGGTGGTCATGCCGGGACCGGATTGGCCAGAAGGGTTGCGGTGGCATGGGCCACATCGGGTTGGCGCATCAGACTTTCGCCGATCAGAAAGCGGCGCGCGCCATGGGCGGCCATGTCGGCCAGATCGGCGGGCGTATAGAGCCCGGATTCGCAGACAAGGTGGCGGTCTGCGGGGATCAGCCGGGACAGGCGGCGGGTGGTATCGAGCGTCAGATCAAAGGTGTGAAGGTTGCGGTTGTTCACCCCGATCAAGGGCGAGGTCAGGCGCAGGGCACGGTCCAGTTCGGCCTCGTCATGCACTTCAATCAAGGCATCCATCCCAAAGCTGTGGGCAGCCTGTTCCAGTTCGGCGGCCTGCGCGTCGGACAGGGTGGCCATGATGATCAAGATTGCATCGGCCCCAAGCGCGCGGGATTCGGCGACCTGATAGGTATCATACAGAAAATCCTTGCGGATCGCGGGCAGGGTGGTGGCGGCGCGGGCGGCCAGCAAAAAGGCATCAGCGCCTTGAAACGAGGGCGTGTCGGTCAGCACGGACAGGCAAGTGGCCCCGCCAGCCTGATAGGCGCGGGCCAGCGCGGGCGGATCGAAATCGGCGCGGATCAGACCCTTGGAGGGGCTGGCCTTCTTGATCTCGGCGATCAGGCCATAGCCGGTGGCGGCAGCGCGCGTGAGGGCTTGGGCAAAGCCGCGCGGCGCCGAAGCCTGACGGGCGGCGGTTTCAACCTCGGCCAAGGTGCGGGCGGCCTTTCGGGCGGCCACCTCGGCCAGTTTATAGGTTTTGATGCGGTCGAGGATCGTGCTCATGCGGGAAGGGTAACGGCCTGTGGGGGGAAAGAAAAGGGGAAGATCGGGCGGGGCGGGGACCTGAACGCCTGGTGACGGGCAGGGGGGGCGGCCGGGATAAGGCGGCGGCATAAGGCGGTGCCCGGACGGGTCTTTGCGGTGGGCCCAAGATGGCCCGGCGGCGGGCCGAACAAGGCCCAATGCCGCCGCCTTAGGCGTTGGTCAGCTGCACAAGGGCGGCAAGTTTGGCCTTGGCCGCGCCGGAATCGATGGATACACGGGCCATTTCCACGCCTTCGGGCAGGGTTGCTGCCTTGCCTGCGACCAAAAGGGCGGCCGCCGCGTTCAGAAGAACCGCGTCGCGGTAAGCGCCCGGTTCTGCCGCCATCAGGCGGCGAAAGGCGGCGCCATTTTCGGCCGGGGTGCCGCCCAGAATGGCGGAAAACGGATGAACGGGCAGGCCCGCATCTTCGGGGTGCACCTCAAACTCGGAAATCTCGCCCTGATCAAGGGCCGCCACCGACGAAGGGCCAGCGATGGACAATTCATCGGTGCCATCCGAGCCGTGAACCAGCCATGCCCGGTGCGAGCCGAGGGCGCGCAGGGTTTCGGCCATGGGGCGGATCAGGGCCGGGCTGAAGGCCCCTGTCAATTGGCGCGTCACCCCTGCGGGATTGGTCAAGGGGCCCAGGATGTTGAAGATGGTGCGGGTGCCCAGTTCGGCCCGGATCGGGCCGACATGGCGCATAGCGGGATGGTGCATCGGGGCCATCATGAAGCCGATCCCGGCCTCTTGAATGCAGCGTTCCACCACCTCGGGGCCGACCATGATGTTCAGGCCAAGTTCGGTCAGCGCGTCGGCTGACCCGGATTTGGACGACAGATTGCGGTTGCCGTGTTTGGCCACGCAGACCCCGGCCCCGGCCACGACAAAGGCGGTTGCGGTCGAGATGTTCAGCGTGCCCTTGCCATCGCCGCCTGTGCCCACGATATCCATGGCGCCGTCAGGGGCGCTGACCGCGTGGCACTTTGCCCGCATCACAAAGGCGGCCGCAGCATATTCATCCACCGTTTCGCCGCGCGTGCGCAGCGCCATCAGAAAGCCGCCAACCTGCGCCGGGGTCGCTGCCCCTTCGAACAGGATTTCAAAGGCGCTTTGCGCTTCGCTGCGCGTGAGGGCCCGGGTGGCGGCGATCGCGATCAGCGGTTTCAGGCCATCTGCGGAGGTGGTCATGCGGGAACCCTTTCGCGGGCGGAGTCTAGGAAGTTTTGCAACAGTTGGTGGCCATGTTCCGAGGCGATGCTTTCCGGGTGGAACTGCACGCCTTCGATCCGCTTTTCGCGGTGGCGCAGGCCCATGATCGTGCCATCTTCAAGCCAAGAGGTCACTTCAAGGCAGGGCGGAAGCGTCTCGCGCTGAACCACGAGGGAGTGATACCGGGTTGCCAAAAAGGGCGAGGGCAGGCCGCGAAACATGCCTTGTCCGGCATGGTGCATGCGGCCCATCTTGCCGTGCACAATCTCGTGGCAGCGCACCACATCGCCCCCAAAGGCTTGCCCAATGGTCTGATGGCCAAGGCAGACCCCCAGCAGGGGGATGTCGGCGGCGGCGGCGGCGAGGGTCAGCGGCAGGCAAATGCCTGCGGCGGCAGGGTCACAGGGGCCGGGGGAAAGCACGATGAGTTCGGGACGCAGGCCAATCGCCTCTTGCACAGACATCACATCATTGCGCACAACCCGAACATCTGCGCCCAGTTCGCCCAGATAGTGGACGAGGTTATAGGTAAAGCTGTCATAGTTGTCGATCAGAAGCAGCATGTTGCGTTCCGCGTATGTTTAGGGATGAAGACCGCGACGGGCCGGGCTATAGATGGTCAGAAGGGCGCGCAAGCGTCAAGCAGATAGACGGAATATCGGGGGTGGCGGGGTGAGCCGAGGATTCTTGGTAGGGCTTGTGTGGGGATTGATCGTCAGCGGCGCCGGTTTGGCGGTGATTTCGCTGGTCGCGCCCCCCTCGGTGGATTTGCCGGTCACGGCGGATGTGCAGGCGCAGGACCCCGGCGCGGCGCCGGCGGTTGTGGCGGCGGCGGATCCGGCGGTGGCGACAGTGACCCTTGGCAAGCCCAGTGTGACCCAAAAGACCGGTGTGACAGACCCCAAGGCCGAACCGGCGCTGGCCGCACCGGCAGATCCAGCCGTGGGCACGGTGACGCTGAAAGAGGCCGCTGCGGCGGATCCTGCGGCAACAGATCCGGCTGCGGCGGCGCCACCTGTGCCTGCTGCGGGCGATGATGCGGCTGCGGCCGCCGAGGCCAAGGGCGCAGAGGCGGCGGCCCCGCTCAAGCTGGCGAAGGGACCGGAGGTGAAGCCTGCGGCGCAAGGCGGGCTGACCCTGACACCCGAAGCCGAAGCCCGGGCCGCAGCCCCCAAGGGCGACAAGGCCCCGGCCGCGCCCAAGACAGAACCGGCCGCGCCTGCTGCCCCGACCGCCGATCCGGCCCCGACGCCGGATACGGGCACGATGCCTGCCCCCAAGCAAGACACCTTGCTGGATCCGCCCGCCGAGACGCAGGCCCCCGGGAGCGAGCAAAAAACCGCCATGCCCGGTCAAGAAAGTGGATCGGGCCAAAGCCTGCCCCAAGTGCCCGCCAAACCCAGTGTTCCGGCTGCGCCCGAAGCGGGCCCGACTCCTGCCGAAAAACCGCAACCGTTGACGGTCAAGCCGCGCGGGAGCGAAAAACTTGCGCCGACGCCCGGCCTGTCAAAAGAGGTGGACGGCGTTGTGACCGACCGGTTGCCCCGGATTGGCGATGCGGCCCCCGACGCCGATACGGCTGCCGAGGGCGAGGTTCTGGTGCTGGATCCGCAGGCCGGTCTGCCGATCAAAGCCTATGCGCGCGATTTTACGGCCGAGGCGGGCAAGCCGAAATTTGCCATCCTGCTGGCCGATATCGGGGCGGCGGGCATGGCACGGGCGGATCTGGCAAAGTTGCCCTTTGCCGTGACCTTCGTGATTGATCCCGCAGCCCCGGATGCGGCCGAGGCGGTGCGGGTCTATCGCGCGGCCGGGCAAGAGGTGATGATTTTGGCCTCGGGTCTTCCCGAGGGGGCGACCGCCGCCGATCTGGAGCAAAGCTTTCAGGCGCTGGGGCAGGAATTGCCCGAAACGGTGGCCTATCTGGATGCCGCGGTTGGCGGTTTGCAGGAAAACCGGCTTTTGGCCACGCAGGCCATTCCGATCCTGAAGGCGCAGGGCCGCGGGATTGTGACCTATGATCGGGGGCTGGGCGCGGCCGATCAGGTGGCGCAGCGCGAGGGCTTGGCCCATGCCACGATCTTCCGCGAAATGGATGCCGAGGGCGAGAAAACACCCATCATCCGCCGCTATCTGGACAGGGCTGCCTTCAAGGCCGCACAAGAGGGGCAGGTGGTTGTGATCGGGCAGACAAGGCCAGATACTGTCGCGGCCATTCTTGAATGGATGGTCGAAGGTCGGGGATCGACGGTGCAGCTTGCGCCCATCACAGCGGTGATGCAGGGCGACTGATCTGCGGGGCAATGCGCCGTTCTATGCCGTGCGGCGCAGCACCAATCGGTCAAGCCCGTGGAAATGATAGACATCCTTGTACTGCGGCGGCGCGGCCAAGGCGAGGCCGGGCAGGCGCTGGAACAGGATGGGCAGTGCGATTTGCAGTTCCAGCCGGGCCAAAGGCGCGCCCACGCAGAAATGCTGGCCTGCGCCAAAGCTGGCATGAGGCCTGATCGGCCGGGCCGGATCGAATCGGCCGGGATCTTCCCATTGTGCGGGATCGCGGTTGGCGGCGGCCAGAAGCAGCGCCACCTGATCGCCGCGTTGGAAGGTGTGGCCCATCACCTCGGCAGGCTCATAAACCCAGCGGGTGAACATGTGCAGGGCCGGATCAAAACGCAGGATTTCTTCAACAGACGCCTCGACCGCGCCGGGGGCCAAAGCCGCGGCAGGCGTGGCGGTTTCCAGCAACGATTTCACGCCATTGCCGATGGTGTGCACCGTCGCCTCGTGCCCGGCGTTGAGCAGCAAGATGCAGGTGGTGATCAGCTCGTCCGTGGTCAGCCGTTCGCCCGCCTCTTCCGCCTCGATCAAGGAGGTGATCAGATCATCGGCGGGCTTGGCGCGGCGTTGATCGACATATTGGCGCATGAAATCGACAAAGGCCGTGGTGGCGGCAATCGCGGCGTCTTCGCGCGCGCGGGTGCGGCCGGCCATATACATGCCCACCATGGCATTGGACCAGCGCAGCAGATCTTCTGACATCTGTTCGGGCACACCCAGAAGGCGGGCGATGATGATGACCGGCAGCTTTTGGCCAAAGTGTTGCAGCAGATCAAAGTCGCCCGGCGGGAAGGCGTCGATCAGCTGGTGGGACAGGGCCGCGATTTCAGGGCCAAGGGCGGCGATGCGGCGCGAGGTGAAGGCCCGCAGCACAAGGCCGCGCAGGCGGGTGTGGCGGGGCGGTTCCAGTTCCAGCATCGAATGGGATTCGACGGCGTAAAACGGGCGCAGATGATCTGGAATTACGGGCGCGCGTTCGGGCGGCGCTTCGCGGCCAAAGCGGCGATCGCGAAAGATCGCCGAGGTTGCGGCCCAATTGCCGGTGCAGACCATGTCATAATCGGACCAGCGAAAGAAAGGACCCGTGGCGCGGGCCTTTTCGTAAAAGGGGTAAGGGTTTTGCACGAAACCCGGTTCGGTGGGCGATTGGGACAGTGTGATCATGCGCGCTGCCCGAAGGGCAGGGGCACCAGACCCTGCGCGATCAGGACCCCGGCCCCGACCAAGGTTGCGGCGGCGGCCTGCGACCAATCCCAAGCGCCGCCCAGACCGAACAGGATCAGCATCACATAGAAGGGGGCGGCATTGATGTGGATCGCGGACAGGCCGATGCCCAGACGTTCAACCGAGATGATGAACATATATTGCGATATGCCCAAAGCGCCGACGGAAAACAGCAAGATCGCCCCAACCTCTTTTAGCCCCCAAGTGGCGAACGTGGGGGCCGGGCCGCCCAAGGCGCCCGTGACCAAGGCCGCCAAAAGCGCCGCTATGGCGGCCCCCGTCAGGGTGACGGCGGTGCGGCCCAGCGCGGATTGCCGGGGAAAGGCGGTGACGGTCAGCCGTGAGCCGAGGGCAAAGCTGAGCACAGAGCCAAAGCACAGCAGCGCGCCGAGGCCCAGCGACAGCCCGCCGCCTTTCAGATCAAGCGCCATGAACCCGCCGATCAAGGACAGAACCAGACCCAGAACCAAGGCCAGCGTCAGTTTGCGGCCATCAAGCACCACTTCAAGCGCGATGCCGACAACCGGCAGGGTGGCCGAGATCACGGCGGCGGTCACGGCCCCGCCGCGCGCCTGACCCATGATCAGGAACCATGCCCCAAGCCCGATCAGACTGCCCACCATCAGGCCCTTGGCCCAATTGACCTGCATCAGAGGCCGCCAGCCTTCGACGACAGCCCACAGGCCCAAAAGGAAGACCGCCGACAGCGCCATGCGCAGCGCATTCAACTGATCCAGAGGCAAAAGCGGGATCAGCAGGTCGGCCGCAGGCAGGCCGGCCGCCCAGATCAGCATCGACAGCATGCAGATCAGATTGGCGGTTAACAGGGTGGTGACGGGGGGGGCGGAAGATGTGCTCATGCGGTTTGGTGACACGCGGGTGCGAACAGGGCTGGCATGTTCGCGACCCTGCCGTGTCGTCAGGCGGACAGGGCCGCAACAATCGCGCCAAAATCGGCAGATTTCAGGCTGGCCCCGCCGACCAAGGCCCCATCGACATGCGGAACGGCGAAAATCTCGGCCGCGTTGGACGGTTTGACCGAGCCGCCGTAAAGCAGGCGCATCTGGGCGGCGCTGGCCCCAAAACGTAGGGTCAGGCGGGCGCGCAGGAAGGCGTGAACCTCGGCGATCTGATCGAGGGTGGGGGTGCGGCCGGTGCCGATGGCCCAGACGGGTTCATAGGCGATCACAAGGGTTTGTGCGGTGGCGGCCTGCGGCACGGATCCGGCCAATTGGCGGCCGATGACATCGAGGGTCTGGCCCGCATCGCGTTCTGCCTCGGTCTCGCCCAGACAGACGATGGCGATCAGACCTGCGGCCAAAGCCGCTTCGGCCTTGGTCTGCACAAGGGCATCCGTTTCGCCGTGATCGGCCCGGCGTTCCGAATGGCCAAGGATCACATGGGAAGCGCCGGCGTCTTTCAGCATTGCGGCCGACACATCCCCGGTATGGGCGCCTGAGGCCTTGGGATGGCAATCTTGCCCGCCGACCTGCAGTGCCGAGGATCGGGCGGCCGCGGCCATTTGCGCGATCAAGGTGGCGGGGGGGCACAGCAGCATCTCGCAGGCCGGGGCAGGATGGGCCGCGATCAGGGCGCCAACCTCTGCCAAGGCGGCGGCAGAGCCATTCATTTTCCAGTTCCCGGCGGCCAGTTTGCGCATCGTATCCTCCTGCTATGCGGGGATAGGGCTAGCGCGAATGGCGCGGCACGTGAAGAATTATCGGCAGAAAACCGGGCACAGGGCGTAAATTTTGGCCTGATCGCGCGGTTTCGCCCACGTCAGGCGCTGGGCTGGTCCTTGAACTTGATCGACTCGCCGCAGCCGCAAGCCTCTGCGACGTTGGGATTGCGGAATTTGAACCCGGCTTGCAGCAGATCCACCTCGTAATCGATCTCGGTGCCGATCAGGAACATCTGGGCCATGGGCGCAATCAGCACACGCGCGCCGTCCTGTTCAACCACCTCGTCCAGCGGATTGCGGTCTGCCACATAGTCCATCGTGTATTCCATGCCCGCACAGCCGCCCTTCTTTATGCCGATGCGAAGGCCTTCGGCGCCTTTCTGGCCCATCAGCTTTGCGATCTGGCGCGCGGCAATGGGGGTAAGGGTGACAGCGGCTTTTCCGGGAATTCCAAACATGGCGGGCTCCTTGCTTTGGTATACTTAAGGCAAAAGGTCGGGAATTCCAAGGGCGGGCAGGTGGCCCAGCAAAGTTGTTGTGCCCAAGGCCACCGCGATGGCCCAGCAAAACGAGGCCAGCGTGCCAATGATGACATATTCGCTGGCCTCTTTTTCATTGCTGATGCTGCCAAATCGCAAGACAGACTTTGCGGCGATCAGAAAGCCGATGCTTTGCGCCTGACCCGTGAGAATCAGAAGAAAGATCAGCCCGCGTTCCAGATTGCCGATGGCGCGCCCGCCATTGGGCAGGCCCGCCGGGGTATGGGCGGCCCAAGGTTCCATCAGCAAGCCGATCGCGAAACCGCCGGCGCGGGTGGCCACAATCGCGCCGCTGGCCAGAATCATCAGGGACGGGATGGGCAAATCTGGCGCGAGGGGTGACCACACACCGTCTTGCCACAGGCGCGGGGCGGCATAGGCCACCATGATCAGGCTGAGGCCATGGGCGGCCTGATCGGCCATGAAGGGCCAAAAGCCAGGGCGGGTCAGCCGGGTTTTGGCGATGTCGATGGCCATGTGCGCGGCCGCGAGGGCCAAAAGCCAAACCGAGGCCGCCCCCAAAGCCAGCGTGGCCGTGGCCAGCACGATCAGCCCATGCAGGGCCAGCGTGGCGGGGCGTGCTTTGCTGGCCACCATGGCGCTGGATTGAAGAACGAAATCGGCAAGGACATGGGCAAAGATCAGGGCGGCAAGGGTTTGGATCATCTCAGATCTCCGCGGGGTCAGCGCCTGATTCGAAGGCCATCAGGGCGCGGGTCAGGCAGGCGACGCCGGAGCCCTTGATCCGAGATTGGAAGGCCTGGCGGGAAATGCCAAGGGTTTTCGCCAGCGTCTCGTCGCTGGGGCGGGGGCCGAAGGCCGGCGGGGTCAGGGTCATGGCGGCCGCCTGGGCTTGTTCGGGGGTCCAGGCGCGGGCCTGCCAAAGCGCCAGATTCAGCACCGCCTGCCGCCAAGACCCAAGATCGTGAGGGTCACTATAGGCGAAATGGGGGGGCTGAGGGGGCATCTTGTCCAAGGCGCGGCCGGACAGGGTAAAGGCCGGGCCTGCGGCATCGGACAGATCCTGCGTGCCCAAGGAGGTGATCGGCCCGACGCCCACCGACAGGCGTGTGGTCAACCCGCTGCCAGAGGCGCGCAGATGGGCCATCAGCAACAGCGCCGCCCGCAGAACATGGGATCTGCCGGGCAGATACACCTGCCATCCATCGCCGCGAAACCGGGTGAAGCGCGCATCGGTGCCCGTCAGGCGCGACAGGGTGGCTGCGGCTTCGCCCAAGGCCGACATGGCGATGCTGGTCGCCTCGGGTGCAAGCCGGGTCGAGCCGATCAGATCACCCGTGATCACAGAGCCCTGTTCCATGGACGAAATTTAGCATTATGGGGATGAAATGCAAGCTAAAATGCTTGCGAAGTATTTTTGCAATCTAAAAGGCTTGCATTTGGCAGTTGCAGGCTTAGGGGGTTGCCTTACATGAAGCCAAGTTCAAGGCGGGCTTCGTCTGACATCATCTCCATGCCCCAAGGGGGATCGAAGGTCATGTTCACGTCCACCTCTTTGACGCCCGCGACTGACGAGACCGCTTCTTGTACCCAGCCGGGCATTTCGCCGGCAACCGGGCAGCCGGGGGCTGTGAGCGTCATGGCGATGGCGACTTGATTTTCGGCGCCGATATCAATGGTATAGACAAGGCCAAGGTCAAAAATATTGACCGGAATTTCAGGATCGAACACGGTTCGGCAGGCGTTGACCACATCCTCATACAAAGGATGTTCGGTGGTGGATGGCGCGATCAGGGGGGCGCCTTCCAAAGGGTCCTGCGGTTGGTTCATGGTCGGTCTCTTGCTTTGTTGACCGATTATATAGGGAATTTTGGGCAAAGGTCCAGAGCGGGCAGAAATTGGCCGCCAAGCGCGCGCATTCACACAAAAAAGACCCAAGACCAAAGGTCTTGGGTCGGGAAATGGGGCCAATAATCTGGCGCGGTGATCAGAAGGGAATTTCATCATCCATATCTGACCCGCGCCCCCCCGAGGCCGCGCCGCCTCCGTATCCCCCGCGCGAGGCGCCGCCGCCCGCAGGCGCACCGCCGCCCGCCGCACCCGATCCGTAATCATCATAGCTGCCCCGGTCATCATAGCCGCCCGCCGCGCCGCCACCCGATGACCCGCCGTCACGCCCGCCCAAAAGCGTCAATTCGCCCCGGAACTGACGCAGCACGACTTCGGTGGTGTACCGATCTGCGCCGGACTGATCTTGCCACTTGCGGGTTTCTAGTTGGCCCTCGATGTAAACCGTCGAGCCTTTTTTCAGATACTGTTCGGCGATCTTGCCCAAAGCCTCGTTGAAGATGGCGACAGAATGCCATTCGGTCCGCTCTTTGCGTTCCCCGCTGGATTTGTCGCGCCATGATTCTGATGTGGCGATGCGCAGGTTCACCACCTTGCCGCCATTGGGAAAACTGCGCACTTCGGGGTCGCGCCCCAGATTGCCCACGATGATCACCTTGTTGACCGAGCCTGCCATCTTACTCTCCCTGATTCCGTCCCTGCCACTTTCGGTGGGTTTGGTTAATAAATCCTATAATCGCAGGGGCCCGGCCCTGCAACTCGGGTCTTATTCTGGTCGGCTCGTCCGTAAGAGCAATGGTGGCTTTGGCCGTCAGCCTTCAGGGAAAGCAGATCCCGGCCGCCTTGGCCGCGATACGATCAAACCTGTTGAAAAGGAACGCGACGATGTTTGTGATGACCCGTTTTGCCCCGAAAGCTGCCCAGATTGCCGTTTTGGGCTTTGCCTTGTTGACCGCCGGGGCGGCCCTTGCCGAGGGGGAGGCCCTGGATCCTGCGATGCAGGAAACGTTGAATGTGCAGATGACCTCGCAGGGCTATGAGGTTCGCAAGATGCAAATGGAAGATGGCATGATCGAAGTTTATGCCGTCAAGGATGGCGCGACCTATGAGATGTATTACGGCGCCGATCTGGCGCTGATCAAATCATGCACCGATGGGGTTTGCACCGATGCGAGCGGCGACGAAGTGTCTGGCGAGGCTGCCGAAAGCAACTAAGCGCGCCGGCACTTGGCCCCTTGGGATGTGCCCGGGGGCCCGCTGCGCCAGAAGGAAAGGACGACAGGATGAAGACCTATGTGTGGGACCGCGCCGTGCGGCTGTTTCATTGGTCGCTGGTGGCTGCTTTTGCGGCCAACGCGATTTTCACAAACCCCGAGGCCCGGCTGCACCGCTGGGTCGGATATGCCGTGGCCGGGTTGATTGGCCTGCGGCTGATCTGGGGGGTGCTGGGCAGCCGGCACGCGCGCTTTGCCGATTTCCCCCCGTCTTTTTCAGGATCCTTGGGGCAGTTGGCCGAAATGACGACGGGCCGTCGCCACGCCCATGCCGGACATTCGCCCTTGGGGGCCCTGATGATTTATAATCTGCTTTTCACCTTGGCGGCGATTGCGACGACCGGATACATGATGACAACCTTGTCCTGGTTTGGTGTGGATTGGGTCAAACAGGCGCATGAGACCTTGGTGACCTGGGCAGAGATTTC
This sequence comes from Paracoccaceae bacterium, assembly GCA_947461435.1. Lineage (GTDB taxonomy): Bacteria > Pseudomonadota > Alphaproteobacteria > Rhodobacterales > Rhodobacteraceae > CAIYZT01. The sequence continues at coordinate 27,815 of CANHLE010000005.1, read as the reverse complement.
CGTGGTGATGCATGTGACGGCGGTTGTGGTGGAAAGCCGCAGGCTGCGGGTGAACCTTCCGAAGTCGATGATTACCGGGTACAAGGATCTACCTGCGGATGTGTCTGGAGCCGGCAAAGCATGACAAGCGACCAAGCGATCGCGTCTGACGCAAGGGCCAGCGGGGCGCGGCAGACGACGATGGCGCAGCAAAGCGTGCGTCAGGCCTTTCCTTTGGTAGCGCTTATTGTGTTTCAAACCTTTTTATGGGTCGTCTTTGTGCTGGATGCGGGGACGGACATGTTGGCGCTGTGGCCCAACATGTTGTCCGATTGGCATATGATCCCGGAAATCGGGGCGACCTTTGGGCTGATGTTGGCCATTGTGTTCGAGATTGGAGTCTTGCTGCGCATGCTGCGCCGGCAGGCCAGTCTGGAGCAGGGACTGCGGGTGGCCGCCGGGGCCTTGGCGCAGATCATGGAAGAATATTTCCGCGATTGGGGGCTGACGCCGTCTGAGCAGGACATCGCGGCCTTTGCCATCAAGGGCTTTTCGATCGCCGAGATCGCCGAATTGCGCGGATCAGCCGAGGGCACGGTCAAGACCCATTTGAACGCGATTTACCGCAAGGCAGGTGTCGCCGGGCGGGCGCAGCTGGTCAGTCTGCTGGTCGAAGATTTGCTGCGCGCGCCCTTGGAGGCATCCGGTCCGGGCCGGATCGGCAAGGCCCTGCCATAGGGGGCCTGTCAGGGCTGGAAATCGCAGGTGATTTGCCTATATATGGGGCGAAATAATTGGGTGGGCGGCGGGCTTGCGCAGAAGCGATGGAACCTTTTGGGCTGTGTTGACCGTGCTGCTTGCGGCCGGACCTGGCTTTGCTGAAGGGTTGAAACTTTCGGGCGGGGGCAAGGGGTCGTCCTCATTCGCGGCAAAGACCGCCCTATTGGACGGACGGCTGTCGGATCAATACGAATATTCGGTGCGCCTGACGCCCGATTATGACGGATCTTCTGCCGAAGAGGCGCCCGCGGTGCGCTATACAGGCAATTACAAGGGCAAGTTTCTGGAGGTCGCAAAAGCGGCCGCGCGGCGGCATGACGTGCCCGAAGAGATGTTCTTGAAGCTGGTGCAGCAAGAATCGGGCTGGAACCCGGGGGCGGTTTCGCCAAAGGGGGCTACGGGCCTTGCGCAGTTGATGCCCGGCACGGCGGAACGGCTGGGCGTGGATATCAACGATCCGACGGATAATTTGGAAGGCGGGGCGAAGTACCTGCGCATGATGTACGATCGGTTCGGCTCGTGGCGTCTGGCGCTGGCGGCCTATAATGCGGGGCCCGAAGCGGTGGAGAAACACGGCGGGATCCCGCCGTTTGACGAGACCAAGAACTATGTCATCGCGATTTTAGGCTGATCGGCGGGGCCGCCGAGGGGCCCGGCTTGCCGCATGTGGCCGCCGCCCTTAGTCGGCCTGGCCGCAGACCCGGTTCAGATTTTGCGCATGAATCGCCTCGTAGGGGGCGAAGTAGGTGAGCGCGCCGGACGCCAGCGCCGGGGCGATCACTTGGCCAAGCGGCGTGCGGCGCAGGGCCGGATCGGCGCGTGCGGCCAGCAAATGCCAGATATAGTCTTGCGTGGCCTTGATCGTGGCCGGGCCATAGCTGCCGCTGGCGATCATGTCCGGCGCGCCGTGGTTGGGCAGGATGGTGCGGGCACCAAGGCCTGACAGGCGATCCAGATCGACCAGATGCGCGGCCAGTTGGTCTGGATCGCTGACATAGGTGACGGTGTCTTCGATGGTATCGCCCGCCAGAAGGATTCCGTCATGACCGAGCCAGAGCACCGTCGCGTCATCGGAATGGATGTTGCACTGGATCAGATCGATGTGCAGGCGGCCGACGTGCAGATGAACGCGGTCTTCGAAGGTGTGCGTGGGCAAGATCAGCGGGGCGATGGCGGGGGCACCGCTGCTGGTTCCCGCCTCGATGGCCGATTGGCGCTGGCGCAGATGCTGGTCGGTTCGGGTGTTCGCGATGATCTGACAATCCGCAAACACTTCGGTTCCGGCCACATGGTCCAGATGCCAATGCGACAGGACGACGGTAAAGCGTTTTACGCCTGCCTGTTCCAACGCCGAGCGGATGAACCGGGCATGGGCCATGGTGCAGTGCGTGTCATAGATCAGCGCCTCGGCCCCATCGACCAGCGCATAGGAGGCGATGCCAAGCGACAGGGCCCCGTCATCCACCCAGTTTGGGCCGGGGGCAAAGCGGTATCCGTCAATGCGGCCATCGTAGAACGCCCAGATATGCGGGGCGGGCCGCAGGATGCGCATCTGCATGGGCTATTGCGCGGCGAATTTGATGACAGGTTCCATCTGCGACAGGATCTGAGCCGAAAGGTGGCATTTGATCTGATGGCCGCCCTCCAAGATCTGCACAGGCGGCATCTGGGTGTCGCACAGCCCGCCGGGGACCTGCGACTTCCAGCGGCAGCGGGTTTGGAACGGGCATCCGGGCGGGGGGTTCACGGCCGACGGAATATCCCCTTCGAGCACGATGCGCTTGCGGATCACCTTTGTGTCGGCGATGGGCACGGCTGACAACAGCGCCTCGGTATAGGGATGATAGGGCGGCTGGAACACCTGATCGGTGGTGCCCATTTCCACGACATGGCCCAGATACATGACCATGACCCGATCTGACAGATAGCGTACGATCGACAGATCATGGCTGATGAACAACAGGGTGGTCTTGTTTTCGCGCTGAATGTCCATCAGCAGATCGGTCACGGCGGCCTGAACCGACACATCAAGCGCCGAGACGGGTTCATCGGCCACCACAACCTTGGCACCGCCGGCGAAGGCGCGGGCGATGCCGACGCGCTGTTTCTGGCCGCCTGACAACTGACGGGGCATGCGTTCGGCAAAGGCGCGGGGCAGTTTGACAAGATCGAGCAGGGTCAGCATGCGCTGCTCTCTTTCCAAGTCCGAGGTGCCTTGTTTGAAGATTTCGAGCGCGCGAATGATCTGGCGACCGACCGTCATGGACGGGTTCAGCGTGTCGAAGGGGTTTTGAAACACCATCTGCACCGAGGATACTGTGTCGATATTGCGCTTTTGGATCGGCGTGGACTGTACGTTTTCGTCAAACAGCATGATCGAGCCGGAGGTGGCGGTTTCCAGACCCATCAGCACTTTGGCGAAGGTGGATTTGCCACATCCCGATTCGCCCACAATGGCGAGCGTTTCGCCTTCGCGGGCCTCGAAGGTCAGGGTTTCGTTGGCTTTGACAACCTTTTTTGCGCCGCCCCCAAACGCCCCGCCGGAAATGGCGTAGTATTTCTTCAGGTCTTCCATTTTCAGCACGACACGGCCGATGGGCGACTTTTCCTTGACCGCGCGGGTGGCGGGGGGCGCGTCCCAATCAATCTCGGCCCATTTCAGGCAGCGCGAGGCATGGCGATCAGCGCCGGGAACATCCGACATCGGCACATCGGCGGCATTGCAGCGACCTTCGGCAAAGTAATCGCAGCGGGGGCCAAAGTTGCACCCGGTGGGGCGTTCGTGGGGCAGGGGGAAGTTGCCCGGAATGGCAATGAGCGGGCGCGCGTTCTTGTCGGCCCCGGGCAACGGGATAGAGCGGAACAGCGCCTGCGTATAGGGATGGCGCATGTCGTTGAACACTTCGCGGACCGAACCGGTTTCGACCGCTTCGCCAGAATACATGACGCAAAGGCGGTCGCAGACATCCATGACAAGCCCAAGGTTGTGCGAGATGAACAGCATGGAGGTGCCGTATTTGTGGCCCAGATCCTTGACCAGATCGACAATGCCCGCCTCAACCGTCACGTCAAGCGCGGTGGTGGGTTCATCCAGAATAAGAAGGGCGGGTTTGGACATCAGCGCCATGGCGATGACGATGCGCTGCTGTTGGCCGCCCGAAAGCTGATGGGGATAGGCGTTCAAAATGCGGTCGGGATCGGGCAGGTGGACGTCGGCCACGATCTGGCGGGCCAAGGCCCAGGCATCATCGCGCGCCATGCCTTGATGGATCATCGGCACTTCGGCCAGTTGCGCGCCAATTTTCATGGCCGGGTTCAGCGAGGCCATCGGCTCTTGATAGATCATCGCGATCTGGCTGCCCCGGATCTGGCGCAGTTCTTCGTCGCCCATCGTGGTCAGGTCGCGGCCCTTGAACTTAATCGTTCCGCCGACAATCCGGCCGTTCTTGCCAAGATCGCGCATGACCGCCAGGGCGACGGTGGATTTGCCGCAGCCGCTTTCGCCCACCAGACCCATCGCCTCGCCCGGCATGACCTTGCAGGAAAAATCCATCACCGCCGGGATTTCGCGCAGACGGGTGAAGAAGGAAATCGACAGATTGTCGATCTCGAGGATCGGTTTTGAGGGGTCCCAGGGGGTGGCGTCTGACATGGCAGCCTCGCTTTGGTGGACAGGTCGGGATCCGGGAATATGTCCCCGGACCCCCGGGATGGTTACAGACGCAGAAAGGGCCAGAGCGGCCGCATCAGTCTTTCAGGCTTTCTTCGCGCAGCCCATCGGCCAGAAGGTTGAGCCCCAGAACAAGGCTCATCAAGGCGATGGCGGGCACCAGCGCCGGATGTGGCACGATCGACAGCAGTTTGCGCCCGTCATCGATGGTCGAACCCCAGTCGGGCGATTCCGGCGAGACGCCCAGACCAAAGAAGCCCAGCGTGCCCAGCAAGATCGTGGTGTAGCCGATGCGCAGGCAGAAATCGACGATCAGCGGACCGCGGGCGTTGGGCAAAATCTCCCAGAGCATGATGTACCACGGACCCTCGCCCCGGGTTTGGCCGGCGGCCACATAGTCCCTTGTCTTGATGTCCATCACCATGCCGCGCACGATCCGGAACACGCCGGGCGAATTGACGAAGACCACCGAGACGAAGACGTTCAGCAAGTTTGGATCCATCGAGAAAACGCCGGTCGGATCCATGTTGAACGCCAGCCCCGAATAGGCCCAAAGACCGAAAACAAGGGTCAGGCCGACAAAGAGGTTACGTTTGGGCGGATTGGTGAAAAAGCGCGAATTGAACAGGATGGTGAAAAAGATCACCGGGAACAGGAACAAGACGGCGGCAAAATAGATCGGGATGCCGGTTTTGACGATTTCCGGCGTTACGAGCAGGTAGAACAGCAAGATGACCGGGAAGGCCAACACAAGGTTGGCCAAAAAGGACAGCACGGTATCCAGCGCGCCGCCGAAATAGCCAGCGGGCAGGCCCAACGTCACCCCCACCATAAAGGCAAAGACCGTGGCGGCCGGCGCGATCTTGAGCACATCGCGTGCGCCCATGACCATACGCGAGAAGACGTCGCGCGCGACGTGATCGGCGCCCAGAAGGAAGTGGGTATAGGCCCCGTCGTCGGGCGCCTTGAGCGCAGAGCCGACGATGGCATTCTTGGAGCCGGAAAATTGCGCCAGAGGGTCCATGGTGATGATCATGCCGGCAAAGACAGCGGTGAAGACCCAGAACATCACGATGCCAAAGCCGATCATCCCGACGGGGCTGTCAAACAGCTTGCCGAACAATCCCAAGCGGCGCTTGAACCGGATTGACACCGCATAGGCCAAGATCAGCGAGATCCAAACCGGCATGAACTGCACGAAGATGCCCGAAAAGACGCCGCCCCATGACAATGGTTCCATCATTGGTCTCCTTAACTCAGCCGGATGCGGGGGTTGAGGAAGACATAGCCGACATCAGAGATGAGCTGCGTCACCAGAACGACGAAGACGGCAACGACCGAACAGCCAAGCAACAGCTCGATGTCGTTGTTGCCGGCGGCTTGAACGAGTGTCCAGCCGAAGCCTTTGTAGTTGAAAAGGGTTTCGACGATCACGACGCCGTTCAGCAACCAGGGGAATTGCAGCATGATCACGGTGAAGGGCGCAATCAGGGCGTTGCGCAGGGCGTGCCGCAGCACGACCTGGCGGAAAGAGACGCCTTTGAGGCGCGCGGTGCGGATGTATTGGGCGGTCATCACCTCGGTCATAGAAGCGCGGGTCATGCGGGCGATATAGCCGATGCCGTACAGGGCAATGGTCATCACCGGCAGGGCGAAGTTCCAAAAGGTGATGTTGTCCATGGCCGAGGTGGCTGTGCCCATGAACAGCGTTTTGCCCTCGATCCAGCCCCATGAGGCCAAGATCGGCGAGATGCCGGTGGTGGCCGAGGCGAACAGGGCGATGAAGATAACGCCAGAAACATATTCGGGCGTCGCGGTGGTTGCGATGGCGAAGGTGGACAGCACGCGGTCGGTGCGAGAGCCTTCGCGCATGCCGGACAGCACGCCCAGCACCAAAGAGGTGGGAACCATGACCAGCATGACGGCCAGCATCAGCCATCCGGTTTGGCCAAGCCCGCGCGCGAGCACTGCCGTGACAGGCTTTTTGAAGACCGTCGACGTGCCCCAGGTGCCCTGCATCAGCCCGCAATAGCCGGGCGCCAAGGCCGCGTCAGATCCCTTGGGAATGCAGCGACCGCGCACTTCGCCATCGTCCATCGTCTTGACCCATCCGGGCAAGACGCCCAGCCATTCGCCGTAGCGGGCCAGAACGGGTGTGTTGAAGCCGTTGTTTTCGATCCAACTGACAACCTGATCGTCCGTCATGCGCACCGAGGCTTCGGATTTTGCAAGCTTTTCAAGGTTGGGCGGCAGATTGGTGAGGTAGAACACGATGAAGGTCAGCGCGAGGGCTGTCAAAACCATGACCCCGAGGCGGCGCAGGATGAAAAACAGCATGGGCGGAGTGTCCAGCTTTGGGCGATGGCGCACCCGCCAGAGGACCCGGCGGCGCGTTCAAAGCAGAGATTTTACAAACATTCGGGGCGCGCGAGGTTTCCCGCGCGCCCCGAAAACTTCAGATCAGGCGCTTAAGCCGAGATCGACCACTTGTAGTGGTGATGCTCGAACGTGGCGTGCATGTCGGCGCCTTTGACCTTGGGGTCAAAGTTCCGGAAGATGGAGCGCCAGTAGGGCTGCACCATCACGCCGGTTTCCTGCATGATCGTTTCCAGCTTTGCCATCACTTCAGAGCGCTTGGCGGCATCCGAGATTGCCAAGGCTTCTGCAAGGGCTGCGTCAAAGTCTGCGTTCGCCATGCCAGCTTCGTTCCAAGCTTCGCCCGAGCGGTAAGCCAGCGCGAGGATCTGAACGCCCAAAGGACGCATGTTCCATTCGGTGGCCGAGAACGGGTACTTCGTCCAGTCGTTCCAGAAGGTCGAGCCTGGCAGAACCGTCCGCTTGATCGTGATGCCAGCATCGCGGATCTGGGCAGCAACGGCGTCGCAGGTGGCAGCTTGCCATGCGTCATCGAGCGAGATCAGCTCGAATTCGGTCGCAAGCAGGCCTGCAGCCTCGATTTCGGCTTTGGCAGCTGCAGGATCAACCACCAAAGGTGCCAGAGCGGCGTATTCTGGGTGGATCGGGCAGACGTGGTGGTTTTCGGCCACGGTGCCCCGGTTGGAATAACCCAGTTCCAGAACGACCTTGTTGTCGACGGCCTTGATCAGGGCCTTGCGAACCGCAGCGTCCGTATAGGGGGCCTGAGTTTGGTTGAAGCGCACGGCCAAGGTGGCAGCCGTCACAGCTTCGGAGGTGGTCCAGCCCAGAGCTGCGAGTTGGTCGATGAATTCGCCTGTCGAGGCATAGGTGGCGTCAAGCTCGCCCGAGCCTGCTGCCGCAACAACAGCGGCCGGATCGGTGCCGAAGTCGATGTATTCGATACGGTCCAGGTATGGCCCGCCGTAAACTTCGGTGCCCCACCATGCATGCTCGGCATTCTTGACCAGAACCTGCTTGACGCCCACTTCGTTGGTCTCTGGCAGGTAGGGGCCGGTGCCAACCGGGTTCACGGACGGATCAGAACCGTCATAGGCCTGATGGACGATCGAAGCCGGGTAGTCGGCCATGCCGACGATCACGGTGATATCGGGCGACAGAAGCGTCAGTTTGACCGTCGAGTCGTCAACGACCGTGATGGCGCCTTCGCGGGCCACTTTGGTGGTGGCATCGACGAGCGCAGCCATACGGCCTGCCATCGAGTTGCCTTCGACATTGCCATCGCACCAACGGGTGATGTTGAAGGCCACGTCTGCTGCGGTGAACGCGTCACCGTTGGTCCAGGTTACGCCTTTGCGGACGTTCAGGGTGTATTCGGTTGCGTTGTCATTGGTTGACCACGATTCGAGCAGCATGCCGCGCAGCGAGCCGTCGTTGTTGTATTCAACCAGATATTCCAGCCAGCCGCGGGCAAAGTTCGCCAGTTCCGACCAGTCGAACGTGCGCGGATCTTTCAGCGCCTTGGTTTCCATGTTCATGCGCAGCGTGCCGCCCATCGTGGCGTCCTGAGCAAGGGCTGCCGGAGCGTCGAGGCCGATCAGGCCGTAGGCGGCCACGGCCGACACGCCGAGGGCGGTGGTGCGGGCCAGGAATTCGCGGCGGCTCAGGGTGCCCTCACGCACTTCACGTGCGTACATGTGGGCCGCTGGGTGCAGCATTTCCTCGGTGTGGAGCGTGTCTTTCATAAGTCTCTCCCTGTCAGGCTGTTGCCTTGTGTTCATTTTTGTCTTGGTCCCCGGACCGCTTTTCAACGCACTTCGTCCCCACGAAGCCCGAAGACAGTGGCTGCGGTCCTCCCGGAACCCAACCGTGACATTCGGCACGTTTTCTATCCGTCCGTCAACGGCTCGTTCCGGCAGCAACTATAACGTTTACGACAAATTGGGACGGAAACATGCCAGTATTGCAAGCCAAGGGCGTAGGTCCGGTTTCCCGCCAAAGCGGATGTGATTCCATCTTTGCGGACGATTCGATTCTTGTCGGGGATTTGGGGCCTGTGGGGGCCCCTATTGGGCGCGGCGGAACGCCGAAGGCGACAGGCCGGTGTGGTGTTGAAAGGCGCGGGTGAAATAGGCCGCCGAGGTGAAGCCAAGGCTTTGTCCGATTCGCCCGATCGGGTTTTGTGTTTCCAACAGCAACGTGCAGGCTTCGAAGATCCTGCGGTCTTGCAACAGATCGATCGCTGACCTTCCGCAGGTTTCGCGGCAGCAGCGCGTCAGATGGGTTGGGGTCACGCCCAGTTCGGTGGCCATATCGCCCACGCCCGCCCCGGCGCGAAAACGGCTTTCCATCAAGGTGGTATAGCGGGCGACCAACCGGCGGGCCGCATCGGGCCGCACGGTTTCGGGGGCGACGCGCACGGCCTGACGTTCCAGCCAGACGCCCAACAGCCCCAGATGGTGGCGCGCGGCCCGGTCATGGGCCGGGGTATCACTGTCCATTTCGCGCTGGATCATGTCGAGGGTCTGATTGACCTCTTGTTGCGCATGCACTTCGCGGATGCGCAGGTGCAAGGGTTCCTTGGGCAGGGTCACGGTGGTGTCTTTTCCAAAAAACACAGCAGAACCAAAAACTTGCGGGCCAACTTCAAAGCCGTGCATCACCCCGGCGGGGATGAAGATGGCGTTGTGCGGGGTATAGCCGCGCGTGACGCCTGCCACGGTGATGCGCCCCTGTCCCTTGGTGAACCACAGCAGGCAGGATTCCGACAGCGTCCGCATCGCCTCCACCCGCCACCGGCCGCCGGCGGCCAGCCGGGGGATCGCGATCAGACGCATTTGGGAGGTGTCGGCGGCCATGTTTTTTCAAACCTTGTTCGTTTAATGCAATAGATCAAGTCGCAGGGGGGAACCCAAGCGAAAACACATCAAGTTTATGGCGATCCTGCGGCACGCGGCCGGATTTCGGGGGATAAGTTTGTGGATGAAATTCCGGTCGGCGGCGTCTTGCCGATCAGCCCCCCGAAATGGCGAATTCATGCCAATCGCCCATGCGCGAGCGAAACCAGGTGCGTTGGCGTTTGGCGTATTGGCGCGAGGCCAGGATCGCGGCGGCGATGGCCTGATCCAGCGATGATTCGCCCCTCAGATGGCCGATCAGTTCGGCCGCACCAATCGCTTTGGCGGAGGGCAGGGCGGGGTTGAAATAGGGCGCCTCGGCCCGCGCCTCTTCCAGGGCACCGTGATCCACCATCTGGTGGAACCGGCGGGCAATGCGGGCATCCAACCAAGGCACGCCGGGGCGCAGAACAAGAGGCTCTGCCTCTTTCAGCGGCAACAGCGCCGGGCCGGTCGTGGACTGCCAGACGGCCAGGCTTTGACCGGTACTGCGCCAGACTTCCCAAGCGCGCTGAACCCGCATGGGGTTTTGCAGATCGATTTTGGCGCGGGTTTCGGCGTCGAGGTCGGGCAAAAGCGCGGCAATGCCGCCCTCGGCCCGGCGGGCATCTGCCTCGGCGCGAATGGGGGCGGGGGTGGTGGGAATTTGGGCAAGGCCAGCGGTCAGGGCCGAAAAATACAGACCCGTGCCGCCGACGATCACGACCGGGCGGGCCAGAAGGGGGGCCAGATCCCGCAGCCAATCGCCCACCGAATAGGGGCAATCGCGGGCGAGATGACCATAGAGGGCATGGGGCGCTGCCGCCTCGTCCGCCGCACTGGGCCGGGCGGTGAGCAGCCGCCAGTTGCCATAGACCTGCAGCGCGTCTGCGTTGACGATCAGGCGGCCATCGCGCGCCGCCAGTTCCATGGCGAGGGCGGATTTGCCACTGGCCGTGGGACCTGCGATCAGAACGGCACGCTCACGCGATATGCGGGACAGATCCGTCATCTTGCTGTGTCTTATCCCCGATCTTGGTGCCAACAGCGGTTGAACCTGACGCCGTTTTGCGACATTTTGCGGCTTAGTCAAACGCAAGATCAACATACAGGGGTATCCCATGCCGAATCCAGCCACCGAAGCGGGGGTCACCTACTCTCGCGTGATGCTGAAAATCTCGGGCGAGGCCTTGATGGGGGATTTGGGGTACGGTCTGCATCCGCCGACCGTGGCGCGCATCGCCCAAGAGGTGAAATCGGTGCGCGATCTGGGTGTCGAGATTTGCATGGTGATCGGGGGCGGCAATATTTTCCGCGGTCTGGCCGGATCGGCGCAGGGGATGGAGCGGACCACGGCCGATTACATGGGCATGCTGGCGACGGTGATGAACGCGCTGGCCATGCAATCGGCGCTGGAAGAAATTGGCGTCTTTACCCGCGTGATAAGTGCCATTCCGATGGATCAGGTCTGCGAGCCCTATATTCGCCGCCGCGCTGTGCGCCATCTGGAAAAGCAGCGCGTGTGCATTTTTGCGGCCGGTACCGGAAACCCTTATTTCACGACCGATACGGCGGCGACGTTGCGCGCCAGCGAAATGGCCTGTCAGGCGATTTTCAAAGGCACAAAAGTGGACGGCGTTTACGACAAGGACCCCAAGAAACACGCCGATGCCAAACGGTATGACAATGTCACCTATGACGAGGTGTTGCAGCAGCATCTGGGGGTGATGGATGCCAGTGCCATCGCATTGGCCCGTGATAACAACCTGCCGATCATCGTGTTTTCCTTGGACGAGCCGGGCGGGTTCAAGGGAATCCTTGCGGGCAAGGGAACCTATACGCGGGTTCAAGGCTGAAACCTTAGCACGGCGTTTTTATTGGCCTTTCGGCGCCCTTGGCTGCCTTATTGGGCGGCCAGCGCGGGGGGCGAATATTGTCAGGTCTATACCAGAGCAAGCAACCTCTGCTATACGGGCCAAAACGGACGAGACGACCAGAAGGACAGGGCCCATGTCGGCAGACGATCTTGAAATTGACCTAGATGCCATTCAGCGCCGCATGGACGGCGCGATGACGTCGCTGCGCGGCGAATTTGCCAGTTTGCGCACCGGCCGGGCCAGTGCCGCGATTGTGGATCCGATCATGGTGGATGCCTATGGTCAGATGACCCCCATCAACCAGTTGGGCACGGTCAACGTTCCCGAACCGCGCATGGTTGTGATCAACGTCTGGGACAAGGCGATGATTTCCAAGGTGGAAAAAGCGATCCGCGAAAGTGGGATCGGGATCAATCCGATCAGCGACGGCCCTTTGATTCGTCTGCCGATCCCGGAGTTGAACGAACAGCGGCGCAAGGAATTGGCCAAGGTGGCGGCCCAGTATGCCGAAAGCGCCAAGGTTGCGATTCGCAATGTGCGCCGCGATGGGATGGACCAGATCAAGAAGGCCAAAGCCGCCGGAATGGGCGAGGACGACCAAAAGATGTGGTCAGACGAGGTGCAGGATTTGACCGACAAGTCGATTGCGGCTGTCGACAAGGCACTGGAAAGCAAGCAGCAAGAGATCATGCAGGTCTGATTTGACCGGTGTAACCGTTTAGAAATTATTCTTTACTTGAGATTAAGCGTTCAAAGTTCAGCTATAGAAGCATTAAAGATGAGGGCGGGCGTGGGCTCAGGACATAAATTAGACAGCAGATCGTCGAAAGTGGCGGAGCACGTGGCCATCATTATGGATGGCAACGGGCGCTGGGCGACGGAAAAGGGCTGGCCGCGTCTTGTGGGGCACCGCAAAGGCGCCGAGAGGGTGAAAGAGATCGTTCGGGTTGCGCCGGACTTTGGAATAAAATGGCTGACAATCTATGCCTTTTCGACCGAAAACTGGAAGCGTTCGACCGAGGAAGTCTTGGGTCTGATGTCGATTTTTGCGCGGTACATCGAGCGAGAGGCCGACCGGATGGCGGCGGAAGGCGTGCGGATGCGCTTTATCGGGGATCGCACCAAGTTGAACGACAAATTGCGGCGGTTGATGGTGGATATTGAAGCCCGCACCGCGCCCCTGTCGCGTTTGAACCTGACGGTTGCCTTGAACTATGGCGGGCGGGACGAGATGGCACGTGCCATGCGTTTGTTGGCCAATGATGTGGCCGCGGGCGTCTTGAAGCCGGAAAACGTGACGGACGACACGATTGCCGACTATCTGGACACCAAGGGTTTTCCAGATCCTGATCTTGTGATCCGCACCTCGGGTGAGACGCGGACATCGAATTTTCTGCCGTGGCAAGCCGCCTATGCAGAATATGAATTCACGCCCACGCTGTGGCCGGATTTTGACCGTGCGGCGCTGGCACAGATTCTGGCGCAATTTGGCAACCGTGAACGTCGGTTTGGGGGCGTGGGCACTGCATGACCTCTTCGGCAGGCGGCAGTTGGACGGACTTGCGGACGCGGGTCATCTCGGCTGCAGTGCTGCTTGGGGTGGGCGGGATTGATCTGATCCTGGGCGGGGTTCCCCTGATGCTGCTGGTGGCGGTGGTCACCGGACTGATGATGTGGGAATTGGCACGGTTGACCGCGCCCATGGCCATGCTGGATGCGGTGGGGCTGGGGTTGGGGGCGGCGCTGTGCGTGCTGATCGACGCCAGCTTTGGCGGCGTGACCTTTGCCTTCCTGACACTTCCTGCGATTGCACTGGCGCTGACGCCGCGGCGTGACGCCACGATGGCGGGCCTGTGCGCGCTGGCCTTGATGCTGTCGGCCCATACCTTGATCGATCTGCGTTATGGGGCGGGGATTGCAGGGGTTTTGTGGTTGGTGGGCATTGTTGTGGCGGCCGACACGGCGGGGTATTTTGTGGGGCGCAGTTTGGGCGGGGCCAAATTCTGGCCCGCGATCAGCCCCAAGAAGACCTGGTCCGGCACCATTGCGGGTTGGGGGGCCGCGGTGATTCTGGGCCTTGGGTTTTGGCTGTTCGGGCCAGCCAACTGGACCGTGATCTTCGTATCACCCCTGATAGCCTTTGCGGGGCAGATGGGGGATATTGCCGAAAGTTGGGTCAAGCGCCGGGCCGGGGTCAAGGACTCCTCGGCGCTTATTCCCGGACATGGTGGGTTCTTGGACCGGTTTGATGCGTTGACCGGGGCGGCGGTTGCGTTCTTTATCCTGTCGCCGTTCATGGGCTGGCCGACGGGGAGCTGAAGATGCGTCGTATTTCGATATTCGGGGCCACAGGATCGATCGGGGAAAGCACCTTTGATCTGATCACACGGGCGGGCGGGCCGCAGGCCTTTCACACGGTGGCGCTGAGCGGGGGGCGCAATCTGGCGCGGCTTGCGCAAATGGCGGTGGCGCTGCGGGCCGAGGTGGCGGTGACGGCGCATGAGGATGCGCTGGGCGAATTGCAAGACCGGCTTGCCGGAACGGGCGTGCAGGCGGCGGCGGGCGCGACGGCCATTGCCGAGGCGGCGGACCGCCCGGCCGATTGGGTGATGTCGGCCATCGTGGGCGCAGCGGGGCTGGTTCCGGGGATGCGCGCCTTAGCCCATGGATCGACGCTGGCGCTGGCCAACAAGGAAAGTCTGGTGACCGCGGGCCCGCTGTTGATGGCGACAGCCCGGGCGCACGGTGCCACGGTTTTGCCGGTCGATTCCGAACATTCTGCCATTTTTCAAAGCCTTATGGGCGAAGATTCCCGCGCCGTGGAGCGGATTATCTTGACCGCCTCGGGCGGGGCGCTGCGCGATTGGCCGTTGGAGGCGCTGCAAAACGCCACGGTTCAAGACGCGCTGGCCCATCCCAACTGGTCGATGGGGCCGCGCATCACCATCGATTCTGCATCGATGTTCAACAAGGCGATGGAAGTGATCGAGGCCAAGGAACTGTTTGGCGTGCGTCCCGATCAGGTTGAGGTGATTATTCACCCCGAAAGCATCATTCATTCCATGGTGGGATTTCATGATGGCGGCATCATCGCGCATCTGGGCATGCCGGATATGCGCCACCCGATTGGCTTTGCGCTGAATTACCCCGAACGTGCCCCGTTGCCCGTGGCCCGGCTGGATTTTGCCAAGTTGGGCCAGATGACCTTTCGGGCGCCCGATCTGATCCGGTATCCGGCCCTGCGATTGGCCCACGAGGTGATGGTGGCGGGCGGTCTTTCCGGCGCGGCCTTCAACGCGGCCAAAGAGGTGGCGCTGGACCAGTTCATCGCCGGATCGCTGGGCTTTGCGCAGATGTCGCATCTGGTTGAGGCCAGTCTTTCCGCGCTTTGGGCACAATTTGGCCCGACTGATGCGATACCAACCCTTGAAGATGTTCTTGCGATGGACGATCTGACACGCAGAACGGCGCGCGGTTTGGCCGCCAAGAATTCCTAACGCCGCGGAGGCAGGATGACCATTGAGACTGTATTGGCCGCGCTTGGCGATGGCGCGTGGACGGTTGCCTTTTTTCTGATCTCGATCATGGTCATCGTTTTCGTGCATGAATTCGGCCATTACATCGTCGGACGGTGGTCGGGCATTCATGCGGAAGTGTTTTCGCTGGGATTTGGGCGCGTGATCTTTTCGCGCACGGACCGGCATGGCACGCGCTGGCAATTGGCAGCGGTGCCGCTGGGCGGATATGTGAAGTTTCTGGGCGATGCGAATGCATCGTCCGCCAATCCGGATGAGGCGGCGCTGTCGCGTCTGTCGGCGCAGGACAAGCGCCGCACGATGCACGGCGCGCCTTTGTGGGCCCGCGCCGCAACGGTTCTGGCCGGGCCGATGTTCAACGTCTTGCTGACAATGGTGGTCTTTGGGGCCATGGTGTCGATCTGGGGTGTGATCAACGACGAAGACAAGCCTGTGATTTCCAGCGTGCGGGCCTTGCCGGGGTTTGAAACCGGCCTGTTGCCGCAAGATCAAATTCTGGCCATAGGCGGCGTGGAGACGCCCGACGTCGCCAGCTTTTACAAAGCCGTTCAGGATCTGCCGCCGGCCGATGGCACCGAATACCGGGTGCTGCGCGGCGGGGTGCAAACCGTGGTCAGGGGCCCGTATCCTTTGCCGGCCATCGCCGGATCGGTCATGTCGAAATCAGCCGCGATGGATGCCGGAATTGAACCGGGTGATGTCGTTTTGGCCGTGAATGGCACGCCGGTTCAACGGTTTGCCGATATCTCGCCGATGGTGGATGCCGCGATGGGAACCCCGGTGTCGTTGACCATTTGGCGCGCGGGCAACAGTTTCGATCTGACGTTGACGCCGCGCCGCCGCGATTTGCCGAAAGACGATGGCGGATTTGAAACACGCTGGCTGATCGGTTTGTCGTCTGCGCTGGCGGTGGAGTTGGCCGCACAGCGACCCGGCCCTTGGGAGGTTGTAACGCTGGCTTGGGACAATACGGTTCGCGTCACGCAGTCGTCGATCAGTGGGATCGTGGCGATTGTGAAAGGACAGATTTCAAGCTGCAATATTTCCGGCGCGATCACGATGGCGGTTGTCATGGGCGATGCCGCGAAAAGTGGGTGGGAAAGCTTTTTGGGCACCTTGGCGGTGTTGTCGCTGGGCATTGGCCTGATGAACCTGATGCCGGTGCCTGTGTTGGACGGCGGGCATCTGGTATTTCATGCTTGGGAAGCGGTGACGGGAAAGCCGCCCTCTGCCAAGGCGCTGGGACGGATGACGATGATCGGGCTGGCCCTGGTCCTGGGCTTGATGATCTATGCTTTGCGCAACGATCTGGTCTGTGTCTGACCGGGGTCTGACTGGGGTCTGACTGGGTGGCCAGCGGTTTGGCCATAAATTGGCCACAATATTGATCCAATCCTTGCCGCATTGGTCAGGAGAGAGCCATGCAGCACGTTCTGGAGCAGGTCAAAGGGTTTCGCATTCTGGTGAATGTGAATTGGGATCTGCTGTTCACCCTTGGCACGGTTCTTGTGGGGCTGCTGGCCGGGGCCTTTTTGGGGCAGGCGCTGCTTTTGCCCTAAGGCTTTTGCCCTGACCGGGGCAACAGATGAGCCAATTCTTGCCATTTTCCAACATTCTGCGCGCGCCCCGAATTGGGGCGTTTTCGCCCTTTTGACAAGGGTGGTCGAAGCCGTTAGTCAGGGAGATGACAGCAAGAATAGGGTGAGGCTTTCCATGACGTCTACGGCCAAAGCCGGATCAGCGAAACCGGGGGCGACCCTTCGACTTTTGCGGGCGTCGGCACTTGCCGTTCTGCTTTCATCTACAGTGGGTTACGAGCCCTTCTTGATGTCTGCACAGGCGCAAGATTACGCATTTTCCAACGTGGTTATCGAAGGAAATCAACGCGTTGATGCCGCAACGATTCTGTCCTATGCGGGAATCGGCAAGGGCAGTTCGATGTCGGCCGCCGCCTTGAACGAGGCCTATCAGCGCATCATTCAAGCCGGTCTTTTTGAAAGCGTGGAACTGGTTCCCAATGGCGGAACACTGGTGATCCGCGTCAAGGAATTCCCCATGTTGAATGTGGTGGATTTTCAAGGAAACAAGCGCCTGAAAGACGAGGAATTGGCGGGGGCGATCACGTCGAAATCGCGGCTGGTTTATTCCCCGGCGCAGGCCGAAGCGGACGCCGCGACGCTAAGCGAAATCTACCGCGCCAAAGGCCGCATGGCGGCCAGCATCACGCCAAAGATCATCCGGCGCGACGACAATCGGGTGGATCTGGTCTTCGAGATTGCCGAAGGAAAAGTGGTTGAGATTGAACGATTGTCGTTCATCGGCAACCGCGATTATTCCGACCGCCGATTGCGGCAGGTTTTGGAAACCAAACAAGCGGGGTTTCTGCGCAACCTGATCCAGCGTGATACCTTCGTGCCCGAGCGGGTGGAGTTGGACAAGCAGCTGCTGAAAGACTTCTATCTGTCGCGCGGCTACATCGATTTTCAGGTACTTGATGCATCGGCCGACGTCAGCCGCGAGCGCGATGCCACCTTCGTGGCCTTCACGATTTCAGAAGGTCGCAGTTTCAAGATTGGGTCTGTCAGCACCGTGTCCGAGATCGAGGGCGTCGATGCGGCGCCTTTTGAGGCGGTCAACAAGCTGCGTTCAGGCGTGACCTATTCGCCGCAAGTCATCGAATCCAACACCGCCCGGATGGAAAATCTGGCGCTGGAGCAGGGTTTGAATTTCATGCGTGTCGAACCGCGAGTCACGCGCAACGACCGCGATGGCACGGTGGATATCACCTTTGCGCTGGTGCGCGGCGAGCGGATTTTCGTGGAGCGCATCGACATTGAAGGCAACACGACGACGGTGGACCAAGTGGTGCGCCGGCAGTTCAAATCGGTCGAAGGGGACCCCTTCAACCCGCGTGAAATTCGTCAAGCCGCCGAACGAATTCGCGCCTTGGGCTTTTTTGCCGATGCGCAGGTTGATGCCAAACCGGGCAATGGGCCCGATCAGGTGGTTCTGAACGTCAATGTCGAAGAGCAGCCCACGGGATCGATCAGCTTTGGCGCGACCTATGGCACGACCAATGGTCTGGGCTTCAACGTGTCTTATTCCGAGACGAACTTTCTGGGACGCGGGCAGGCCCTGTCTTTTGTGTTCCAAACCGGCACCAACAACCGCGAAAGTTCCTTTACCTTCGCAGAGCCGGCCCTTTTGGGGCGCGATCTGAAGTTCAAGTTCAATGGTCTTTACCGCACCTCGAACAATGATTTCGCCAATTACGATACGCTGGACGGCTCTATCACGCCGGCGCTGGAATTCCCGGTGTCCAAGAATGCGCGGCTTGAACTGCGCTATTCGGTCAAGCGGGACGGGATTTCGAATGTGGATCGGCTGGTGCTGGACGATCCGTTGACGCCGGATGTGGACGAATCGAACCCCGGATCTTCAACGATCCTGCAAGGCGAAGAAGGCCTGCTGACGACCTCGTCCTTCGGGTATTCTTATGTCTTCGATACAAAGTTTGGCGGGCTTGATCCCGATACGCGGTTCTTGCTGCGTTTCAACCAAGATGTCGCGGGCGCGGGCGGCGATACAAAATACATCGACAGCAGCGTGTTGGCGTTGACTGAAACCCAGGTTTTCCAGAACGAAGTGGCCGTGCGGGCCATTTTTGAAGGGGGGCTGATCAAAGGGTTTGGCGGGTTTGAACCGCGCGTGACGGAGCGCTATTTCGCCAAGGGCAAGATTCGGGGTTTTGAGCCGAATGGAATTGGCCCGCGCGATCTGACGGCCGGAAACGAAGATGCGCTTGGCGGCACCATCTATGCCGTCGCCCGGTTTGAGGCTGATTTCCCGCTGGGTCTTCCCGAAGAATACGGGATCACGGGCGGGGCGTTTTTCGATGTCGGCTCTGTGTGGAATCTGGACACCACGGCCGGCACCGGAGGGGCGGTTGATGATGGGATGCATCCGCGCGCTGTGGCTGGTCTTTCGCTGTTCTGGACAACGCCGATCGGGCCCTTGCGCTTCAACTTCTCGAAGGCGCTGGTCAAGGAAGATTATGACAGGGAACAGCCGTTCGAATTCACGATTTCGACGAAGTTCTGATGCGGGGCCTTTGGCTGTCAGCGGTGTTTGCGGTTGCGCTGGCCGGGGCGGGGCTGGCGCAAGAGCTGTCACAGCCCTTGCCGCCGGCCACACCGGTTTTGACCTTGGAAAAAGAGCGCGTTTTTCGCGAAAGCGCGGCGGGCAAGGCGCTTGAGGCGTCGATTTCTGCGGAAAATGACGCTTTGGCCGCGGAAAACCGCAAGATCGAAGCAGCCTTGGAGGCGGAGGAACGCGACCTGACCCTGCGCCGGCCAAGTTTGGGGACGGCGGAATTTCAAGCACTGGCAGAGGCCTTCAACACCAAGGCGGTGGGGCTGCGCGATGCGCAGGTTGCCAAGGCCAAGGCATTGGAGCGCAAGCGCGAAGAAGAGCGGCAGAAGTTCTTTCAATCGCTGGCGCCGGTTCTGGGCGAGATCATGAAAGACGTCGGCGCCTTTGTCATTCTGGATGACAAGGCCGTGCTTGTTTCCTTTGACCGGATCGACATTACCGATGAGGCGATCCGGCGCATGGATGCGCTGGCAAAGCCCGCGCCGACCCCCACCGTCCCCGTACAGCCCTAGTCGCGCGCTGGCGCTTGCGTGCCTTGTTTCAGCGCGGCCTTGTTGCTAGTCAGGGGCAAGGGCCCGCACCGGGCCAGATGCCGCTGAGGAGACGACATGGCTGATACTGCGCCCACTGCAATCACCGCCCCATTGACCGCCGATCTGGAGTTGATCCAGCGGATCATTCCGCATCGCTATCCGTTTTTGCTGGTGGACAAGGTCTATGACATCGTTCCGAACGATCATTGCATTGGCGTCAAGAATGTCACGTTCAACGAACCTCAGTTTCAGGGCCATTTTCCGGGCATGCCGATCTTCCCCGGTGTGATGATCGTGGAGGCGATGGCGCAAACGTCGGGGGTTCTGGTGGGCCTGTCGATGGATCTGGTCGACAAGAACGCCAAGGTGTTCTTCATGGGGGTGGATGGGGTGAAATTCCGCCGCAAAGTGGTACCGGGCGACGTGATGGAGTTGCATGTCAAGGCGGTGCGCGGCGGCGGCAAGGTGTGGAAGTTTGAAGGCCGCGCCATGGTGGAAGGCGAGTTGGCCTGCGAGGCGACATTTACGGCCATGTTCGATCTTCCAAAGGCTTGACCATGGATATTCATGGCACGGCCATCATTCACCCCTCGGCCATGATCGAAGAGGGGGCCAAGATTGGCGCGGGCGTGCGCGTGGGCCCGTTTTGCCTGATCGGCGCTGACGTGACTTTGGCCGATGGCGCGGAAATCAAATCTCATGCCGTTGTGACCGGCTGGACCGATGTGGGCGCGGGCACGGTGGTTTTTCCTTTTGCCACGGTCGGCGAGGTGCCGCAGGATCTGAAATACAAGGGCGAGAAGACCCGTCTGGTCGTCGGCGCGCGCTGCCGTATCCGCGAAGGGGCCACGCTTAACACCGGGACAGCCGGGGGCGGGGGCGTGACGCGGGTGGGCGATGATTGTCTTTTGATGACGGGCGCGCATGTGGGGCATGATGCCTTGGTCGGCAGCCGGGTCATTTTGGCCAATCAGGTGGCGATTGCCGGGCATTGTGTGATTGGCGATGATGTGATCATCGGCGGGTTGTCTGGCATTCACCAATGGGTTCGGGTGGGCAAGGGCGCGATCATCGGCGCGCTGACCATGGTGACCCATGATGTGATCCCGCATGGTTTGGTGCAGGCCTCGCGCGGAGAGTTGGAAGGGCTGAACCTGATCGGGCTGAAGCGGCGCGGCGTGGACCGGGCCGAAATCAGTGCCCTGCGGGCGGCCTATGAGGCGCTGAAAGACGGAGAGGGCGCGTTTTTGGACCGCGCCCGCGCGCTGTCAGCAACCGCAACAAGCCCGATGGTGCGCGAGATTGTCGACTTTGTTCTGTCCGCCTCGGACCGTTCGTTCCTGACGCCGAAGTGAGAGGCGCATGACCCGCACGGCCATCATCGCGGGATCTGGGGGGCTGGCCGCCGCCCTTGTGGCCGTCTTGGCCGAGCGGCCCCTTGTCTGCGCGCTTGACGGATTTTCCCCCGAAGGTGTGGTGCCGGATCAGGTGTTTCGCATTGAACGTTTGGCGCTGTTTTTGCGCTGGCTGGAGGATCAGGGCATCTCTCGCGTTGCCTTTGTCGGGGCGGTGCAGCGGCCAAGGCTTGACCCATCGCTGTTCGATCCGGCCACTGCCCAGATGGTTCCCCGGCTTTTGGCGGCCATGCAGGGGGGCGATGATGCAACCTTGCGCGAGGTTCTGGCGATTTTCGGCGAATGCGGATTCGTGATCGCTGGTGTGGCCGATCTTGCACCCGGCCTTGTGCCCGGACCGGGTCTTTTGGCCGGAACGCTTGGCCCGCGCGACGAGGCCGATGCGCAGCGTGCTGCTGATATTGTGGCGGCGCTGGGGGCCGTGGACGTGGGGCAGGGCTGTGTGGTCGCGCAGGGCCTGTGCCTTGGCGCGGAAACGCTTGCCGGCACCGATGCGATGCTGGCCCAGGTGGCGCTTTTGGGCGCGCTGCGGCCTGATCCGGCGCAAGGGCGGGGCCTTTACTACAAGGCAGCCAAGCCGGGACAAGACCTGCGCATTGATCTGCCCACTTTGGGCCCGCAGACCGTGCAGGCGGCCGCGAGGGCCGGTCTGGGCGGGATCGCCTTTCAGGCGGGGGCGGTGATTTGCCTTGATCTTGCGGCCATGCAGGCCTTGGCCGATCAGACCGGTCTGTTCCTGTGGGCGCGCTAAGCTTTTTCCTGATCGCGGGCGAGCCGTCGGGCGATCGTCTGGGGGCGGCGCTGATGGCGGGTTTGAAAGCCTTGCATCCCGATGTGTCGTTTCAAGGCATCGGGGGCCCCTTGATGCAGGCCGAAGGGTTGGACAGCCTTTTTCCCATGGAAGAACTGTCGATCATGGGATTGGTTGAGGTTTTGCCGAAATACCTGCCGCTCAAGCGGCGCATCCGGCAGACGGCGCAGGCCGCTTTGGCCGCGTCGCCCGATGCGATGATCACCATCGACAGCCCTGATTTTTGTCTGCGCGTCGCCGATTTGGTCAAGGCAGGGCGCCGCGATCTGCGCATCATCCACTATGTGGCGCCGTCGGTTTGGGCCTGGCGGCCGGGGCGGGCGGCCAAGATGGCGCGGGTGATCGACCATGTGCTGACGCTGTTGCCCTTTGAGCCGCCTTATATGACAGCGGCGGGCATGACCGCCGACTTCGTGGGCCATCCTGTCGTGGCAGAACCCTTGGGCATGGCCAATGCCCTGCCGGGATCCTGGCCCCTGATCCTGATGCTTCCCGGTTCGCGCCGGGGCGAGGTGCGCCGGCTTGCGCCGGTGTTTGGCGCGGTTTTGGGCGATCTTCTGCGCGTGCATCCGGGGTTGCGCGTGGCCCTGCCAACCGTGCGGGGCGTGGAAGGCGATGTGCGGGCCCTGACGGCGGATTGGCCGGTGCGGCCCGAGATCATCACCGATACGGCGCGCAAACGCGATGCCTTTGCGGCGGCGGATGTGGCAGTGGCTGCGTCGGGGACCGTGTCGTTGGAGTTGGCGGCAAACGCCTGCCCGATGGTGGTGGCCTACAAGATGAACCCCCTCAGTTTTTGGTTGATGCGGCGCGCGGCGCGGGTGGATACGGTGACCCTTGTGAACCTGATCTCGCAGACCCGCGTTGTCCCAGAGTTTTTGGGCCCGAAGTGCCAGCCGGGGCCCATTGCGGCCGCCGTGCTGGACGCGCTGGCCCATCCGGACGCGCAGAACGCGGCGATGGAGGCGACAATGACCCTTCTGGGCCGCGGCGGCGAGGCGCCGGGCCTGCGCGCGGCGCGGTCTGTTCTTGGGGCGATCGGGCGTTAGAACCTGTCGTCGCTGCCGCTTTGCCAAGCCTTGGCAAGATTGCCAAAGCGGGTAAAGCGCCCTTCAAAGGACAGTTCGACCGATCCGATGGGGCCGTGGCGCTGCTTGCCGATGATCACCTCGGCCTTGCCGTGAACCTGTTCCATCACGACCTGCCACTGTGCCATCTTTTCCAACTCGTGATCGCCGGGTTTTTCCCGTTCTTTATAATATTCATCGCGGTAGACGAACATCACAACATCGGCGTCTTGTTCGATCGAGCCGGATTCGCGCAGGTCTGACAGTTGGGGGCGCTTATCCTCACGGCTTTCCACCTGACGCGACAGCTGCGACAGGGCCACGACGGGAATATTCAGTTCCTTGGCTATCGCTTTCAGCCCTTGGGTGATTTCCGACACTTCTTGTACCCGGTTTTCCTTGGACGAGCCTTTGAGAAGTTGCAGATAGTCCACCATCAGCACATCCAACCCATGGGTGCGTTTCAGGCGGCGGGCCCGGGCTGCGACCTGAGAGATCGGCAATGCGGGCGTATCGTCGATATACAAGGGGCAGGATTCAAGCGCCTTGGCCGCTTCGACAAAACGGCGAAATTCGGCCTCGGTCATGTCGCCGCGGCGAATTTGTTCGGACGGCACTTCGGAGGCTTCGGACAGAACGCGTGCGGCCAATTGCTCGGCGCTCATTTCAAGTGAAAAGAACCCCACAACGCCGCCTTCGACCGCGCCTTCGCCGCCATCGGGCAAGCGGCCCCGTTTGTAGGCCTTGGCGATGTTGAAGGCGATGTTGGTGGCCAAAGAGGTTTTGCCCATCGAGGGGCGACCGGCCAGAATAAGCAGGTCTGACGGGTGCAAGCCGCCCAGTTTCTTATCCAGATCAATCAACCCGGTGGAGATGCCTGCAAGGCCGCCTTCGCGCTGGTAGGCGGCGTTGGCCACATTCACTGCGTCCGTTACCGCCTTGAGAAAGCTTTGAAATCCACGCTCCGCGACGCCCTGCTCTCCGAGCTTGTACAGCCGCTGTTCGGCCTCAATGATCTGTTCCTTGGGTTCGTTCGTTACCTCGACCTTGGCCGCCTTGGCCGAGATATCGCGGCCCAGCGAAATCAATTCGCGCCGCACGGCCAGATCATAGATCATCTGCGCATAGTCGCGCGCGGCAAAGGCGGAAATTGCAGCCCCCGCCAGACGGACCAGATAGGACGGACCGCCCAGTTCCTTCAGACCGTCGTCATCTTCGAAAAAGGGTTTCAAGGTGACGGGGGTGGCAAGGGCGTTTTTCTGGATGCGTGCGGCGGCGCGTTCAAAGATGCGCTGGTGGACGGGATCAAAGAAATGTTCGGGCTTCACTAGGCTGGCGATGCGGTCATAGACATCGTTGTTGGTCAGGATTGCGCCCAGAAGCTGCTGTTCAGCTTCGATATTATGAGGAAGAACATCGGTTTGGTCGGCCGAAAGACTTGGCAGAATTGCCCGTATCGTCGCAACTTCATTCATTGTACCACCCCATATTTCCCCCTCTGTTAACCGCTGCGCGCGCCCAAGGGCAAGCGCAGCAACTCTGGGGATAAGTGCCGCAATACTCGCGCCCCATGGTGGGCCGCGCCAAGCTATCTACCATATTTTGGGGTCAGGATGGGAAAATTCAACCTGTTCGCGATTCGGACAGCGACTTGTTCCAAAGTCGTCCACCGCTTTGTCCACAAGAAGTTAAGCCTTGCTGCGGGCGGCTTGCCAAGCGCGGGGATCGTGCAGAAAGGTTTCAACCTCGGCCAGAGTTTCGGGCGAGAAGGCGCCCTGCGCGCGGGCTTCGGCCAGAACATCCCACCAGGTGCACAAATGATGCAAGGCGATTCCATGATCGGCGAGCCGCTGCGTGGTTTCCGGGAAGATACCGTAGTAAAAGATCACCGCCGTGTGGGCGCAGGTGGCCCCCGTTTCGCGGATGGCATCGACAAACGACAGTTTTGATCCGCCATCCGTGGTCAGATCCTCGACCAGAAGCACGCGCTGCCCTTCGGACATCGCGCCTTCAATCCGGGCGTTGCGGCCATAGCCTTTGGGTTTCTTGCGCACATAGGTCATGGGAAGGGCCATGCGTTCGGCCACAAGGGCGGCAAAGGGGATGCCGGCCGTCTCGCCGCCGGCGATGTTGTCGAAGGCTTCGAAGCCGGCATCGCGCAGGATCGTGACCGTCAGAAAATCCATCAAGACAGATCGGATGCGCGGGTAAGAAATCAACTTTCGGCAATCAATATAGGTGGGCGAGGGCAAACCAGACGCCAAGGTGAACGGGGTATCGGCGTTGAAGTGAACGGCCTTGATTTCCAACAGGGCCCGGGCGGTCAGGCGGGCGATTTCGGCGGCGGGGGGGAAGGCTGCAGGGATCATCACGGTTCTTTCGAGGGGCCGCGGGCCAAGGTCATGCGGCGGCAGGGCGGTTCAACGGCTGCGCTGTGGCGGAACGTCAGCTTTCCACATGCCAATATACCGGAAAACCGGGGTTGAAAACGGTGACCGGACCGGCCTCCGTCAGGATTTTTTCCGGAAAGGTTTGCGCGGCCGCATGTTTGACAATGGTGATGCGGGCCTCGTTCGCGGGCAGACGATAAAAGGCGGGCCCGTTCAGGCTTGTGAAGGATTCCAATTGGCCAAGGGCATTTTCGTCTTCGAAGACATGCGCCAGAAGGGGCATGGTGTTGGTGGCGGTAAAGCACCCCGCGCAGCCGCAGGCATGTTCCTTGAGAGCATCGATATGCGGCGCGGAGTCGGTTCCCAGAAAATAACAGGCCGCCCCCGAAGTGGCCGCTTTTCGCAGGGCCAGCCGATGGCTTTCCCGTTTGGCCACGGGCAGGCAATAGTAATGTGGCCGGATCCCCCCCACCAGAATATGGTTGCGGTTGATGATCAGGTGATGCGTCGTGATCGTGGCAGCCAGATCCGCACCGCCCGATGCGGCATAGGCAACCCCTTCGGACGTGGTGATGTGTTCCATCACAACGCGCAGGCCCGGGATGGCCCGGCGCAAGGGATCCAGCACGGTGTCAATGAACACGGCTTCGCGGTCGAAGATATCGACGTCGGGGGTGGTCACCTCGCCGTGGGTGCACAACGGCAGACCGATTTTCGCCATCGCCTCCAGCACGGGATAGACCCGCGTCAGGTCGCGCACGCCGCCGTGGCTGTTGGTCGTCGCGCCCGCGGGGTAAAGTTTGACGGCCTTGATCAACCCGGATTGGGCGGCGGCCACAACATCGGCCGGATCGGTTCCTTCGGTCAGATACAGGGTCATCAAGGGTTCAAACGGCGCGCCGTCCGGAAGGGCGGCCAGAATACGGTCGCGGTAAGCGAGGGCCTGCGCGCCGGTGACGACGGGCGGCACAAGATTGGGCATGATGATCGCGCGGGCAAAATGCCGTGTGGTTTCGGGCAGGACACCTTTGAGCATCGCGCCATCGCGCAGGTGCAGGTGCCAATCGTCGGGGCGGCGGAGGGTAAGGCTGTGCATCATGCCCCCCGCTACCGCAAAAGGGCCGCTCTTTCCAGTGGCATTGCCATGCACATCCGGTAGTCTGCACGCAAAACTTGGAGGGTGTGATGCGGTTTGTCCTGAAAATGATGGCTTTGGTGGTCGCGGCTTCGCCCAGTTTCGCCCAAAGCGGCGATTGTGACAGTGCCCAAACGCAGATGGAAATGACCGACTGCGCCAGGGCCGACTGGGCGGCGGCGGATGAAGAGTTGAACGGGGCCTACAAAGACGCCATCCGCGCGATGAAGGATCTGGATGCAAATCTGACCAAGGCCGACCGCGGCGCGGAGGAATCGCTGCGGGCAGCGCAGCGCGCCTGGGTGGCCTTCCGCGACACCGCTTGTGAAGCAGAGGCTTACCCCTACATCGGGGGATCCATCCAACCGATGATCCAGATGGGATGTCTGGCGCGGCTGACGTGGTCGCGGGTGGGGGATCTGTATATCCTGACCGAACAGGGGCAGTATTAGATCACTGCACGGGTTCCTTGACCCGTGCGGCACGCGCTGCATCCATCTCGTCCAAACGCCGCTTGAACCGCGGCGCGCGGGTGCGCCGCGCCACATTGGCACAAATGGCATAAGACAGGGTTTCGCGCGCTGCGGCATCGGTGCGCAGCAGCAGTTGTTTCAGATAGCCGCCAAATTTGCGCCGCGCCCGCCACAGGGTTGCGAACACTGAAGGCGTCAGCTCTCCCTTCATGGCGGCGACCAAAAGCTGCGGCAGAATATCCAGTTCGATCAGCGCATGTTCGGCACGCTCGCCCATATAGCGGACATTCAGGGTCTTCACATGCTGGCCCTGAAACAGCGCGGCTTGGGCGGCGTCGGCGGTATGGGCCGGATCGCGCAGGATCCACACTTCTTTTGCCGCGCGGATCAGATCGGGTGCAAAGCCATAGCGGCTGGAAAAATCAAGCCGCCGGGCCCCACGATCCCGCTGTTCGAAGGGGACGCGGTTCGGTGCCATGGTGGCGCGGGGGGCGACGGCAAGCACGGTTGCGCCGGGCGCGGCCACCGAAAAGGCGCAGGCGGCATAGCCCGTCATGCCTGCCCCGTAAAATTGCACACGGTCAAAGCCGTCAAAGAAGGATTCCAAGACCATTTGGTCGAAAAAGGCATAAACAGAGGGATTGCGAAACCAGGTCTCACCTTCGGCAATCACGCAAAGATAGGACCAGCCCATCGTCGAGGCCAAATCATAAAGATGCGGCATTTGCCCTTTGCGTGCCCGCGC
>CANHLE010000004.1 GCA_947461435.1 Paracoccaceae bacterium | reverse complement strand
TGATAAAAATCCCAAAGGTCCTTCAGGGCCGCGTGCGCCTGAAAGGACAGGTTATCAACTTGGCCTTATAATCCTGCCGCCATGCTGCGCAGCATTTCCACCGATGCGTCATATACCCCCGGATCTTCAAACCCCCGATCGGCAGAATTGACCGCGATCACCACCCCCAAACCCGGATTGATATAGATCCATTGGCCATAGATGCCCTGCGCCATGACTTCGCCGGGTGCCGGATCGTCAGGGATCCACCACTGAAAACCATACAAGGAACCATCCTTGGCCTGCGGGCGCGTCATGGCTTGAACCCAGTCGGCGGGAACCACCTGCTTTCCTTGCCATTGCCCGCCTTGCAAGATCATCTGGCCAAAGCGGGCATAATCCCGTGTGCGCAGATTCAACCCCCCCAGAACGAAGCTGACGCCATCCCCGTCGCTCAGGTAATAGGGATCTGCCTCCAGCCCCATCGGCTCCAGAATCCGGTTGTTCAAAAGCGCCGGAATGTCCTGCCCCGTTGCCCCCCGGATCACCATCCCGATCACATGCGTGTCGATCGACACATAATGCCAGCGGCTGCCAGGCTCTGCGGCGCGGGTGGTCAACCCGGCGGCAAAGCCATCCATTGATCCGCCCAAGGCCAGAACGCGGCCCATTTTGTTGATGTCGCTCCAGAAATCCAGATAGTCTTCGTTAAAGGCAACCCCCGAAGACATGGTCATCACATCGCGGATGCTAGCACCGTCATAGGCAGACCCCGCCAACTCCGGGACGACATCCACAACAGGGGTGTCCAAGGGCGGCATCAGCCCTTCAGCGTCCAGAACCCCGTACAGACTGGCCAGAAAGCTTTTGGCGACAGACCAACTGATCCGCCGATCCAAGGGGTCAGTTTGCAAAAAGTACCGATCTTGAACAAGCTGGCCGTTCTTGATCATCACAAGACCGGTAACGGCCCGCTCGACGATCCATTTCTCGGCCTCAGCCGACAAGACCGCTTGCGGGCCCAAAGGCAAAGGCGACACCGGCCCCGCCCCACGCGACAGCGGAACGTGGAAAAACAGATCATCCATATGGCTGAAGTTTTGAACGATGTTTTCAGGCTCAAACAAGGTGTTGACGGCCAGAAGCCGCGTGATCTCTTCGCGTTTCCACAGCCCCAAGACGGCCGCCACGATGGCCAAGGCGGCCAGCGCCTTAAGGACCCAACCCAAAATCTTCATCCCAATCCCCCTGTGGCCCCTGCCCCTGCGTCACCACACCCGACGCAGATGGAGCAAAGCAAGCCTGACCTTGCGTTACAACGCCCAACCGCGGGGCAGATCATCCATGGGCGTCGGCCCAGTGCGGGGCAGCAAACGCCCCGATAGGCCCTCAAACAGATGCCTCTGCTACCCGCCGTGACCGTGGATCACCTGCAACATCCGCATCAAGGCCCTCTTCAAGCGCCGCACGGTTCCGGCGTCCCGCAACGCCCTGTTGGCCTTTAGCGCAGCTTTGGCGGCGCGCCGCGGGCCCCTGGCCCCGCGCCCGCCGCCGCGACAAATGCGGCAATCTTGTCCGCATCCTTTACGCCCGGCGCGGATTCCACGCCCGAAGCGACGTCCACTTGCCGCGCGTTTGTCAGCCGGATCGCTTCGGCCACGTTCTGGGCCGTCAGGCCCCCCGCCAGCATCCACGGACGCAACCAGCGCCGCTGTGCCACAAGCCGCCAATCAAAGGTCAGCCCGTTGCCACCCGGCAAAACGGCGTCTTTCGGGGGTTTGGCATCAATCATGATCTGATCGGCCACGGTTGAGAAGTCGAACAACTCGGCCAAATCGCCTTCGTCGCGCACGCCGATCACTTTCATGACGGGCAAACCATAGCGCGCGCGCACTTCTGCTACACGGTCCGGCGTTTCGGCGCCGTGCAATTGCAACATGTCCAGCGGCATCGCCTCGATCAATGCGTCCAACGTGGCCTCGTCCGCATTTACCGTCAGCGCCACCTTTGCCAAACCCAAGGGGGCCGCCAAAGCCAAGCTGCGCCCTTCTTGCAAGGTCAGATATCGGGGCGACGGCGGAAAGAAGTTCAGCCCCATGTAAGCCCCGCCCGCGCTCGCCACCGCCTGCACATCTTCAACCGTCCGCAGACCGCAAATTTTAACCCTGATCTGCGTCATCTTCAGGCTTTCTTGCCGTCCAGAAGCGCCAAAATCTCATCCTTCGGGGCCGAGGTGGAGTCTTTCATGACCGCCAGTTCCCGCTCCAACCGGGCGACTTGGCGCGTGCCACTGACGGCCGCCGCGCGGTGCTTGTGCTCGCGCGCCCATTCCCAGGCGAACCCCAAGACAAGACCCATGGCGATGCCGACGAAAACCACTAGGAATAAAGGCACTTCGACGGAATAATTGCCGCCGAACAGCAGCGCCAGATCGTCGGGCAAAACACGCAGCTCCACAGGGGCCCGGTTTGCAAAGGCCACACTGACCAGCACAATCATCAAGGCCGCCAAAAACAGATATTTAAGAACGCGGATCATGTCATCTGCCAATGCTCAAAAAGGGCCACTGGCCCATCATCGGCGCGAACAGGGCCCGCCGCAAGATAGCTTACTTGCTGTTCAACCGATCCCGCAACAATTTGCCGGTCTTGAAGAACGGCACCTTCTTGTCATCGACCTTGACTGCTTCGCCCGTGCGCGGGTTGCGCCCAACGCGCGCCTCGCGGGCCTTGACCGAGAATGCACCAAACCCGCGCAGTTCCACCCGATCACCCTTGGCAAGAGCTTCGATAATCTCTTCGAACACCGTGTTTACGATGCGTTCAACATGACGTTGAGTCAGGTGCGGGTTCTCGTCCGCAATCTTCTGGATCAGTTCAGACCGGATCATTCAGCACATCCCCCCTTGTGAACGCACATGCCCTGTTATTCGGGCCTTCTGCGTCACAGAACATCTAACATGGCGGACTATAGGACAAAATTTCTGAACTGCACAAATGAAATTGGTGGTGCGCCTACCCACAAAGGAAAGGGCCGCCCCTTTCGAGACGGCCCAAAGTCACAAAGGTCTACGGTTTTCAGCCGAAAGGCTTACTTGCCGCCCTTCAACGCCGCGCCAAGGATGTCGCCCAGCGAAGCGCCCGAATCGGACGAACCATACTGTTCAACAGCCTCTTTCTCTTCGGCGATCTCGCGTGCCTTGATCGACAGACCCAGTTTGCGGGTCTTGCTGTCGATGTTGGTCACACGCACGTCGATCTTGTCGCCAACCGAAAAACGCTCGGGGCGCTGATCGCCGCGCTCACGCGACAGGTCAGAGCGGCGGATAAACGACTTGGCGCCGTTGTATTCCACTTCGATACCGCCCTCTTCGATCGCGGTCACTTCAACCGTGATGATCGTCCCGCGCTTTACGCCGTCCACTGCATCGGTGAAGTTGTCTTCGCCCAAAGCCTTGACCGACAGCGAAATCCGCTCTTTCTCGACATCCACTTCGGTGACAGCGGCTTTAACCGTGTCGCCCTTGCGGTAGTTCTGAATGGCATCTTCGCCGCGCTGATCCCACGACAAGTCGGACAGGTGAACCATGCCGTCGATGTCGTTGTCCAGGCCCACGAAAAGACCGAACTCGGTGATATTCTTGACTTCGCCCTCGATGGTGGAACCAACGGGGTGCGACTCGGCGAATACTTCCCATGGATTGCGCTGGGTTTGCTTCAGGCCAAGCGACACACGGCGCTTGGTGCTGTCGATTTCCAGAACCATGACTTCGACTTCCTGAGAGGTCGAAACGATCTTTCCGGGATGCACGTTCTTCTTGGTCCACGACATTTCGGACACGTGAACCAAACCTTCAACCCCGGCTTCCAGCTCCACGAAGGCGCCGTAATCGGTGATGTTGGTAACGCGGCCCTTGTGCACGGTGCCAAGTGCATAAAGCTTTTCAACAGCATCCCAAGGATCGGATTGCAATTGCTTCATGCCCAGCGAAATGCGGTGGGTCTCTTTGTTGATCTTGATGACCTGAACCTTGACGGTCTCGCCAATCGCCAGAATTTCCGACGGATGGTTGATGCGGCGCCACGCCATATCGGTGACGTGAAGCAAACCGTCCACGCCGCCCAGATCCACAAACGCACCGTATTCGGTGATGTTCTTGACCACGCCGTCCACGGTTTGACCTTCGGTCAGATTGCCAATGACTTCCGCACGCTGTTCGGCACGCGATTCTTCCAGAATCGAACGACGCGAGACAACGATGTTGCCGCGGCGACGGTCCATTTTCAAAATCTGGAAGGGCTGCTTCATGCCCATCAACGGGCCAGCATCGCGCACAGGGCGCACGTCGACTTGGCTGCCGGGCAAGAAGGCCACAGCGCCGCCCAGATCGACCGTGAAACCACCTTTGACACGGCCAAAGATCGCGCCATCAACGCGCGTCTCAGAGGCATAGGCTTTTTCAAGACGGTCCCAGGCTTCTTCGCGGCGGGCTTTTTCGCGCGAGATTTGGGCTTCGCCGCGGGCATTTTCCACGCGGTCCAGATAAACCTCAACGGTATCGCCGACCTTGATCTCAACGTTCTCGCCGGGGTTGGCAAATTCTTTCAGGTCAACGCGGCCTTCCATTTTGTAGCCGACGTCGATGATGGCCTGGCCCGCTTCAATCGCGATCACCAAACCTTTAACAACCGTACCCTCTTCGGGGGTATCAATTTCAAAGCTTTCCTTCAGAAGAGCTTCGAATTCGTCCATAGCTTTCGAGTTCATGCAGTAGTCCTTTTCTTCGTCATGTCACTGGCCTTGCGGTTGGTTCCGCCGGTCTTGCTCGTTCAATGAGCCATAGTTAAAAGGGCCGAGACTGGCCCGACCCTTCAGTAATGGCGCCTGATAGGCTTGCAATGGGCCGTTTGCAAGTCTTGAATCCAATTTTGGCGCGCCAAACACAGGTCGGTCTTGACAGCGAATACCGGGCTGCCAAGAGTTTTTGCATCCTGTCAGCAAAGGCTTGTCATGTCCCCGTCCACTCTCTCCCGCATTGGTTGGGCCCTTTCGGCCCTTTTCGCCCTGTTCATGTTCGGCGCATCCGTGGCCCCCAAAGTGCTGGGAATGCCCATCGCGCAAGAAACGATGGCCGCCCTTGGCTGGCCTGACAGTCCCATCCTGTTGATCGGCACCTTGGAATTGATCTGCACGCTTTTGTTTCTTTTCCCGCCGACAGGATTGCTTGGCGCGGTGTTGATGATGGCCATCTTGGGCGGCGCGATCACCACGCAGCTGCGGGCCGGCTCGCCCTTGGCCAGCCATACGCTTTTTGGCATCTATCTTGGAATCATGATGTGGGGCGGTCTGATTTTGCGTGATCCGCGCATCCGCCGTGTCTTTCCGCTGACCAGATAAGACAAAAAGTCGGCCCCGAAGGACCGCCTTTTTCGTTGTCAGAAACTTAGCTTACGCCAGTACGGTGAACAGATCGTCCTTGGAACGGCGAACTTTGGGCAATCCTGCAAGCCAATCGCCCGCAAGGTCACGATAGCCTAAAGGCATCAGCGCCACAGAGCGCAAACCACGGGCGCGCAGGCCCAAAATCTCATCCACTTGCGCCGGATCGAACCCTTCCATGGGGGTCGCATCGACTTCCTCAAAGGCCGCCGCCGTCAAACCGATGCCAAGGGCAAGGTAGGTCTGACGTGCCGCATGTTCAAAGTTCACCTGCGCATCGCGCGGCACATATTGCGCCTTCAGACCGTCGTAATAGCTGGTCACGCCTTCATTCTTGCCGCCGCGGGCGGCCTCGATCTCGGCGACCACCCCGTCGATCCGCGCTTCGGTATAGGTATCCCACGCGGCGAAAACCAACAGATGGCTGCCGTCGGTCAATTGGGCTTGCCCAAAGGCGGCTGCCTTCAGTTTCTCGCGCAGGTCCTTGTTCGTCACAACGATCACTTCGAAGGGCTGCAAACCCGACGATGTTGGGGCCAGACGCACGGCCTCCAGGATTTTGGTCACTTTTTCGGCAGGCACTGACTTCGTTGCATCCATTTTCTTGGATGCGTAACGCCAGTTCAGCTTTTCGGTCAGCATTAAAACAGTCCTTCTTGACTTGGTATTCATTCAATACCCGCCCATATAGCCTACCGGGCAGCCGCCACAAGAAGTCACATTTTTCAGACCCAATACCCAAAAGGGTACCTCTTCTGCCCTCAGATCACAGCCCCGCCGCAAGCTGACAAATCATCGCCATGCGTTCGCGGGTTGGGGGATAGATGGTCAACCTTGGCCCGACAATCCCAACCGGTCCGGCCCAAAGCCGGCTTTGTCAAAAAGCTGCAACAGTCGTTCGGGGAACGTTGGCGCGGCGACCTGCAGGCTGTGGGCGGAAAAATACCAATAAAGCATCTTGGCAAAGTCCCAGTCGCGCGACAAAGCCCGGCCCAAAGTGGATGGCAGATCAGAAAGTCTCACCACCGTTTCGGCCAATTGGTGAAAATCCGATCGGCCAAACAAAATCGCCGGCTTTCGGTGCAAGAAACCCTCCAGCGCCACGGCCGAATTCACGCTTAAAGTGGCCGCGCAGCTTGCCAGAATATCATGCACATTGGCGTGCGTTTCAATCAGATCAAAGCCTTCGGCGCGAACTGCGGCAATCACCTCTTGCCCCAGTGGTTTGGCAAGCGGGTGGGCCTTCACCACAACGTCGCGCCCATCCGCCGACTGTGCGATCGCCCGCAGCATCTCTTTGGCCGACACAAAAGCCTGATGGCGCCGATAAACGGCAGGCCCTTGCAAGAACACGGCAAGCGCGCCCTCTGGCAAAATCTCGGTTGGCAACTTTTCTTGGCGATAGCGCGATACCCTTGCGCTGACGAACCTTTTGCGAAGATCCCGGTCAAACTGTTTGGCAAGCTTCCAAGGCACTTGAACCGGGTCGAACGTCGCCTCGCGCGCCGGGCTGTCTGCCAGAACACCCCGGTCAGAAAGGTGCCAAAACCCCGGCAAATAGGCCGTAGCGGCACAAAACCATCCCGGACCGCTGCAAAACCCGGTCTCGACGATGTGCAGATTGCCATCCCCCTCCAGCGGCCTGCCCTGCATCTGTTCCGCGCTGCGTTCGGCGATCCGCAACCGGGCCCCGCGCGGGTGCAAGACATCCCAGATCGCGGGGTAGATCCCGGCCGATTCTTTGCCGCGGTAACCGGCAAGGTCGGGCTTGGCCAGATGAAGGATGACGTCGGCCGTCATGCACCCATCTCGGCCAAACGATGTTGCACAATGGCGCAGGCTTGCTCAATCGCCGCCTCAATTGTCAGATCCGACGTATCGATGACCAAGGCATCGGCGGCGGCCTTCAGCGGCGCTTCGGCCCGGCCCATATCGCGCGCATCCCGCTCACGAACCTCGTGCAGAACTTGCGCCTCATCGCCCCCCACTTCCAGCCACCGCCGATGCGCCCGCACCTGCGCGGTGGCCGTCACATACAATTTCACTTCTGCCTCGGGGCAAATCACCGTTCCGATGTCGCGCCCATCCAGAACCGCCCCGCCGGGCGCGCGCGCAAACCGCTGCTGAAACACCACCAGCGCGGCCCGCACGGCCGGTATCACCGCCACTTTTGACGCGGCCTGACCCGCAGACAGGCTGCGCAGATCGCCGCGTTCCAGATCAGGCGCGCCCAGACTTTGCGCCGCGGTCACCGGATCGCCGCCTTTTGCGCCCACGGCCCGGTACAGCAGCCCCGTGTCCAGATGCGCAAAGCCAAACCGCCGGGCAACAGCCCGCGAGATTGTCCCCTTGCCCGCCGCTGCCGGACCGTCAATGGCCACTGTAAAAATCATCCAAACCTCCGCTTCGTGCCTTTCCTAGCCAATCAGCGGCCAAAGAGGAACCCGGTACCCGTCAAACCTCAGCTGCGGCGCCCCGAACGCGGCCAAAGGCCCCAAAGCGCCAGCCCAATCGCCAGTGCCAGAAACACGAACTTGCCTTGGGTGAACAGGCTTGCCACCCAAACCTGATCGGCCCGCCCGGCACCCCGGTTCACCATCCCGGCCACTGCCTCGTTTTCAGCAAGATCAAAGGCGGCATAGGCCAATGCGGCAAAGGCCCAAAGCGGGCCAAATCGCCAAATCGGCAAGATCAGGGTGATCGTCAGCAAGACGACAAAAATTGTATCGGTGATCCGGT
The DNA here is from genome assembly GCA_947461435.1 of Paracoccaceae bacterium. Taxonomy (GTDB): domain Bacteria; phylum Pseudomonadota; class Alphaproteobacteria; order Rhodobacterales; family Rhodobacteraceae; genus CAIYZT01. The sequence goes on along the minus strand of CANHLE010000004.1, from coordinate 79,054 downwards.
GAGGGCCCAGATAGGCCAGGCGTCCATCGGGCGTCAGCGCGGTGAAAAAGGCCTGCGCGTCAGCGGCGCTGTACCCAAAGGGCCGCATGTCAAACGTCAAAAGCCCCCCTGCCGTCACCTGTGGTCCGGCCCAGCCCACCAAGGCACCATAGTCCAGTGCAGCCGCAATCGGGACAAGCCATTTGATCGCGCCCATGACCCCCCCCCATCCAGACCCTTCCCACACAAAGCCGAGGAACGGGGCAGCCGAACTGACCCGCGCATCGGCCCGCCTCTGCGGTAGGCGGCGGGCCTTACGGTATTCGCCTGACCCTGCGACGCGCGTGCGGTTTTAGCTTATCCTTGTTCAAAGCGGCCTTAACCCTTCCGCAGACTGGCCCCCAAGCCATTCATCAGGCTCTCGAAAATCGGAAACGAGGTGACAATGGGGCTGGCGTCATCCACCGAAATTTCGGCCTTTGCGGCCATGCCTGCCACAAGGAATGACATCGCGATCCTGTGGTCCAGATGCACCGCACAAACCGCCCCCCCCGGCATGCCCCCCGCGCCCATTCCGTGCACGATCAAGGTGTCTTCGTCTTCTTCCACCCGCACGCCGCACGCCTCCAGGCCGCGCGCCATCGCATCGATCCGGTCGCTTTCCTTGACCCGCAGTTCCTTGACGCCGCGCATCACCGTTTTGCCGTCGCAAAACGCTGCCACCACCGACAAGATCGGATATTCGTCAATCATCGACGGGGCCCGCTCTGGCGGCACCTCGATGCCGCGCATGGTGTCCGAAAACCGGACCCGCAGGTCCGCAACTGGCTCGCCGCCCTCGGTACGCGGATTTTGAAACTCGATCTGCGCGCCCATCTCGGCCAAGGTGATGTACAATCCGTTACGGGTCAGGTTCTGACTGACTCCCGGAACAAAAACATCTGATCCTTCCACAATCAGCGCAGCGCAAACCGGAAACGCCGCGCTGGACGGGTCTCGCGGCACAGCCACGGTCTGTGCCCGCAGCTCGGGCCGGCCCACAAGCGTGATGACATTACCCTCATGGGTCTTCTCGACGTTCAAACTGGCACCAAAACCCACAAGCATCCGCTCTGAATGGTCGCGCGTCGGCTCGCGTTCAATCACCACGGTTTCGCCCGGCGCATTCAGCCCGGCCAAAAGCACCGCCGATTTGACCTGCGCCGACGCAACCGGAAGCGCATAACGAACCGCCTTTGGATCGGCGGCCCCGACCACCGTCATGGGAAGCCGCCCCCCCTTGCGCCCAAAGGACTGCGTGCCAAACAAGGCCAAAGGATCGGTCACGCGCCCCATTGGCCGTTTGCGAAGCGAGGCATCCCCGGTAAAGGTTGCCGTCATGGCCGTCGTTGCCATGGTGCCCATGATCAAACGCACGCCCGTTCCCGAATTGCCGCAGTCGATGACATCGGCAGGTTCGGTAAACCCGCCCACGCCCACGCCGTCCACGGTCCAGGCGCCCTCGGCCTGCCGCGTCACGGTTGCGCCAAAGGCCCGCATGGCCTTGGCGGTGTCCAAAACGTCCTGACCTTCCAACAAACCGGTCACTTTCGTCTGACCCAGCGCCATGGCCCCGAAAATCAAAGACCGGTGCGAGATTGACTTGTCGCCCGGCACCGAAGCCGTGCCCGTCAAAGGCCCCGACTTCGCAGAGGTCATTGGTTGCGCAACATCATGGCCCGACATGTCAGTCTCCTTGTCTTTAACCTCAGCCTGATAGCGCAAGCCTTTTGCGGGGTCCACCACCCAAACTTTGGCCCCAGACGCCTGTTTGCGCCCTTTTTCAATTCTGTGCGGGAAGGCACACCCGGTCAGGGTCTGCGGCGAAACGTCAGATAATGGGGGTCGCGCTCTTCTCGAAGCGCCTTTTGTTCATAGCGGGTTGAAAGCCAATCGTCCCAACCCCCACCCACCCCGGCCTGATGAACAAGGTCGAATCCCGCCTGTGGCACCTCTTCCAGTGTCTGACGCACATAGTCCGGAATATCTGTCGCCACGCGAAACTCCGCGCCGGGCTGCATCAAGCGCGCAAGTTGACCCAGATAACCCGGGGTCACAAAGCGTCGGCGATGGTGCCGGGCCTTGGGCCATGGGTCGGGATAGTTCAAAAACGCCTTGGACAGGCAGTGATCGGGCAAGACGTCGAACAAATCGCGCACATCACCCGGATGCAGCAAAAGGTTCGACAGGCCCGCATCACGCACCTTGCCCAGCAGCATCGCAATCCCATTCACAAAGGGTTCAGCCCCAATCAAAAAGACATCCGGGTTGCGCGCCGCCATGTGAACGAGATGCTCACCCCCGCCAAAGCCGATCTCAAGCCACAGCGGCCTGCCCCCTGTAAAGGCAAGATCCAAGGCGCATCGATCAGGATTTTCCTCTCTCGCGACGCCGCGCAGCGTCAGCGGGCCCAGATCATTGGCCAAATAGTCTTTCTGACTGGCCCGCAAAGTTTTGCCCCGGATACGGCCATAGAAATTTCGCCGTTCCGGCTGGGGCGCGGCGGGGTTGACGGGGTCTTGGGAGTGATCGGACATAAGGGCCTCGGCAAGGGGTTGCGCTGGGGGGTATAACCCCCGCGCAAGAGGGTCAAGTTCCCGCCAAGGGGCGCTCACCGATACGCTGCGCCACCATGATCAGATAGCCGTCCGGATCTTGCACCAGAAATTCGCTCTGGCCGCCCATCCTGTCACCCCAATCGCGCCACTTCTCGCGCAAGTCGACGTAAAAGGGCACGCCGCAGGCTGCCGCCTGCGCCGCAAGCGCTGCCGCATCTGCCACGTAAATCTGAACGACCAGACCGCGCCCAAAAGGCGGCTCCATCGGCCCCACCTACCAATCACCGTCGCGCTCGTAAATCATGATCTGTGCCCCCTCGGGGCGTTGCAGGCAGGCCAGCTTTTGGGCCGGCCGTTCAAAGGCCAGTTCAAAGCCCAAAACCTCGGTCCAGAACCGATAGCTGGTGGGGTAATGGGTCACCATCATCTCGGCCATGCCCATGGCCCATCCCCCCTTTGGCGGTGATCCTACGCCCATATCATCCCCTCCCGCGGTAGGGCGCCACGCCCTGATCGGGGATCCAAACACCTTCTGGTGCCGCCCCGGTTTGCCAGAACACATCGATTGGAATACCGCCGCGCGGGAACCAATAGGCCCCGATCCGCAGCCATTCGGGCTGCAACAGCGCCACCAGTTTCTTGCCGATGTCGATGGTGCAATCCTCATGAAAGGCACCGTGATTGCGAAACGACTGCAGATAAAGCTTCAGCGACTTCGATTCCACCAACCACGCGCGCGGCACATAATCGATGACGATATGGGCAAAGTCAGGCTGTCCCGTCATCGGACAAAGCGAGGTGAATTCTGGCGCCGTAAAGCGCACGACATAAAGCGTACCCGCATGACCCGTTGGCACACGCTCCAACACAGCCTGATCGGGGCCATCGGGCAGCGCGGTGTGCTGCCCCAGTTGCGTCAGTCCTGAAACATCGGTTTTGGTCATCGCAGCCCCCCTTGGCCCCATCTCTTTGTCACGCCCGCGCCGCAGACGGTCAATCCCCCGTGCCGCGCAGACGCCGACGCATATCCGGATCGCAAAGGAAACGGTGCACCGCCGCCCGGCTGCACAAATGCACAATCTCGCGCTTGCCCTGCCACCGCGCCAGGACGTCCATCGCGCGCGGGCGACTGCGGCGATCATACCCCCAGACAAACGTGCGCAAAAAGCCAAAATCAAACCGCTCTGGACAATTTTGGGACATGTCCGGCCGGGTTTGCCCGTAAAACCGCAGGCTGCGCCAAAGAACGCCGCGCAGCCGAACCCAGCGCGAAATGTCCAGAAACACGATCAGATCGGCGCGTTCGGCGCGGGCGTCCATCGTATCCCCATGGTTGCCTTCAAAGACCCAAGCCTCCTGCGCCGCCGCCGCCAACGACAGTGCCCGCGTCTCGGCCAAGGGTCGCTGCACCCACCCGGGCGCCCAATACATCGGGTCGATATTTACAACGGGCAGCCCCGACACCGCACCGATCTGCCGGGCCAGTGTCGATTTGCCTGACCCGGACCCCCCAATGATCATGATCCGCCGCAAACCAACCATTCACGTCCTCATGTCCAGACGGCGTTCCTTGAACGCAAATCAATAAACCAATCTTTGCCGACGGGTCATGTGCCCCAATAGCCAAAAACGCCGCCGCCCCAAGGCCGCCTCAGCCCAGTTGGATCAATCCCAACCCCAACGCCATCACACCAATGCCAAGGGCGCGGGTCAGGCTGATCGGGTGCTGCAACGCGCCGAACAGGCCGAACTGATCGATCAAGGCGGCGGCGATCATCTGGCCCAGCAACACGCAGAATACCGCATTGCCAACGCCAAAACGGGGGGCGATCCAGGTGATCGACAAAAGATAGAACGCCATAAAGACGCCGCCCGTCCAAAGCCATGCAGGCTGGGCCGCAACCCGGGCAAGCCCGCCATTCTGGCCGGTAACCAAAGCAGCGATGGCCGCGACGCACAGCGCCACCGCCAGCGCCACAACGCTCGCTGCAAGCGGCGCGCCAAGGCGCGATCCAAGCTGGGAACTGATGGCAGCAAGTACAGGAACCCCCAGCCCCGCCACCAGCATCACGCCTGCATCGCGCATCATGGGATCAAACCGCTTTCTTCAGCGCCTCGATCAGATCGGTTTTCTCCCACGAGAAACCGCCATCCGCCTCTGGCGCCCGGCCAAAGTGGCCGTAAGCCGACGTGCGGGCATAGATCGGCCGGTTCAGGCCCAGATGGGTGCGGATGCCGCGCGGCGTCAGATCCATACATTCCATCACGGCATGTTCAATCCGCTCTGCCTCAACCTTGCCCGTGCCATGTGTATCCACATAGATCGACAGCGGCTTGGCCACCCCGATCGCATAGCTGACCTGCAAGGTGCAGCGGTCTGCAAGGCCTGCTGCAACAACGTTCTTTGCCAGATACCGGGCGGCATAAGCGGCCGAGCGGTCAACCTTGGTTGGGTCCTTGCCTGAAAACGCGCCGCCCCCATGCGGCGCGGCGCCGCCATAGGTATCCACAATGATCTTGCGACCCGTCAAACCCGCATCACCATCCGGCCCGCCGATCACGAAGGTTCCGGTCGGATTGACCCACCATTCGGTCTTGTCCGTAATCCAGCCCGAGGGAAGGATTTCACGAATATAGGGCTCGACAATCGCACGCACCGCAGCGGAATCCTGGGCCTCGTCTGAATGCTGATGCGACAGGACGATGGATGTCACTTCAACCGGCTTGCCATCTTCATAGCGCAGCGACAATTGCGATTTGGCGTCGGGGCGCAGGGTTGGCTCTTTGCCCGATTTGCGCACTTCGGCCAATCGGCGCAGGATTGCATGGGAATACTGGATCGGCGCCGGCATCAGTTCGGGGGTCTCGCGGCAGGCATAGCCAAACATGATCCCCTGATCGCCGGCCCCGTCTTTATCGACACCTTGGGCAATATGGGCGGATTGCTTGTGCAGATAATTCTGCACTTTCAGGGTGTTCCAATGAAACTCGTCCTGCTCGTATCCGATATCTTTGACACAGCCGCGGACGATCTCTTCGACCCGCTCCATCATATCCTTCAAGGCCTTCTTGTCGGACAGGCCAACTTCGCCTCCCACAACGACCCGGCCCGTGGTTGCAAAGGTTTCGCAAGCCACCCGGGCATTGGGCTCTTCTGTCAAGAATGCATCCAAAACGGCATCCGACACGCGGTCGCACAGTTTATCAGGATGCCCCTCTGACACAGATTCAGAGGTGAAGACGTAATTGTTTCTGCTCATGGGACGTGCTCCAATTTATGAACCTCCCCCCGTCAGGAAGCCGTTGGGGGGGGCAGATCGCACCCCTATGCTCTGCCGATCGTTCCGTCAAGCCGCTCGAACGGCACGCCGGCGCATCAACCCAAGGGCGAGCCCGCCCAGCAACACAAGAACTGGGATCTCTGACCAACGCGCATAAGGCGTGGGGGGCAAAGCACCGGGAAGTTGGGCATCCAGATGGCCTTGCTGTCCAAACGGCAAGCTGGCCACCACCCGGCCCCGCGCATCGATCATTTCTGTTACACCGGTGTTGGCCGAACGCGCCAGCGCAAGGCCCTGTTCGATCGCCCGCAATTGGGCAAGGGCCGCATGTTGAAAAGGTCCCGAACGGATGCCAAACCAGGCATCATTGGTAATCTGAACGATCCAATCTGGCCGCAGATCTGTGCGTAAATCTTGCGGAAAAACAGCCTCATAGCAGATCAAAGGCAACACTTTGCCAAGCGGGCCCAGATCCAGAACGGCCGGCCCGCTGCCCGCAGAATAGGCATGTCCCGTTTGCGCCGCAAAGGCCCGCAGCCCAAACCAATCATACGCCAGATTCCCAAAGGGGATATATTCCCCAAAGGGCACCAGATGATGTTTGTCATAGCTTGCCAGCAGGTTCCCCGCGCCATCCTGCACGCGCAGCGAATTCCATCCCCGCGCGCCGTCAACGCGCTGCAGCCCGAACAGAACAGGGGTGTCATTGGCCGCCTGCGCGATCATCAACGGGATTTGAGGATCATTTTCGATAAGATAGGGCAAAGAGGTTTCCGGCCAGATGATCAGATCAACCTTGGGCCCGGCCCCCGTTTCCGCCAGCAAGGTGTTGACATGCTGCCGCGCCAGATCTGGATCCCATTTGTCGGTTTGCGCCGCATTGGGCTGGACAAGCCGCAAAGTCAGACCTGTGGCAGCAGGCTCTGGCTGCGCAAGACGCCAAGCCCCAAAAGCCCAAGGACCAACCAGTCCTAAAATCACCAGCCCAAGAAAGATCGGGCGCGCCAAAGCCGCAATCGCCCCGCCGCATACGGCCAATGTCAGCAGCGTCAATCCCGTCTGCCCGACAAGGGATGCAACCTGCGCCACCGGTGTTTCAATCCAGATATGACCGATCAAGGCCCAGGGAAACCCGGTCAGAAAATAGCCACGGGCCAGATCAGACAGGGTCAGCGCCAACACGATTGCGCCAATGCTGCGGCGCCATTTTAGCGCCCCCCACACCGGCAGCGCCCAAAACACACCGCCACCCGCCGCCATCAGGATCAAGGCGAACGGGGCCATCCAGCCATAAACCTCCGGCTCGATCAGAAACGGCTCGATGATCCAGGACATGGCAAGCGCAAACTGCGCCCCGCCCGCCACAAAGGCGATAAGGGCAGCGCGCCGCGGCGTTTCCGCCCGGTCAATCAGCCAGACAATCAGGCCAAGGCCAAACAGGGCCAAGGGCCAAAGCGACCAAGGAACCTGCCCCAGCGCCGCGGCAAGGCCGCCCGCACCGGCCAGCGCCAAACGCCACCGAAAAGACATCAGTCTTGACCGCTCTCGCCTGCCTCGTCCGCAGGCTTGACCTCGGGCTCGGCCGACCCCGGAAGACGAACCCGCACGCGCTTGATCTTGCGCGGATCGGCGTCAAGAACTTCAAATTCTACGCCGCTGTCGTCTGTCACAACTTCGCCGCGCACCGGAACCCGGCCCGTGCGCAAGAAAATCAGGCCGCCCAGCGTATCGATCTCCTTGTCTTCCTCGCCCGCCCGCAAAGACCGTCCCACGGCCGCCTCAAACTCTTCCAAAGGCGCATTGGCTTGCACGACATAAACGCCGGCGCGCTCTTCTTTCCAAAGCGCGCCCTCGTCTTCGTCATGCTCGTCTTCAATTTCCCCGATGACCACTTCGATCAGGTCTTCAATCGTCACCAAACCATCAACGCCGCCGTATTCATCGATCACCAAAGCCATATGCACGCGGTCACGCTGCATCTTTTGCAGCAAGGTTGCGGCCGGCATCGAGGGCGGCACGAACAGGATCGGGCGCAACAGTTTTCGCAGGCTGAATCGTCCACTTGCGCCAAACCCATGCGTCAGCGCCAAGTCTTTCAGCAACAAAAGGCCCTGCGGGTGATCCAGCGTGCCTTTGTACACTGGCACGCGGCTGAAGCCGTGGCTGCGAAAGACCTCGACCAGATCATCTTTGCCAATGTCGATAGGAACCGCGATGATCTCCACCTTCGGGATGGCCACATCATCCACGCGCAGATTGCGCAGATTGCCAAGGACAAGGGCCCCCGATGGCTGCGCGCCGCCGCGTGACGACGGCCGAAGATCGGATTGCGCTGCGGCCGAAGTGCCCGCGGAAAATCCATTGATAAGACGCCCAAAGAAGCCCCTTCGCTGCGCCGTACCCGTTTGATCTGTTCCGCCTTGCGTTGCATCGGAACCTTCGCTTGTACTACCCATCTGTCCTTTGTCCAGAATCCTGCGCCCTGCGGCGCTCAAACCAAATACGGGTCACTCAGACCCATCTGCGCCAGAATATGCACTTCCGTGCTCTCCATCAGGTCCGCATCCCCCTCAAGAACATGATCATAGCCCAAGAGGTGCAAGATCCCATGCACCAAAAGATGTGTCACGTGATCTTTCATCGACTTTCCCGCCTCAGATGCCTCGCGGGCACAGGTATCATAGGAAATCGCAATATCCCCCAACTCCGGATCAAAGGCCGCATCGGGGGGCTCTGGCCTATCGCCCTCAGCCTCGGCGCTACGGTCCTCTGACGGCCAACTCAGCACATTGGTCGGCGTTGGTTTGCCGCGAAACTCCGCGTTCAGGGTGGCGATACGGCCATCATCGCAGGCCATCACACAGCAGCCGAACCCGGGCAGATCCAAATAGGTCATGCTGGTTGAAAAGGCCCGTTCGGCCAGTGCCTGAAGGTCAAGCGCATCCCAACGCGCATCTTCGATGACGATATCGACCGATGTGTTCACAGATGTGTTCATGGCGTTCGATTAGACTGAAGAACCGAAAGGCTCAAGCCCCGTCCCGTGCAGATGGCCAAAAGCAGCAGGCGGGGCTTGCCCCCGCCCACAGGTTCAAATCGCTTCCTTCGCCTCGTAAGCCTCAATGATCCGGGCCACCAGCGGATGGCGCACCACATCTTTCGACGTGAAGTAGTTGAACGATACCCCCTTCACGCCTGCCAGAATACGCTCCGCCTCGTGCAAACCACTGGTCACGCCCCGCGGCAAATCGATTTGCGTGCGGTCGCCCGTGACAACCATGCGGCTGCCTTGACCCAGACGCGTCAAAAACATCTTCATCTGCATCGAGGTGGCGTTCTGCGCTTCGTCCAGAATCACAAAGGCATTTGACAATGTCCGCCCCCGCATAAAGGCCAGCGGCGCGATTTCCACCCGCTTGTCCTCCATCAGCTTTTGCAACTGCTTGGCCGGCAAAAAGTCGTTCAGCGCATCATACAAAGGCTGCATGTAAGGATCGACCTTTTCCTTCATATCGCCCGGCAGGAACCCCAGTCTTTCGCCAGCTTCCACCGCTGGACGCGACAAGATGATCTTTTCCACCGCGCCCGAGATCAGCATTGTCACGGCAACAGCTACGGCCAGATAGGTCTTGCCCGTACCGGCCGGCCCGATGCCAAACCCAAGCTCATGTTGAAACAGATTGGCCACATAGGTTTTTTGCGCCTCGGTTCTGGGCTCAATCGGTTTCTTGCGCGTGCGCAGTTCCATGCCCGCGCCAGAGAACATTTCAATCTGCTCGCCTTCGGCCATGCGAAGGGGGTCGCCCGCTTTGGGCATGCGAAGGGCGGCGTCGATATCACCGGCCGCCACATCCCGCCCTGATTCGAGCCGGGCATAAAGCGAACGCAGCACGGCCGCGGCCTGCTCTCGCGCTACTTTTTCCCCGATAACCGACAGTCGGTTGCCCCGTCTGAGGATATGAACCCCCATCTGGTGCTCGATCTGCGACAGGTTGCGGTCATATTCGCCGCAAAGCCCGATCAATAATCTGTTGTCTGGAAATTCAACGATCGTCTCAACTACATCGTTGGATTGCGGCGGCGGGGTTAGCGCGCTGATGCCCAAAAGTCTCTCCTTCCGGTCAGGGTGCAAGGCCAGTGCCCCAAGTGTGAGGCGGCGCATTCAACCTTGCAAGCGAAGATTTTACCCAAACAGCATATGCCGGCAACTATCGCGTATTTGTGACAGACCAAATCTGGAAAACACCGCATTATCAGAAAGATAAACGGCCGCAGCTCAAAGCTGCAGCCGTTTATGATTTCCAATCTATGCGTGCTTTATTCGCGGTCGGGTACGGTATCAACCGGGTTGGTGTTCACATAGCTTTGAGGATAGGTCCAATAGGTTGCCCCGCTTTGAACATAGACCAGATCTGTCTGATGGCCCGGAACGAAATCATTCAGCCCTGGGTCGTTCGTCTGGTAATTGCCAATCACCGTTCCCGGCGGATACAGGCTGTTGCAAACGGGCAATCCCGTCGCCGGATCATAGCGGCGGCCCGAATACCCTTCCACACCATCATCGATGATCCATCCTTGGCACCCATCCGGATCATAGGCGATTGCCGCCTCGCCATTGGCCAAGCCAGATTTGTCCTGTCCTTTGTCTATCGCCGTGGCGATCACCGTGTTGGGGCCGGGCGTATATTGGGTCACCCCTTCGACGCAGGCCGAAAGAAGAGAGGCCGCGACAAGGCCCGATGCGATCAGCTGAAGCTTTGCCATGTTTCTCACCACGTGTAACAGATGACTTCGACGCGACGATTCTTCTGCATGCCTGCTGCAGTCGAATTCGACGCGACCGGGTTACGCTCGCCAAAGCCGATTTCACGCTCAACCGTGGCTCCGACAGAGCGGGCGACCTTGGCAACCGACGCGGCCCGCCGCTGCGACAGATCCATGTTGTATTCATCCGACGCGCGGCTGTCTGTGTGCCCATAGATGGCATAGCCAAAAGCGCCGGCTTGGGTGAAAAAGCCTTCAAGGCGGCGGCGGCCATCGGCCGTCAATTTGGCACTGTCTGTGGCAAACAGATTGTCCGTGTTCTCGACCATGCAGGTGTTCTTTTTCAAACAGATCGGCTTGCCTGTCTTGGGGTCCACACGGTCCAGCATATAGCCTTCAACCCCGCCATCGGCCCACCAATGCATGCACCCATCATCGTCAATCCAGACGCCCCACTCAATCTTGCCTGCGATTTCCGGCTGGTTTTGGGCCATCGCCCCCGTTGCCATTTGCAAGCTGGCCGCAATTGCCACCCCCGCCATGACCTTTTGCAACGTGCTGGTAAATCGTCCCACGGTGCAGCCCCCCTTAGACACAATTGATTGATTTATCTTTTGTATAGAAATGCCGACAAGGCCTATCCTTGTAAAGCGAAATCTATGGTCTTTCGACCATCAAACCACCACTTGTTGCGTTTACGGGGTCAATATCCCCAAGTTTTACGGGATTGTGTCCAAAATGTGGCGAATGGAAAAACGGCCCGTTTGAGGGCCGTTTTTACGAAATTCTCTCGCCCGCCAAAGAGTTCGACGACGAAGCTAAGATGCGCACGCGAACCAGATCGCCGGGCTTGCCCGCGGGATCGGTGACATGGACCGCATGCAGGTGATCGGACTTTCCAACCATCTGTCCCGGCATGCGGCCCGGCTTGTCGTACAACACGCCAACGTCGCGGCCAACCATGGCATCCTGACAGGCCCTTTGCTGCCGGGTGACCAAGGCCTGCAAAACCTGAAGGCGGGCATCCGCAACCGCAGCATCCACATCGGGCTTTTCCGCAGCGGGGGTGCCCGGCCGCGCGGAATACTTGAAACTATAGGCCATCCCATAGCCAACAGCGCTGACAAGATCCAAGGTCTGTTGAAAATCCGCGTCGGTCTCGCCCGGAAAGCCAACAATGAAATCGGATGACAAAAGAATATCCGGCCGGGCCAAACGAACCCGTTCAATCAACCGCAGATACTGCTCTGCCGTGTGTTTGCGGTTCATTGCCTTCAAAATCCGGTCAGATCCAGATTGCACCGGCAGGTGCAAGTAAGGCATCAACTTCGGCTCGTCTGCATGGGCGGCGATCAGATCATCTTCCATGTCATTGGGATGACTGGTGGTATAGCGCACCCGCTCCAGCCCATCGATGCGCGCCAAGGTACGAACCAGACCGGCAAGCCCCGTCTTGTCGGAATGATAGGCATTCACATTCTGGCCAAGCAAGGTGATGTCCTTCACCCCCCGTTCAACCAGATCGCGCGCTTCGTCCACAATGCGCTGCAGCGGCCGGCTGACCTCGGCACCGCGGGTATACGGCACCACACAAAACGCACAGAACTTGTCGCAGCCCTCTTGAACCGTCAGAAAAGCCGAAGGTCCCCGCAGGGCTTTGCGCTTTGGCAAAAGATCAAACTTGTCCTCGGTGGGGAATTCGGTGTCGATCTGTTTGCGCCCGGTGCGCGCCATTTCGGGCAGACGGTGGTAACTTTGCGGGCCAACCACCAGATCCACAAGCGGCATCCGCCGCATGATCTCTCCGCCTTCGGCCTGCGCCACACAGCCCGCAACGCCAATCTTCATGTCTGGATTGGCGGTCTTCAGCGGGCGCAAGCGCCCAAGGTCAGAGTATAACTTTTCACTGGCCTTTTCGCGAATATGGCAGGTGTTCAGCAGAACCAGATCGGCGTCTTCGGCATGCTCGGTCGTGACATAGCCATCGGCTTGCATGGCTTCGACCATGCGCTCGCTGTCATAAACGTTCATCTGGCACCCATAGGTCTTGATGAACAGCTTTTTGGGTTCGCTCATGGTCACACCTCTTCGCGCAAGGCCATAGTCGAAACTGCCGCGCGCTGCAACGATGGGGCCCTTTGAAAAAAACGCATCAAATCGCGCATGTCTGCTTGCAATGGGACCGACCATCGCAGAGTCTTGCTGAAAATCGGTATTTGATTTGGTGCAAATGAATTATCCCTCGCTAGAGGATTATCTTTCAAAACGCGGCCCGGGCTTGACCAAGGGGCCCTTGGCGATCGTCTTTGCCGAAGATGGCGTCGAACTCGACTCGACACTGCGCCATCATCTGTATGCAGGCTTTCCCTCGGTGCTGGTCTTGGCGGATAAGGATCTGCCCATCCCCGCTGATCTGGCCGAAAAGATCGACAGGGTCGCCTATGACGTCTTCGCCGACAATGCCCTTGTCAGCGCCGTCAACAAGGTGATCTCGGCCGCGGCGCCCGGTGTCTGGATCTATTACTGTTTCAACGCGGAATATCTGTTCCACCCCTTTTGTGAAACGCGCTCCGTTCGTGATCTTTTGACCTTTCAGCTTGAAGAGCGCCGTGATGCTATTTTGAGCTATGTCGTCGATCTTTATGCCGATGACCTGACCACCCATTCCAACGCCGTCTCCCTTGAAACGGCCCATCTGGACAAATCCGGCTACTATGCCTTGGGTCGCCCAGACCCCAGCAATCACAATTATCCCAAGGAACGGCAGCTCGATTTCTTCGGGGGTTTGCGCTGGCGGCTTGAAGAGCATGTTCCGCCCAACCGCCGAAAGATTGACAGAATCGCACTATTCCGGGCGAAGGCAGGGTTGGAACTTCGGCCAGATTTCACCTTTTCCGATGAAGAGTATAATACATACGCCTGCCCTTGGCATCACAACATCACAACGGCCGTCGCCAGCTTTCGAACGGCCAAGGCCCTGCGGTCGAACGCCGGATCAAAATTTGGGATCAGCACCTTCCTGTGGCACAATTCCGTTCCGTTTCAGTGGCACAGCCAGCAATTGATGGATCTGGGCCTGATGGAGCCGGGGCAGTGGTTCTAAGGCCGCCCTGCGCGATCACTTTGGACGGCGTCGAAAATTTCCAGAACCAAACCGCAGCCCCGATCGGCATCATCCAACCAGACGCCCCCACAAGTCATAATCCCCGGCCTCTTCGACGGTGACCGTCACCAAATCGCCGGGCTGCAAATCGCTGAATCCTTCATCGATGAACAGGTTGCCATCGATTTCCGGTGCATCTGCCTTGGTGCGGCACGTGGCACCTTGATCATCAACCTCGTCGACGATGACCTGCATGACCTGGCCCACTTTGGCGGCCAGTTTCGCCTCTGAAATCGCTTGCGCTTTTTCCATGAACCGATCCCAGCGCTCTTGCTTGATCTCTTCGGGCACATGATCGGGCAGATCGTTAGACCGTGCACCAGCCACGTTTTCATACTTGAAACAGCCAACGCGGTCCAACTGCGCCTCGTCCATCCACTCCAACAGAGTTTGAAACTCGGCCTCGGTTTCGCCGGGATAGCCCACAATGAAGGTCGAACGCAGGGTGATGTCCGGGCAATCCTTTCGCCAGGCGGCAATCTCGTCCAACGTCCTCGCAGCGGCCGCGGGCCGGGCCATGCGTTTCAACGTTTCGGGATGGGCGTGCTGAAACGGAATGTCCAGATAAGGAAGGATCAAACCTTCGGCCATCAAGGGGATCAGATCGCGCACATGGGGATAGGGATAGACATAGTGAAGACGCACCCACGCGCCCAACTGCCCCATCTCACGCGCCAGATCGGTGATGTGGGCGCGCACCTGACGGTCTTTCCACGGCGAAAGATCATGCTTTCGGTCCACCCCATAAGCCGAGGTATCCTGCGAAATGACCAGAAGTTCGCGCACCCCGGCCTCAACCAGTTTTTCAGCCTCGCGCAGCACCGCATGGGCCGGGCGCGACACCAACCGTCCGCGCATGTCCGGAATGATGCAGAACTTGCACTTGTGATTGCACCCTTCCGAGATCTTCAAATAGCTGTAATGGCGCGGCGTCAGCGACACACCAGAGGCTGGCAACAAATCCACGAACGGATCGGGCTTGGGCGGAACTGCGCTGTGGACGGCGTCCAAGACAGCCTCGTATTGATGCGGCCCCGTGACCGCCAAAACCTTGGGATGTGCCCCGGTGATATATTCCGGTTCAGCGCCCAAACATCCTGTCACAATCACGCGGCCGTTTTCAGCCAGCGCTTCGCCAATCGCCTCCAGGCTTTCGGCCTTTGCCGAATCCAGAAACCCGCAGGTATTGACGATCACCGCATCTGCTCCCTTGTAGTCAGGAGAGATCGCATAACCCTCGGCACGAAGGCGGGTCAAAATCCGCTCGGAATCCACAAGCGCTTTGGGACATCCAAGCGAGACCATGCCAATCGTCGGCTGGCCCTCCCGTCGGGTATCGGGCACAAGGCTGCGGGCAAGATCGGGGCGAAGGCTGGGCGGGTTCTGGGTCATGCGCGCCGTATAGCGGATATGGCGCAGAAGGGCAAAGGGGGCGCGAAATGCTGCCCGGCCCCGAAGGCGCGTGACCCTTTTGCGCTGATTGATCGCCGCTTGCCACGATGCCATGGCACACCCACGCTCGGGTTCACCCCTTGCGGCCGGATCTGCACCTTACTCCAGATAACCGAAATCTGGCATGATCTGCGTAATGGTCAGCGGCACGCCGGTCGACGCTTCGGGCCAGACATAGCCCGCCAGCGCCAGCGTGGCAAAGCCGTGAACCATCGACCACAGCATCAACTCGGCCCGTCTTTGCGCATCGGGGGCCGAAGACTTGTCCCAATCCAGACGCTCGGAAATGCCCGCCAAGACGGCATAGCTTTGCCGAGCGGCCTCCAAAAGGGCCGGATCGTCAAAGCTGCAGTCTTCGGTTGAAAACATCAGCCGGAACAGGTGCGGGTGCGTGGTGGCAAAGCGCACATAGCCTTGCATGGCCGCCTCTTGGCGCGCCTTCCGGCTGGGCGCGCTGATGCTCAGCCCCTCACGCATAAAGGCGGCGTGCCGCACAAAACCTTCCGTTGCGATGGCCGTGCGAAGGCCGCGCAGCCCGTCGAAATGATTTTTTGGCGCGGTATGACTAACCCCGACCCGGGCGGCAATGGCCCGCAGCGACAGCGCCGCCAACCCTTCGCTTTCCAGAATTTCGATGCCAGCCAAGACAAGCGCCTGCTTCAAGGCGCCATGATGATAGGGTTTCTTCGGTTGATCGGACGGAGTCATATTTCCAATGTAAATATTATCACTGGACAGATCAAGCGAATCACGTCAGTTATATTTCCACTGGAAACATGGGGTGTGCTGATGGGCGCTGATGATCTTTTTGGGCTGGCGAGTGCGGCGGTCTTGCCGGGCTGGGCGATTTTGGTTTTGGCCCCACGTGGGCGGTGGGTGTGGCTGGATCGGGTTGCATCGCTCATCCTGCCTCTGGGGCTGTCCGCCTTGTATGCGGCGTTGATCTTGACGCATTTCAGCGGGGCAGAAGGCGGCGGTTTTGGCAGTATCGCGCAGGTCCGGGCACTTTTTGCCGATGACTGGGGCCTTTTGGCGGGCTGGGTGCACTATCTTGCCTTCGATCTGATGATCGGGGCCGCAATGGCCCACCGGATGGATCGGGTCGGTGTAAGCCGGCTGATACAGGCCCCCATTCTTGTGCTGATCTTCCTGTTCGGACCGCTTGGCGCGCTGTTGGCCCTGCTGACAGAGGGCGGCTTGCGGGCCGCAGACCGCAGGGGGGTAACGGCATGAACGCAATCGCAAAAACGCCCTTGCGGGGATTGTGGGCATTAACGGCCCTTTCCCTTGCCTTGGTTGCACTTTGTCTGATTTGGGCAGCCTTCGACACGCGCACCTTTCAAGGCATCGCTGTCTGGATCAAACCCTTGAAATTCAATATCTCCTTCGTCGTCCTTTTCAGCACTCTGGCTTTTGTCGTGGCGCGCTTAAGCCCCCCCTATGGCCAAGGTCGCACCCTGACCATCGTCGTGCATATCATGGCCGCCTCCATGTTGTTTGAGGCGCTGTACATCACCGCGCAGGCGGCGCAGGGGCAAGGGTCGCACTACAATGACGGCACGCCGTTTCATCAGGCAATGTATGGGCTGATGGGGATCGGCGCTGTGTCGTTGGTGATCGGGGTCGCCGTGATCGGCGGGCTGGTTTGGCGCGACAAGGCGGCCGCCTTCACCCCCTTGATGCGCGAAGCGATCGTCGTGGGCTTTGGGCTCAGCTTTATCCTGACCATGATCACCGCCGGAACCATGAGCAGCCTGCCGGGCCATTTTATTGGCGATCCGGGTCCGAATGGTGCCGTCTTGCCCCTTCTGGGCTGGTCCGCCAGCGTGGGTGATCTGCGGGCCGCGCATTTTGTGGCGCTGCACGCGATGCAAGGTCTGCCCATTCTTGCCCTCGGGGTGCGTGGCGCGCGGCAGTCTCATCTTTGGCTGCGCCTTGCGGCCTGCCTGTGGGCCGCGCTTACGCTGGGCCTTTATGTGCAAGCCTTGGCCGGGCAACCCTTCTTGCGCTTTTGATCCTTTGGCACCAACAGATGAAATGGAAAAGGCCGCCGAAAATCCGGCGGCCTTTTCCATAGGGTCAATCCGTGACGGTCCCTACCGCCGGCGATCGCGCCGCGCGCTCATCGGCTGGAACGCCACGCCGACATGGGCCTCGCAATAGGGTTTTCCGGCAACCGACGGCAGGCCGCAAAACCAGAAATCTTCGGTTGCGGGGTCGCCCACCGGCCATTTGCAGGTGCGTTCGGTCAGTTCCATCAAGGTCAGACGCTTGGCCCGCTTTTCAACTTCCCGCACCGAAGCCAAGGCTTCTGGCGATATCTCATTCAACGACGGCTGCGGCGGCAAAGGCTGCCCCGCAGGAATAATGGCCTTGCGCAAGGGAATGGGCGCGATTGTGGCCGCAGCGGCAGGGGCCGGACGCTCGGGCGCGGGCGGCGCTGCGGGGCGCGGCGCCGGTTCTGCGCGGGCAGCGGCCGGTTCAACCCGGGGGGGAACGGCAACCTCTGGCTTGCTCGGTGTCGGGGCGATTTCGGGCTCACCTTCGTCCTTGTCAGATCCGCCGACGCGGTTGGACAGGCCCAAACGGTGCACCTTGCCGATCACGGCGTTGCGCGTCACACCGCCAAGTTCCTTGGCAATCTGGCTGGCCGACTGGCCTTCGGCCCACATGCGCTTCAGGGTCTCGACCCGTTCGTCGGTCCAGGACATTGTCGTCTCCGCTGGTTTGAGGCCCAAATTTGCCCCTTTTTTCGGGGGCGACGCCGTGCACTACGCAAGTCTATCCCCGGGCAAAGCGGATACAAGGCCAAAGCCGCCTTTGCAAGCGGTCGATGGCCGTTTGCGCGCCAAAGTCTGCAGGCCCCGCGAAAGAGTGCGCTCGATTTGCCCTGAACCCTCTGGCATCGCGGCTTGCCGTTTGGCCCCGTTGCGCGTTAGGCTTTGCCCTGATCAAAGGACAAAACGCATGACACAGGCGACGCATTCCCCAAATCCCGATCTTCTTGTCGGGTCAGACGCCCGCCCGCGTTGGAATTCAGCGCCGCATCGACGCCATGGCTTTCACAATCTGCACAGTCTGTCACGATACGTGCAGTCCTTTCGCGCCGCCGCCGTGCTGGATCTGCGCCTGTCGACCGATCAAGCCATCGCCCAACGCGAAGATGTGGCGCGGCTTTGCGCAAACCCATGGTTTTCCGGCATGGTCGTCGCCGAAGGCAACAAGATCCTGTACGAACGCTACGCCGCTGATTTCGGTCCCCATCAACCTCATTCCATCATGTCCATTTCCAAGACCGTGATGAACCTGGTCCTCGGGGGGCTTCGCGAGTCTGGGTCTTTGGACCTGAACAAGACCGCCGGGCATTACCTGCCTTGGCTCGGCGCCGGATACAGCGCGGCACCTTTGCAAGACATCGCAGACATGAACGTGAACAACGCCTATGACGAAGACTACCTCAACCCCGACGCCATGGTCTTTCACCACGAGGCGGCCACCGGCATGCGGCTCCCCTCCGGGCCCGAACAGGATGGCAAGGCCTTTTTGGCCGGAATTGGCCTTGATCCGGGCACCACGACCACCGCCAATCCAACGCGGTTCTGCATGTACCGCAGCGCAAACACCGATGTTCTGGCCGCCGTCGCCGAAGAGGTGAGCGGCCGGCGGATGTCGGATTATCTGGCCGATCTGGCCGATGCTGCCGGGGTTGAAGGCGCCATCCATGCGGCAGGCGACCGCACCGGTTTTCCGCTGATGAATGGCGGTCTTTGCGTCACGGCGCGCGATCTGGCCCGCTATGGCCTTTTGATCGCGCGGCGCGGGGCGGGGGTGAACGGATCGCAGTTCGGATCTTCCGCTTTCTTGGACGAAACCCTTGGTCGGGGGGTCCCCATGCCGCCGCCGCGCAGCAATTTGCGGTACTCCAACCAGTTCAACACCTCGGGCCGCTGGCTCGGTCATGGGGGATATGGCGGTCAGTACATGCTGGCCGATATGACAACAGGCCGTGTGGCCGTCTTCTTGTCTGTGCTCGACACCGAAGATGGGTATTTCAGCAGCTACTATCCGCCCATCATCCAGATGCTGGCCGAAATCTGCGCCACGTGATGGCAAGCTAGGCCAACGCGGGCCAAGGACTTTCCCCTTCCCCCATGTGTGCCAGACTGCTAAGATCGCGCGATGACAACCACAGGTTCGCCTTTCCGCCTTCTGCGACGTCGACGCTAACAGCGTCCGCGCGGAACTGACGTGGCCCTTTGGCCAGACTCCAACTCCCTAGTTGACCTTTCTTGCAGGCTTTGGCACCCCTTTGCCTTCGCAATAGGAACCTCACCATGATCCCTGTCGTTTTGCCCACCTACAACCGTGCACCGCTGTCCTTTGTAAAGGGCGAAGGCTCTTGGCTGACCACAGACGACGGCAACCGATACCTTGACCTTGGGGCCGGGATCGCGGTCAACGCCCTTGGCCACGCAAATCCCGATCTGGTGGAAGCCCTGACCCAACAGGCGCAGCAGCTGTGGCACGTGTCAAACCTGTACCGCATTCCCCAGCAGGAACGGCTGGCCCTGCAACTGGTGGACAAGACCTTTGCCGATACGGTGTTCTTCACCAACTCGGGGACCGAGGCCTGCGAGCTGGCCATCAAGATGGCACGCAAATATCATTACGACAAAGGCACCCCCCGCGCCGAGATCATCACCTTTGAAGGCGCGTTTCATGGCAGGTCAACCGCCGCCATCGCGGCCTCTGGTGCCGAAAAGATGGTCAAGGGGTTTGGCCCGCTGATGCCGGGGTTCCGGCAGATCGCGTTTGGCGATCACGCAGCGCTGCGCGCAGCCGTTACCGATCAGAGCTGCGCGGTCATGATTGAACCCATCCAAGGCGAAGGCGGCATCCGCACCTTGCCCGACGCCTGCCTGAAAGGCCTGCGCGATCTGTGCGATGAACACGGGGCCTTGCTGATTTTCGACGAGGTGCAATGTGGTATGGGCCGGTCTGGCAAACTCTTTGCTCATGAATGGGCCGGCGTGACTCCCGATATCATGATGGTCGCCAAAGGCATTGGTGGCGGCTTTCCTTTGGGGGCCGTCTTGGCCACGGAAGAGGCCGCCAGCGGCATGGTTGCGGGCACCCACGGCTCCACCTATGGCGGCAACCCTTTGGCCTGCGCCGTGGGCGCAAAGGTCATGGACATCGTCTCGGACGATGGGTTTCTGGCCGCCGTCAACCGCAAGGCCGCCCTGTTTGCCCAAGGGCTGCAAAGCCTCGTGGCGCGCCACCCCGCCGTCTATGACAGTCTGCGCGGTCAAGGCCTGATCTTGGGGCTCAAATGCAAGATGACCAACACCGACATCGTCAAGGCGAACTACGACCAGCATCTGCTGACCGTTCCGGCCGCTGACAATGTGATCCGGCTTTTGCCCGCGCTCAACATCCCAGACGCCGACATCGCCGAAGCGCTGGCCCGGCTTGACCGGGCTGCAACTGCGGTGGAACATGGCGCATGACTATACCCTGCGCCCCTTCGTCCGGGACGATCGGCCGATGATGGCGCAATGGCTGGCCACAGACCATGCGCGCCAATGGTGGGGCGAGACGGACGAACAGCTGGCCCTTGTAACCGCGGATCTGGACGAACCACTGATGGACCAAATGATCGCCAGTTGCGACAACAGGCCCTTTGGCTATCTGCAAAGCTATCCGGTCCACCAATGGCCCGCCGGCGCGCCGCATTTCGCAGATTTCCCGGCCGGCACCATGGGCGTTGATTGTCTGGTGGGCCCGGTGGACATGGTGGGCAAAGGCCACGGCAGCGCCATGTTGGCGCTGTATGCGCGCCACCTGTTGGGCAAAGGCGCCCCCGAAGCGGTGATCGACCCCGACCCAGACAACGAACGCGCCGTGCGGGCCTACCGACGAGCGGGCTTTCGCGACGTGGCCCTTCGGCTCGACGGCGACGGCGACATGACGCTTGTCATGCGCTTTGACCCTTTCATTCTGGCGTAAACATCCCGGACGTCCGGGGGCCAGCGCCCCACGACTTCCCTTTTCAGAGACCGACATGAATCATTTTCTAGACATCCACCAGACTGCCCCCGCCGATCTGCGGTTTATGATCGATCAGGCCAAAGCCATGAAAGACGCGCGCCACGGCAAACCAAAGGGCACCCTCGACGAGGTTCAGCCGCTCGCCGGCCGCATGGTTGCCCTGATCTTCGAAAAGCCCTCAACCCGCACGCGCGTGTCCTTTGATGTGGGCGTGCGCCAGATGGGGGGGCAGACCATGATCTTGTCGGGCAAGGAAATGCAACTGGGCCATGGCGAAAGCATTGCCGACACCGCCCGCGTCTTGTCGCGCTATGTCGATCTGATCATGCTGCGCACCTTTGAAGAGGCGACCCTGCACGAGATGGCAGAACATGCCACCGTCCCCGTCATCAACGGGCTGACCGACACCTCGCATCCGTGCCAGATCATGGCGGATGTTCTGACCTACGAACAGCACCGCGGTTCCGTGGCGGGTCGAAAATTCGTCTGGTCGGGCGATGGCAACAATGTGTGCACCTCGTGGCTTCATGCGGCCGGACAGTTCGGCTTTGATCTCACCTTCACTGGGCCCGAAACGCTTGACCCGAACCCCAAGGCGGTTGAATTCGCCCGCTCAAAAGGATCAAAGATCAACATCACGCGCGATCCGCTGACAGCGGCAGCAGGGGCCGACGCGATTGTCACCGACACTTGGGTGTCGATGCACGATCCCGAATCCGCCCGCGAACGGCGGCACAACCAACTGCGCCCCTATCAGGTGAACGCGTCCATGATGGGCGCGGGCAAACCCGACGCCCTGTTCATGCATTGCCTGCCCGCCCACCGCAACGAAGAGGCGTCGTCCGAGGTGATGGACGGGCCGCAATCGGTGATTTTCGATGAATCGGAAAACCGCTTGCATGCGCAAAAGGCGATCTTGCGCTGGTGCTTGGGGGTTTAAAGCACCCCCAGACCCGCCCTCGCATAGTCGTCCCGGCGCCGATGGCTGGCGCCGGGCATCGCCTAGCCGACCCGATGTCTCAAGACCACCGGCAGCACAAGGTCTTCCTCATCGGTCAGATGCCGCAAAAGCATCCGTTCAAACACCGTGATATCCGCCAGAAACCGGGCCGCCGCCTCATGCGCCTTGGGGTCTGACGCAGCCCCCAGCACCTCGTTTGCCCCGCGCGCAAAGCGGTCAATCAGGGCGTGCAGATCATGATGATCGCCGTCCAGCATGTCAAAACCGCGCGCAATACGCGGCTCCAGCCGGGCAAGTTCGGGGAAATACGTTTGATCCTCGATCTGGTGATGACCGATCAGATCACCCAAAAAGCCAGAGCCGACCCGTTGCAGCCGCTGGGCATGGTCGCTGCGTGAAATCTTGCGGTCAAGGCGCAATTGAACATCGCCAGACAGAACGGCAAGGACATGACGGAAATTCAGGTGCCGATCCAGCCAGAATGCCGCCAAACCGTTGAAATCGCGATGATCGGGCCAACTTTGCCTCGGATAGTCCGCCAGAATGATGCGAAACTCCTCTGGCAGCCCCCGGCGCGCAGCCAAAGTGACCTCGGATAAGGGTGTTTTCTTGGCCATCGGTGAAGCCCTTTCACAAAGTACAAGGTCGATGCAGAACAGATCCGTTTTCCCTTGCAATCCGGTACGAACAACGGCCATCTGACGCCAAATTCAACCCAAAAGGTGCCGCATGCAATCGCCCGTTCCAGCAATGTCCCATTCCCTCACCGCTTTGTCCAAAATCCTTGCCAAGGCACAGGCCTTTGAAGACGCAAAGAAAATGAAACCGGACGTCATTCCAAACCTGCGCCTGATCGCCGATATGCTGCCGTTCTGGCGCCAGATCACGATTTGCTGCGACCATGCCAAGGGCGCTGCGGCGCGTTTGGGCGGCCTCGACAATCCGGTCTTTGAAGACAAGGAAGCCACCTTGGCAGACCTGCAAGACCGCATTGCCAAGACCCTCGCCTTTATCGCCACGGTTCCTGACAGCGCTTTTGTCGGCGCGGAAGACAGGACCATCACGATCAAAGCCGGTCCGCGCGAAATTACCTTCGTGGGCGCACAATATTTGGCCAGCTATGCCGTGCCGAACTTCTATTTCCACATGTCCGTGGCCCACTGCATCCTGCGTGCCAACGGCGTGGACGTCGGCAAGACTGACTTTTTGGGGGCATGATCGATGCGCCGGGCGTTGATTGTCATCGACGTTCAAGGCGACATGCTGGCCATGCGCGATGCAGGCTACGCTTGGGCCAACCCCAAGGCGCAGACAACGATCGCCGCTGTCCTTGCGGCGTTTCGCGCCAAGGGATTGCCGGTCGTTCATGTGCATCATCACGAATTGGAACCGGGCGCCGCGATGGCGCCCGGTTCACCCGGCGCAGCCGCCCTGCCCTGCGCCCTGCCCACCGAGGATGAGCCTGTGTTCATCAAGACCGGCTCGTCGGCCTTCATCGGGACCGGGCTTGAAGACCACTTGCGCGCAGAAAATCTGACCGATCTGGTGATCATCGGCGGTGAAGCGAACATGTGCGTTGAAAGCAGCACCCGGATGGCGGCAAACTTGGGCTTTTCGGCCGTGGTGGTTGAAGATGCCTTGATCAACTTTCAACGCAGCCTGCGCGATGGCACCGTGATGCCCGCCGAAACGGTGCTGGCGATGACCCTCGCCAATCTGAATGGCGGCTTTGCCCGCATCGTGACCTGCGACGAGGTGGTGCAGGAACTGACCCCATGAAAACCGCTCTTTTGATCATCGACATGCAAGAGGGTATGGCCGAGCGCACCCGTTCCGGCCGAGAGCGGGCCAATCCGCAGGCCGAAGACCATGTTGCGGCCCTGTTGGCGCTGTTTCGCGCCCGCGGTCTGCCCGTCGTCCATGTCCTGCATGACGACAAAGATCCGGCAGCCCCCTTTCGCAAAGGCGCCCCCGGCGGCGAGCCGATGGACTGTGCGCGGCCAGTCGGCGACGAACCTGTGTTCTGGAAATCAGGATCTTCGGCCTTTTCTGGCACCGGACTGCACGAATATTTCATTCAAAACAGGATCGGTCGGCTTGTTCTGGTGGGCGCTGTGGCGGCGTTTTGCATCACATCAACAACACGTTGGGCCTCTGATCTTGGGTATTTGGTTGTTCTGCCCGGCGATGCGTTGATCGGGTTCGACATACCGGCGCATGATGGCGGCCGCATCGATGCAAATACGGTTCTGCGGGTAACCTTGTCGCTTTTGGGCGCCGATTTCGCCCAGTTGGTCCGCGCAGATCAGGTGGCCGGCTTGGTCTGATTTCGCGTGCCGCCCAACGCGGGCGTCATCGAAAAACTGATCAGCAAGGGCAGCGCGACAGACGCCAGCCCCCAGCGCAGACCGTAACCATCCGCCACAAAACCAATCATGACCGGGCCGATCAGAAACCCCAAAAGCGCCATGAAGGTCACAAAGGCAACCGTGGTTTCCACCTTTTGCCCGGCGATCTGCGACGCGGATGACACGGCAAGCGGAAACCCTATCGATGCCCCCAGCCCCAAGAACACCAAGGCCAGATAGGCCGTGGCAGGGTGGGGCGACAGGACCAGCAGCAAAAGCGCAATCAACGCCGTCCCGCCGCACACCTGCGCCGCAAGGCTGCCCCCAAGTCGGGCCCGCAGCGCATCGCCGCGCAGCCGCCCCAAGGTCATGAAACCCGAAAACACCGTCAGCCCCAGCCCCGCCAGACCCGCGCCCAGCGCGAAGGTATCGCGCAGGTACAGCGCCGCCCAATCCATCATCGCCCCCTCACACAGCGCGATGCCAAAAACGAAGACGCCGATCTTGATCACCTGCACAGCGGGCAGCGCAAAGCGGGGTCCGGCGGCATGGGGCGGCGCGGCAGGGCGCGGCAAAAGCCTCAGCTTGTGATGCAGGCCCCAGATCAACCCCACCGACAGGGGCAGACTGGCCAATGTCAGCCCCGCCGAAGAAAGTTGCGGTGAAATCGCCCATCCCGCCAATCCCGCGCCCAGAATGCTGCCCGACATGGTGCCAAGGCTCCAAAACCCATGGCACGACGACATGATCATGCGCCCGGTGCCCTTTTCGATCTGGTCGGCCACAAGGTTCTGGGCAAGTTCGACCAAGGACATGAACACCCCAAGCGCGGCCAAGGCGGCAAAAAGCAACAGCGCAGACGGCGCGAAGGGCGGCAGCGCAAGAACCAGAAGATAGGGCGGAAACAACCAGATCAGGGCCACCGACGGGCCAAAATATCCCACGATCTTTCCCGCAACACCCAGCGTCAACAAAATTCCGGTCGGAAGACCCAGCAGGACAAGGGCCAGAACAGACGGCGACAGACCAAGCGCGTCTTTCACCTCCGGAATGCGCGGCAGCCAGGCTCCGAAAGCCAGGGCCTGAAACGCAAAGATACAGCGTATTCGCCAGATCATCGGCCGCGCGTCCTCAGCTCGCAGCGCCTTGCAGCCCATCCGCCTTGCGCAGATCGTCCGCAGCGGCGGCGCGGCGCGCCATCAGCGCGACCAGCATCAACAACAGCGCCAGCACAAAATAAGTCAGGCGAAACCCAAGATGTTCGGCCACATACCCAATGGGGGCGGGCGCAACAAGGATGCCGGAATATCCCACCATCGTAACCGTCGAAATCGCCTGCGCCGAGGCGATGCCCGAATGGTTGCCGGCGGCCGAAAACAGGATCGGAATCATGTTCGCCACCCCCAGCCCCGTCAGCGCAAAGCCGGTTATGGCAACCCAACCAACCGGCGCGGTTGCGGCCATCATCAAACCTGCGGCCCCCAGCGCCCCCGACACGCGCAGCGTCATGACCGCGCCGAAATTGTTGCGCACCCGGTCCCCCAAAAACCGCATGATCGCCATGGCTCCGGCAAAAAAGGCATAGCCAAGGCCCGCGCTATGCAGACCCGCGTCCAATTCTTTCCCCAGGTAAATGGCCGCCCAATCCAGAACCGCCCCTTCGGGGATCATCGAAAACAGCGCCATCGCCCCTAAAATCCACAGCCCAAGATCGCGCGGCACAAGATGCGCCTTGCCGGCGGCCTCGCCCGCCATGGGCGGTACCACGGGGTCGTCCATCAAACGGCTGCTTCCCCACCAGATCAGCATCAGCGAAATGATCATGGTGGCAAGGGCCTGCTGCTCTGCGCCCAGCCAGACGATCGCATAGGTTCCCAAGGTTCCGCCCACAAATCCCCCAAGGCTCCAGAACCCGTGGCTGGACGACATGATGGCCCGCCCCAACTGGCGTTCCGCCTCAACCGCATTGGCATTCATCGCGATATCCATGCAGCCCAAAAGCCCGCCCATCAGGGCCATGACCAGCGCCAGCATCCACACAGACGGCGCAAGCACGATCAACGGCAAAAGCGGCGCTGCGGCCAAGCCAAATCCAACGGCCACGCGCCGCGACCCGAAGCGGGCGATAATGCGTCCGGCGAAAAACATGGCCGAAACGGCCCCGACCCCCAAACCAAAGATCAACAGCCCAAGGATGCCTTCGGTGATGCCATGACGCGGCAAAAGAAGGGGAATCTGCGGGGCCCAGGCCCCCATCACAAATCCATTGGCGGCGAAAAACGCACCCACACCCCAGCGCCCCCGTTGCGCCTTACGCAAATCTGACATCCTGAACCGCCCCTTGACGTTTTGTTTCTTTAGTAACGGTCATTGGGCCCACTGGCCAGCCATCGGTTGACGGTCGCACTAGAAATTACCGGCGCTGCGCGAAATATCAAACGCAGCTAAAGACGGGCGGCCAGCCGGGTTCCTTGATCGATGGCGCGCTTGGCATCCAGTTCACCGGCAACATCGGCGCCGCCGATGATATGAACGGCGCGGCCCTGCGCGATCAGGCGGTCGGCCAGACGCCGCTCTGGCACCTGTCCCGCACAAATGACCACCGTATCCACGGCCAAGGTCTGCGTGACCCCGTCGCGCATAATGTCCAAACCTGCCGGACCCGCGCCCAAATAGCTGACACCGCCCCACATCTGCACATCTTTGGCAGCCAGCGCCGCCCGGTGAATCCATCCCGTTGTCTTGCCAAGGCCGCGTCCCGGCTTTTCTGCCTTGCGCTGCAACAACCAAACCTGACGTGCCGGCGCCGTACGGCGGGGCGGCGTCACCCCGCCCGGCGTCAGCGCCGGATCACCCACACCCCATTCGGCGGCCCAGGTGGCAAAATCCAAGGTGGCGCTCGGCCCCTCTTGTACAAGGAACTCAGAGACATCAAACCCGATGCCGCCCGCGCCGACAATGGCCACGCGCGCGCCCACGGGTGCCCCGTTCAAGACCTGCGCATAGCCCAAAACCTGCGCGCCGGGGGCTATGGTCAAACCGGGGTCGCGCGGCGTGACACCCGTGGCAAGGATCACCTCGTCAAAGTCGGCAAGGTCGGCCTCATCGGCGGGGGCGCCCAGACGCAAGGTCATGCCGCTGGCCGCAATCTCGGCCTTGAACCAGTCGATCAGGCCCTGAAATTCTTCCTTGCCCGGCACCTTGGCGGCCAAATTCAATTGCCCGCCAATCTGCTCTGCCTGATCAAACAAGGTCACCTGATGACCGCGCCGATCCGCCTCCAGCGCGGCTGACAACCCGGCAGGACCAGCCCCCACAACCGCAACACGAAGCGCCTTGGCAGCGGGGAGCGCGGGAAAGTCCAATTCGTGGCAAGCCCGAGGATTGACCAGACAAGAGGTCAGCTTTCCCGAAAAGGTATGGTCAAGGCAGGCTTGATTGCAGGCGATGCAGGGGGCAATGCGCGCGCCCCGCCCCGCGGCCGCTTTGGCCACGAAATCCGGATCGGCCAGAAACGGCCGCGCCATGGAAACCATATCCGCCTCGCCCCGCGCCAAAATGGCTTCGCCAACCTCGGGCGTGTTGATGCGGTTCGACGTGATGACAGGGATCGACACGTCTTTGCGCAATCGGGCGGTCAACCATGTAAAGGCCGCGCGCGGAACCGAGGTGGCGATGGTGGGCACCCGCGCCTCGTGCCATCCGATCCCCGTGTTCAAAAGACTGGCCCCGGCGGTTTCGATGGCCTTGGCCAGTTGTACCACTTGGGGCCAAGTCGACCCCCCGGGAACAAGGTCGATCAAGGAAATGCGGTAGATCACAATAAAATTTGCCCCCACCGCTGCGCGGACGCGGCCAACCACCTCGACCGGCAGGCGCATCCGGTTTTCAAAGGATCCGCCCCAACCATCGGTGCGGCGATTGGTCTGCTCGGCCAGAAACTGATTCAGAAAATACCCTTCTGACCCCATGATCTCAACCCCGTCATAACCCGCCTCGCGGGCTCTTTGGGCGGCGATCACCATGTCGCAGATCTGCTTTTCGATGCCCGCTTCGTCCAGTTCGGTGGGCGCGAAAGGGGAGATCGGCGATTTCAAGGCCGAGGGACCGACACATTTAGGCCCATAGGCATAGCGCCCGGCGTGCAAGATCTGCATGGCAATCCGGCCTCCCTCGGCCTGCACGGCCTGTGTCACCTGACGGTGGTTGGCGATGTCAGCCGGCGTGAAAAGCCCGGCCGCTCCGGGAAAGACGCCGCCCTCCTCATTGGGCGCCATGCCGCCCGTCACAATCAGCCCCACACCGCCGCGCGCCCGCGCCGCATAAAAGGCGGCCACGCGCCCCCAATCCCCGCGCTCTTCCAGTCCTGTGTGCATCGATCCCATCAGCACACGGTTGGGCAGGGTCACATGACCCAGATCAAGGGGCGACAGCAGATGGGGATAGGGCATGGGCAACCTCCGGCTTGGGCCGGACAATGGCCGCAGCGGCCGGGCTTGTCACGCAAAACGCGGCGTCAGGCACTCAGGGCCAGCGCAGCGAAGGGGGCCGCATTCGCACAAATCGCGCTGGCGCCTTCTGCGGCATCCCGCTCGCAGGGGAATCCGGCCGCACAGCTGTGACAGGTCGCCACCAGAACGGCCAATTCGTCGCGGCGCAGCCAGCCGTCAAACACGGCTTGGGCCAAATCGACACCGCCGCGCTGGGCAAAACTGCGGGCATGATCAAAGGCCGGTTGGTCTTCGGGATATCCAAGCATGATCCAGACTTTCAAAAGGGCACAGGCCCAAAATGTGCCGCGGGCCACGCCTTTTCCTTGATCTGGATCAAAAAGGGTCCGCTATTGCCCGCTCACCCGGGCGTAGGTGGCAAAGACAACGGCCTGCCGCGCGTCGTTGCCCGGATGGCTGTTCAAAAATCCGGCCCCCGGATCGGGCAGGCGGTTGAAAAACTCGGCCCCCACAACCGCATTATAGCCCGCTTGATAGGCCAATATCGTCCCCAACTCATCCGCCTCAAGCTCATGCTCTTTGGAAAAGCGCAGCGCCCCGAACTGCGCGCCGATCTGCTGGGCCCGTTCAACCTCCTTGGCGTTGCCCCCTGTGACCGAGGCGAGAATCCCCCCAAGAATGGCCCCGTTCAACGCCTCTTTCTGGGACGTCACCAAATGGCCCAAAATGTGGTGGGCCGCCTCGTGGCCCAGCACAAAGGCCAATTCGTCGGAATTGCGGGCCTCGGCAATCAGGGAAATCGTGAATACGATCTGGGGCCGCCCATTGTCTCCCAGGGTCTGATAGGCATTGGGCAGCTCATCGGTGTTCATATCCACCCCGATCTGAAAATCACACACGCGGGTTTGGGATTGTTTGCGGCACGCCGCTTCGGCCACACGTTCAAGCCGGGCCAGCACCTCGGCGAAATTGCGGGCCGCCTGATCCATCGGCAGGCGCGGCGGCGCAGCGCCCACAAGCGAGGCGCGCTGCATCTGCGGGGCGCGTGCGTCCTTCGGGCCTGACCCTTGGTCGGGCAAAAAGCTGCATCCGCTCAGACCTGCGATCACGGTCAGTCCAAGCCAAAGACGCGCCATGATCAATCTGCAGCCCCCCTTGGTGTTGACGTTCTTACGATAGCCTTTGCTCGGCTGCCCGCAAGACTGCCCACGCGAAGGTGATACACCGATTTGCGGTTCACAACCCTTGCACCTTCGCGCTAGACTTGCCTTATGTTTACCATTGAACACGAATTTGATGCCACCGTGATCACCCTCGTGGATGAGGGCGAAACCTACCTGCAAGAAGATGTCGTGGTCGAGGTCTTCGAAGATTGTATCGTCGTTCAGCAGGTCGATCCGATAACTGATCAGCCGATGCGGCTGACCTTGTCCTTGCAACAATCACGCGATCTGGCGGCCGCCTTGAATCTTCCCGAAGGCAGCTATCGCCTTGCGCCGGGGAAAACGCCGGCCTGATTGCGCAGATCCGTAAAGCGCAGGGACATGATCCCACGCGGTTCGCCGCCGCGCCGATCGGCGGCAGGGCCCGGCGCGGGCCGCGCGGCCCGCACCCCAAGCCTGCTTGACCTTGGCCATAAAGCAGGCAAGGTCACCCAAAAGGAGAGTTTCATGCCCGCCCCCTTGCTTGATGCCTTTGCCTATCTGGCCGCCCGCCGGTCCCACCCTGCAAAGTTCTTCAGCGGCCCAACACCCGACCGCGCCGCGCTTGAATCGATCTTGACAGTGGCCCTGCGCGTTCCCGATCATGGCAAGCTGGAGCCGTGGCGGCTGATCGTTTTGAACCGCGCCGACATGCAGCGCCTGGCCGATTTGGCCGAAGATCGCGCCCTTCGCTTGGCCTTGGATGCCGAAAAAATCGCCAAAGGCCGCGGGCAGTTTGATCTGGGGCACTGCGCCATCGCCGTGATCAGCGCGCCCGTTGCCCAAGAAAAGGTGCCGTTGTCCGAACAGCTTTTGTCAGCCGGGGCGCTGTGCATGAATATCCTGCACGCCGCCACGGCGTCAGGCTGGGGCGCAAACTGGCTGTCTGGCTGGCCATCGCATGACCCCGATTTTGCGGCCAGCGCCTTTGGCTGCACGGGCGCTGAAACCGTGGCCGGCATCGTGCATATCGGCACGCCCGGCCCGCAGGCCCCCGACCGGCCCCGCCCAGACCTTGCGCGCCGCGTTCAATGGGGCCTGACGTGATCTTTACCGATTTCACCCGCGCGCTCAGCCAGATCGGCGACAGCCGATTTCGCCGCGTGGTGTTTTTGGGCGTGCTTTTGGCGCTTGCCCTTTTAACCGCTGTCTATGCGGTCTTGCTTTTGGTCATCCATTGGTTGAACCCCGGCTCGGTCGATCTGTTCTTGATCGGGCCCATAGACGGGCTTGGCACCTTTCTGTCGGTCGGATCGTTCTTCCTGATCCTGCTTTTATCCGTGTTCCTGATGATCCCGACGGCAGCGGCCTTTTCGGGTCTTTTTCTGGAAGATGTCGCCGACGCGGTAGAAGATCGTTTCTACCCCAATTTGCCGCCGGTCGCCGCGCGCAGTTTTGCAACCGGCCTGATCGATTTTGTGAATTTTACCGGCCTTTTCATTGCCTTGAACATCGTGCTTCTTCTGGCCTTGGCCCTCGGCCCGCTTTACGTGCCCCTTTATTGGGCGGCCAATGGCTGGCTGCTGGGGCGCGAGTATTTCAATCTGGTCGCCCTGCGCCGCCTCTCACCAGAGGCTGCCAAGGCATTGCGGCGCACCTATCGCTGGCAGGTCTGGCTGGCGGGCACCTTGATGGCCGCCCCCCTCAGCATTCCGGTGTTGAACCTTGTCATTCCGGTCTTGGCCGTGGCAACCTTCACGCATATGTTCCACCGGCTGTCACGATCAAATCGGTCCAGCATGGGGCAGATGCCCCCTACCCGTGGTTAGTTCAGGATATGGAACACATCCATATTGTCGGTTGTGATCCAGCCCGATGTGACAAGGGCATAAACCGCCACAAACAAAACCACGGTGATCGCCGAGGTGATCTTGGCCTTGCGGCTGATCTGGGGGTCTGACGGCGCCGAAGACGGTGTTCCCGGCTCGATCTTTCCATCTTCTGCCTGACTTTTGAACTGCACGGGCAACACGCAAAAGAACACCAAAAACCACAAGGTGGCAAAGGTTACGATGGCGGCGGTGATGGTCATTCTTGTTCCAATTCAATTAGGCACCCGGTGAAGTCTTTGGGATGAAGGAACAAGACAGGCTTGCCATGCGCGCCGATCTTGGGCTCACCCGTTCCCAAAACGCGGGCCCCGGCGGCCTTCAACTGATCGCGCGCGGCAAGAATATCGGCCACTTCGTAACAGATATGGTGAATCCCGCCCGAAGGGTTCTTTTCCAGAAATCCGGCAATGGGCGACGCCGCGCCAAGGGGGGCCAAAAGCTCGATCTTGGTGTTCGGCAGGTCGATGAACACAACCGTGACGCCATGCGCAGGTTCATCCTGCGGCGGGCGGACATGCGCTCCCAAGGTCCCGCGATATTGCTCGGCCGCCGCGGCCAGATCAGGCACCGCTATGGCCACGTGGTTCAGGCGTCCGATCATGCTTTGCCTCCGGCGATGTTCAGCCCTTATGACCAGCGGCTCTGCCGGGTGCAAGCAGGCTTTGTGTCGCATAAAAGGGGCGCGGCGTTTACCCGATATTAGGCAACTTGGGCGCAGGGTGGTCTTCCGCCCCTTGTCCGTCAGGTCTGCCATGCCTCGTCAAGATCATCCTGCTTATCCCAATCTCGCCTTTGCCATCGGTCCGTCTGCCCATCCCCCTTCGGCCGCGCTGCCCCTGCAAGGATTGACCATCCTTGTCGTCGAAGACAGCCGATTTGCCTGCGAAGCGTTGCGCTTGATTGCCCAGCGCGCCGGCGCGCGGCTGCGGCGTGCCGAAAATCTGGAAACGGCCCGCGCCCATCTGCGCACCTATCGGCCAGATATCGCCGTCGTCGACCTTGGCCTGCCCGATGGCCGGGGGGAGGCGTTGATCCGCGATCTTGTCCTCGCCCGGCCGCGCATTGCGGCCATTATCGGAACCTCAGGTTTGCCAACCGGTCGCCTTTCGGCTTTGGCCGCGGGGGCAGATGGGTTCTTGGAAAAGCCAATCGGCGGCTACCGGGCGTTTTGCGAACTCATGGCGCGCTTTTTGCCCGGGCCCGTCGATCTGACCCACCCGTCTTTATCCGCGCCGCTGCCCGCCCCTGATCCTTTGGCCCTGCGCGATGACCTGTTGCGCGCCGCCAAAACGCTGGGTCAGGAACCGGACCGCGCCCTTCAGCGCTATGTCAGCAATTTCGTGGCCGGCATTGCCCGTGTCAGCGACGATGACACCTTGGTTGCCGCAAGTGACGCAGGTGCCCATGGCCCCGAAGGTTTGGCCCGCCTGCTCTGGGCCGTCAATCAGCGGTTGGACGGGGTCAAGACCCCCCTGATGACGTCAGGCACGCGGATCGGTTAAAGCGTTGGGTCAGATCCGGCACGCGTCAGCCGCGTCAAATCCGACAACCGTTCTTTCTGACGGCCCGCCTCATCAAAATTGGCGGGCGAAAGCCAAACGCGATAGGCCTCCCGCAGCGCCGGCCATTCAGAGTCAATCACCGAAAACCACGCCGTATCGCGATTGCGGCCTTTCACGATCGTCGCTTGGCGAAACACCCCTTCGAAACTGAACCCAAGCCGCTGCGCCGCCCGGCGCGAGGGAACATTCAGCGCATCGCATTTCCATTCAAACCGCCGATAGCCCGCACAAAACGCCCAATCCATCATCAAAAACTGCATTTCGGTTGCGGCCGCACTGCGCTGAATTTGGGGCGACAGGCAAATATGCCCGATCTCGATACTGCCGGCCTCGGGGGTAATGCGCAGGAAACTGGCCAGACCGCCGCACTGGCCCGTCCCCTTGTCCCGCAAGGCGTAAAAGAACGGATCCTGACCGCTGGCTGACTCTTTCATCCACCGATGATAGGCCGACGCCGAAGAAAACGGGCCGTAGGGAAGATAATCCCACAAATCATCATGACCGCTGACCGCCGCAAACAGATCCGCCGCGTGCGCATCGGCCGACAGGCGCTCCAGTCGTACGGTATGCCCCTCCAAAACCGCTTGTCCCGGGGGAACCGGAACCTTCCAGTTCACCAGACTTTCGCCAAATTGTTTTGCAGGCACGACAGATCCTTCGCCTTTTTTCCCACCTTGCCCCGGCATCAGGGGCAAGGGCAAGGTCAAAGCAGAAGGCCCGGATCTGGCGGCAGGATCAGCCCCGGGAAGATCGTCTTTTCAATCAAACCCACGTCAAACCCGTACATCCCGCGCAGCGCGTGGCCCGCCCAGGCGCGCACATCTGTCGTGGGCATCAGATCGCGCCGTTCAAACAGCGCCGCTTCGTCCAATCCCGGCCAATCTCCCAATACACGGCCGCCCTTCAACGCTCCCCCGGCCAGAACCATGGCCCCGCCCGTTCCGTGATCGGTGCCTTGCGTTCCATTTTCGCGCGCCGTGCGGCCAAATTCGGTCATCGCCACAAGAAGCGTCTTGCCCCAAGTCTCTCCCAATCCTTGCTGAAGGCGCAAGATCACCTGCGCCAACCGCTCCAAGGGCTTGACGATCGCATTGCCTTGCGTGCGGTGCGTATCCCAACCTGATATGGAAAAGCTTGCAATACGGGTCTCTGCGCGCAACCTCTCGGCCGTAAAATCGGCCAAGGCCAAATCATCGGCAAAGGGGCCGGTCGGCTTTTTGCCCTGCGCATCCGCTTCGGCCAAATGGGCCGACAGTTCCATGGCTTGGGCCGAGGCGGCATGAAACAACGGATCTGATTGATAGACTTGGTCCAGCAACGCTTTGCTGGCGGCCGAAAGATCAAGCGATTGCTCGGGCGCCCAAGCAGCAAAAGGCGCCACGCCCTTAAGAATGGGCATTTCGGCGATCCCCACCGAATAGGCGGTCTGCGCCGTCATCCCCGGGACGGCCTGCAGCAATCGGTTCAGCCAGCCATCGCGTATCTCGGCAATGGGCACATCCATGCCCGTGCCGCCCTCCAGCATGTCTTGGCCATCGAAATGGCTGCGCTTGTCCCGATAGGGTGTCGATACGGCATGGACAAAGCCAAGTTGCCCCGCCGACCAAAGCGGCATCAACGCCTTCATGGCCGGGTGCAACCAGAAGAAGCCGTCCAGTTCCGACCCCTTGTCCCCTTTGATGATGCTGGGCCGATAGCGGGCAAGATTGGCATCCCCAAAAGGCCGCAAAACGTCTAGCCCGTCCATGGCCCCGCGAAGGATCACAACGATCAATCGATGCTCGCCCAGCGGTCGCCCTCCGTTCGACGCCGCAAAGGTGACGGTCGACATCAACGGATGGGCCGCCAGCGAACACGCCCCGGCCACTCCCGCCCTCAGAAACGCTCTGCGATCCATACTCTATCTCCGATTGAAATCAGGCGAGGACAGCACGATTCCCACCCCGACAAGACGCGTTTCCGCGCGCGATGCCGCCGTCATCAACGTTGCAGAGGCCAGCCCCCCCAACGCCGTTGACGCAAAGGCCACAGGCTCCGGTATTTCCTTGACCAAGCGCTGCGGCATCGACATCGCCCAGTCAATGCGGGCCGCAAGGCGCGGCGGGGTCACCCAAGCCTCGGCTTCTTCGGGCCAGCCATCAGGCCCGGGCGAATATTTCAACCTTTGTCCCATCTGTTCCATGGGATGCAGAAATCCGCGTTTGAAATCGCCTTGGGACAGGGTCTGAATCTGCGTGCCCGTCACCCCCAGCGCGCGGGCCGCGGCAACCATGAAATCAAAGGGTTGGCGTATCTTGCTGGGCGCGCCCATGGCCGCCGGGTGCGAAAGCAAAACCTCGATCACGGTCGGAATATCGCCATCGCTTGCCACAAAGGCCTGCCGCATCGCCTCAACCATGGCCCGATCTGGCGTATCAGAGACAAAATGCACGGCCAGTTTGTGGGCCATGTGCGCGGCGGTTGCGGGGTGCAGGGCCAGATCGTGCAAGACCCGCTTGATGGATTCAATGCGGTCCGTGCCGTAACTTTGGCCCATGACGGTTTCTGCGCCCGGCTCCACGCGCCGGCTTTCAAACGCTGTCATCATATTGTCGTCGACGGTCAATCCCGTCAGCAATTCGGCCAGTTGGCGCACATCTTGCTGTGTGTATCCCCCATCCACCCCCAAGGTGTGCAACTCCATCAGCTCTCGGGCCAGGTTTTCATTCAGGCCCTTTTCCTGCTTTTGGCCCATCGCAGAGTTGGGACCAATCGACACCTGCTGATCCAGAAAAATCAACATCGCCGGATGCAAGGTGACCGCCTTGACCATGGCGGCAAACGATTTTCCGATATTGGGGCGAATGGCGTCTTCGACCAACGCGAAAGGCATATAGATCCCGGATATCCCACCACGCGCATTCGCCGTGAAATGGTTGGCAAAAAAATTGACCAATCGCTCGCGAAAGGGCGCGGCCGTGTCGATCGCCCGCGCAAGGCCCGTCCGGTGACCAAGGTTCGCCATCGCAACCACCTCGGCCTGCGCGGCGTCTTCCTTTTCCTTGACGTTGGCGCCCGTCTTGGCAACCTTCTTGATCGCCTGAAGTTTGTCGATCTTCACCGCGTAATCCGCAAGCTTCGGCAAGGGCCATGCGGCGGCCGCGCGATCGGGCCCCTTCAATTCTTCGGCAATCTCGGCAGAACGGCGCGGCGCGCCCTTTGGCAAAGGCAAGCCGTACCCAAAGCGAACCGCCAGCAGATCATCCGTCACACTCATATCGCGCCTCACACATCGCCCGCGATGCGGGGTTTGACGCAAAGATAGGCGCTTGGTGATCAGACGGAAGGGGACGCCGCGCGTCCCGGCAACAAATCGCTTGAAGGCCGCTAAATCTGTTCGGCAGGCGGATAGGAATGCAATCCGTCAAAATCTTCCTTGCCCAGCGCAAGGCCCGCGGCCCGCAACGACGCATAGCCCATCGTCAGATGGAAAAAGAAATTCGGCAGACAGAACAGGTACAAGAATTGCTCCGCCGTCTGGTCCAGTTCGGCCGCCCCGGCCGTGTGGGTAATGATCCGCCCTTCGGCCCCGTCAAACTCGGATGGCTTCATCGCCCCCAAGGTTGCCCGCACCACCGCCAAACGCGGGCCCAACGCGCGCGGAAGATCGGGCATCTCGCGCCCGGTCAAGGGGCAAACCGCCCGCAGGGCAAACCCCGCGGCGGTTGCAAAATGCTGCACGGCGGGAAAGCTGTCGGCAATTCGGGCCGCCATCAAATCTGGCCCGGCCTTTTCGGCCATGTCCTGCGCGCGGCCAAGGTAATGCCGAAACACCGGCACAGAGGCGATAAAGAGGGGCGGAAACGCTGTCACGACCCGCCCTCCATCGTCATGCGTCCTTGGGCACGACACGCAAGCGCAATTCGCGCAACTGCTCGTTCAACGGCTCCGACGGCGCGCCCATCAACAGATCTTCGGCGCGCTGGTTCATCGGGAACATGATGACCTCGCGGATGTTCATCTCATCGGCCAGCAGCATCACGGCCCGGTCGATCCCCATGGCACAGCCCCCGTGCGGCGGCGCGCCATATTTGAACGCCTTCACCATCCCGCCAAACCGCTTGTCAACTTCGCTGTTGGGATAGCCCGCCAACTCGAAAGCCTTGTACATGATTTCCGGCTTATGGTTGCGAATACCGCCAGAAATAAGCTCGTACCCGTTGCAGGCAAGGTCATACTGATAGGCATAAACGTTCAAGGGATCACCCTGAAGCGCCTCTAGCCCGCCCTGCGGCATGGAAAACGGGTTATGGCTGAAGTCAATTTTGCCATCGTCGGTCTTTTCATACATCGGAAAGTCAACGATCCACGCAAAACGGAACGTATCCGTCTCGGCCAATCCCAACTCCCGGCCAATCTCGTTGCGCGCGCGGCCCGCAACCGACTGGAAGGCATCGGGTTTGCCCCCAAGGAAAAACGCCGCATCCCCCAGACCAAGACCCAGCTGCACCCGGATCGCCTCGGTCCGCTCAGGCCCGATGTTCTTGGCCAGCGGCCCGGCCGCTTCCATACCCGATCCATCTTCGGCCTCGCGCCAGAAGATATAGCCCATCCCGGGCAAGCCTTCTTTTTGCGCAAAGGCGTTCATCCGGTCACAGAACTTGCGGCTGCCCCCCGTCGGCGCAGGAATGGCCCTGATTTCGGTGCCTTCCTGCTCCAGCAGCTTGGCGAATACGGCAAAACCTGACCCACGGAAATGCTCGGAAACGATTTGCATCCGGATCGGGTTGCGAAGGTCGGGCTTGTCCGATCCGAACCACAGCAAGCTGTCGCGATAGGCGATCAGCGGCCAGTCGGCGGGCACTTTCATCTCGGGGCGGAACTCTTCGAAAACGCCTTGAATCACGGGCTGCACGGCCGCAAAGATATCGGCCTGCTCGACAAAGGACATCTCGACATCCAACTGGTAAAAGTCGGTCGGAGAGCGGTCTGCCCGCGGGTCTTCATCGCGAAAACACGGCGCGATCTGAAAGTACCGATCAAACCCTGATACCATGATCAACTGCTTGAACTGCTGCGGTGCCTGCGGCAGGGCGTAAAACTTTCCCGGATGCAAGCGGGACGGCACCAAAAAGTCGCGCGCGCCCTCAGGGCTGGAGGCGGTGATGATCGGCGTCTGAAACTCGTTGAACCCCTGATCCCACATGCGACTGCGCAAACTGCGCACAACGTTCGACCGCAACATCATGTTCTTGTGCAGCTTTTCACGGCGCAGGTCCAAGAAACGATAGGTCAGACGGGTTTCTTCAGGGTATTCGACATCGCCGAAAACCGGCATCGGCAGGTCTTCGGCTGCCCCCAGAACCCGCATGTCGGTCACGTAAACTTCAATCTCGCCCGTCGGGATCTTGGGGTTCACAAGGGCGGCGTCGCGCGCCATGACCCGGCCATCTATGGAAATTACCCATTCGGCACGCACCTTGTCCAAATCGGCAAAGGCCGCGCTGTCACTGTCAGCAATCAATTGCGTGATGCCGTAATGATCCCGCAGGTCAATGAACAAAACCCCGCCATGATCGCGAACACGGTGAACCCAGCCCGACAGGCGGACGGTTTGACCTTCATTCGATTTGTTCAGATCGGCGCAAGTTTGGCTGCGGTAGGCGTGCATCGTTTTCCCCTTTGGCGAGGCTTATTTTCAGTCATTGGCGATAGACCCCCGGCGCGCGCGCAAGTCAAGGCCCGACGGCGGCACGCTCGGCAAATATGCGCTCCCCCGTCGCCGCCGCGGCGCCGGGACGCTCCTGATGCGGCGTTCCGGTCAGGCGTGCCACAGGGCGGGAATCAGACCGCGCAGCGAATTGCCAACCCAAAGCCGCACCTTGGGCAGGTCATGGGCCAGCAAAACCTCTGGCGGGCAGGCCATTTCGGCCCGCAACACCCCCGGCAAAAGCCCGCAGGAAAGG
Organism: Paracoccaceae bacterium; assembly: GCA_947461435.1. Taxonomy (GTDB): domain Bacteria; phylum Pseudomonadota; class Alphaproteobacteria; order Rhodobacterales; family Rhodobacteraceae; genus CAIYZT01. The sequence goes on along the minus strand of CANHLE010000004.1, from coordinate 39,466 downwards.
GGCGGGGTGCGCAGGCCATCCCCCCGGTCAAAAAACACCGTTGTGATGCTGCCATCGCAAACTTCGTCGCGTTCGTTGATAAAGATCACCTCATCCATGCCCTGCGGCAGGGCGGCGCGCGCGGCATCATAGACAGCCCGGCGCGTGGATTTGACCGCAAGCCAAGGATCGGTTGACAAAAGCCGCTCCTGCGCCAGCGCCACCCGCCAAAGGGCGGCCGTCGCGGGCAGCGGGGCTTGCCCCAGATCAAGCGTGCCAAAACAATCCAAGGTCAGGCGCAACCGCGGTCCCAATTGGGGGTCGGTACGCGCCACCACGCGGTCAAACGCCTGCGGGTCAAACCGCCAACCCAAGGCTTTCGCGCTCGCGGCCATGCGGGCCCGGTGCAATCCCACCCGGGCAGAGCCATGGCCGAAAGTTTCAATCAGCTTTAGCCCCGGGGCATCAGCCCCCGCGCGTAGCGTGCTTTCCACAGGGCCTCCTCCCATTCTGATCGGGCCGTACTGTCTTGCACAATCCCGCCGCCCACATTCAACCGCACGCGCCCATCGTCAAAGACAGACAAGGTGCGGATCGCAACGTTAAAGCCCGCCGCGCCATCCGGCCCCATCCAGCCGATTGCCCCGCAATAGACATCGCGCGCATGCGGCTCAACTTCGCGAATGATTTGCATCGCCCGTATCTTGGGCGCCCCCGTGATCGACCCGCAGGGGAAAAGCGCCGCCATCACCCCCGCCAAACTCGCAGGTTCTGCCAAGGTCCCAACCACGGTCGACACCATTTGATGCACGCTGGCATAGGTTTCAATGGCAAACAGCTTGGGCACCTTGACCGATCCGACCTTCGCAATGCGGCTGATATCATTGCGCAAAAGATCCACGATCATCAGATTTTCGGCCTGCCCCTTGACGCTGGCCCGCAACTCTTCGGCCAATTCCGCATCGCGCACTGGGTCCGGATCGCGCGGGGCGGTGCCCTTCATCGGGCGCGCCTCGATCCGGCCTTGGGCGTTCAGGCGCATGAACAGTTCCGGGCTGCGTGAAACGATCACCGGCCCTTGGCCCAGATCCGCAAACGCCCCGTGCCGCACAGGCTCGCGCGCCTGAAGCGCGGCATAAAGACCCAAAGGCGTGCCCGACACCAACCGGGCCTGCATCGGGAAGGTCAGGTTGATCTGATAGCAATCCCCGGCCGCGATATAGTCTTTGACCCGCCCGAAAGCCGCGCCATAGACCTGTTCCTCAACCAAAGGAACGGGGGGCGACAGCGCCACATCCGCCGCTTCGCGCACCGCGCGGTCCAGCAAAACGCCGGGCGCGACGGGTGGGCCGAATATCCCCATGGCCAAAAGCGGCACCGCGCGGTCTTCCGGCATCAGACCGGCAAGCGCGTCTTCCAGCGCATACCCCGCTTCATACGACAGATAGCCCGCCACATAATGCCCCTCGGCACGGGCCGCGTCCAAACGGGCAAGGGCCGCCGCAAGGTCCTGCGGGTTCCAGACGATCACAACGTACAACGGCGCCTGAAACAGCGCGGCCTGCCCGTCCGGTCCGTCTTCCAAAAGGATCACGTTTGATGCCCCCGCGGCCGCGCGACTGTGGCCTGACTGGGGTTTAGCGGCCGCAGATCCTGCGGACCAGTGCCCTTGCGCCGCAGTGGCTTCTTTTTGCGACGTGATGAATTGTCATGCACCGCCCGAAAAAGGTTTTGACCAAACCTTGTAAAATTCTATTCAAGACTTGCCAGACTGAAAAATTAAGGCTTCCTTCGTGGCACAGGCGGGGATCCCTGCCTTGGCAACGATAAGAAACATGGAACCAACGGTTCGGAGGGTAAGCACTATGGCTTCTGACAACTATACCGACAAGGACGCCCATGAGGACATCAAAGTCCTTCATGGGATGGGCTATGCCCAAGAGCTGTCGCGCTCTATGTCCAAATTCTCGAACTTCGCGATCTCGTTCTCGATCATCTGCATCCTGTCCGGCGGCATCAACTCCTTTGCGCAAGCGATCTCATCGGTCGGCGGCGCGGGCGCGGGCATCGGCTGGCTTGTGGGCTGCCTCCTGTCGGGCATGTTCGCCTTGGCAATGGCACAAATCGCCAGCGCCTTCCCAACAGCGGGCGGGCTTTACCACTGGGGCTCCATCCTGGGCGGGCGTTTCACGGGCTGGATGACGGCCTGGCTCAACCTGCTGGGTCTTGTCACGGTTTTGGGCGCCATCAACATCGGCACAGCTTATTTCTTTGCGGGCACCTTCGGCGGCATGTTCGGCTTTGTCGGCACGGATATGCAGGTTGTGGTCTTTGTGGCCGTCATCACCGCAGGTCAGGCACTGTTCAACCACCTTGGCATCAAGGTCACGACCATGCTGACCGACATCTCGGGCTATATCATCTTGGCCACCACGGCCATCTTGGTGATCGCCTGCCTGTTCTACGCCCCCGCCATCGACATCTCGCGTCTTTGGACCTTCACCAACTTCTCTGGCGAAGCCGGCGGCAACGTCTTCCCGGCGTCCGACAACATGGGCTACCTGTTCCTTTTGTGCCTGCTGTTGCCGGTCTACACCATTACCGGCTATGACGCGTCGGCCCATACCTCGGAAGAGACGATGAATGCCGCAACCTCCGTTCCGCGCGGCATCGTCACCTCGGTCTTCTGGTCATCGCTGATCGGCTGGATCATGATCTGCGCGATCACGCTGGCCATCCCCGATCTGGCCGTCGCGGCCAGCCAGGGCTTCAGCATGTTCTTCTTGACCATGGACGCCATCCTGCCCGCCGGTCTGAAGAACGTCATCTATCTGGGCATCTTGATCACCCAGCTTCTGTGCGGTCTGGCCACGGTCACATCGGCCAGCCGGATGCTCTTCGCCTTCTCGCGCGATGACGGTGTTCCCGGCTTCTCCAAGGCGCTGGCCTCAGTCTCGCCGAAATACCGCACCCCGGTCACGGCCATCTGGACGGCAACCGTGCTTGCCATCCTTTATGTGATCCTCGCCATGTCCATCAAGGTTGCGGGCACCTCGATCTATGTGATCGTGGTCAACTCGACGCTGGTGTTCCTGTTCTTGTCCTTCACCGTGCCGCTGGTGGCAGGCTTCTTTGCGTACGGCACCGCCAAATGGCCAAACCCCGGCCCATGGGCAATGTCCGAAGGCCTGTACAAACTGGTCAGCGTGCTTTCGGTCGTGGGCATGGCCGTGATCCTTTACATCGCGGTTGCTGCACCAAACGAGCGTGTGCTTTACGTCGTGATCGGCTTCATCGTCCTGGCGCTGGTCGTCTGGGTTCTGTTTGAAAACCGCCGCTTCAAAGGCCCGCCGATTGGGGATGAAGTCAAAAAGCGCGCCGCAGCAATCGCCGCGGCCGAGGCTGCCGTGGGCCAAAAGGTCTGATTTACGGCGTCATGACAGGGAAAGGGCCGGGATGTTCCGGCCCTTTTTCATTGACGTACCGCTGCAACGACCGCATTGTTTTGTCATGCTGTATCTGGTGCTCAAAGCCGCTGTTTCCGGTGTCCTGATCGCCTTGGCGTCAGAAGTGGCGCGGCGCTATGCCGGGTTCGGGGCCCTGATCGCCTCGTTGCCGCTGGTCTCTGTTTTGGGGATGATCTGGCTGTGGCGCGACACGCACGATCCGCTGCGACTGGCAGACCATACCCAGGCCACGATCTGGTTTCTCGCCCCCTCTGTTCCGATGTTCTTCACCATCCCCGCCATGCTGCGCGCGGGTTTTGGATTCTGGACCAGCCTGATCGCCGGATGCGCGCTGACGGTTGCCCTGTATCTGGCGATGATCTGGCTTGCCCCGCGCTTCGGGCTCAAGCTTTGATCGCGACCCTGCCCGGATTTGGCCGCAGAAAATCACCGGCTCCCTGATCAGATTTTGACTTGGCCAACCCACCCCCGAATCCCCTTGCGCCGCGCCGCGCGCTGGCTATAACCCGCAAAGTTTTGCGCACAGATTGGGGGCCGCCATGCCGAAAAGAACCGACATAAAGTCGATTATGATCATTGGTGCGGGTCCTATCGTGATTGGTCAGGCCTGCGAGTTTGACTACTCCGGCGCCCAAGCCTGCAAGGCGCTGCGCGAAGAGGGGTACCGGGTGATCCTTGTTAACTCCAACCCGGCAACCATCATGACCGATCCCGGCCTTGCCGATGCCACCTATATCGAACCGATCACCCCAGATGTTGTGGCCAAGATCATCGAAAAGGAACGGCCCGATGCCCTGTTGCCCACGATGGGCGGGCAGACCGGCTTGAACACGGCACTGGCGCTGGCCGACATGGGCGTGCTGGACAATTTCAACGTCGAACTGATCGGCGCGAAACGGGCCGCCATCGAAATGGCCGAAGACCGCAAACTGTTCCGCGAGGCGATGGACCGGATCGGCCTTGAAAACCCCAAAGCCACCATCATCGCCGCACCCAAAAAGGCCGATGGCAAATATGATATCGCCGCCGGCGTGCGCGAAGCGGTCGAAGCGTTGGATTACGTCGGCTTGCCCGCCATCATCCGCCCCGCCTTCACACTGGGCGGAACCGGCGGCGGCGTGGCCTATAACCGCGATGACTACGAGGCGATCGTCCGCTCCGGCCTCGAAGCCTCGCCCATGGCGCAGGTTCTGGTCGACCAATCCTTGCTGGGTTGGAAAGAATTCGAAATGGAAGTGGTGCGTGACAGCAAGGACAACGCGATCATCGTCTGCGCCATCGAAAACATTGACCCGATGGGCGTGCACACCGGCGACAGCATCACCGTGGCCCCTGCACTGACGCTGACGGACAAGGAATATCAGATCATGCGCAACGGCTCGATCGCCGTGCTGCGCGAGATTGGCGTCGAAACGGGCGGCTCCAACGTCCAGTGGGCGATCAACCCCGCCGATGGCCGCATGGTCGTGATCGAGATGAACCCCCGCGTATCGCGCTCCTCGGCGCTCGCCTCCAAAGCCACCGGATTCCCCATCGCAAAGATCGCCGCCAAACTGGCCGTCGGCTATACCTTGGACGAACTGGACAATGACATCACCAAAGTGACCCCGGCCTCTTTCGAACCCTCGATTGACTATGTCGTCACAAAGATCCCGCGCTTTGCCTTTGAAAAGTTCCCCGGATCCGAACCCAACCTCACCACCGCCATGAAATCCGTCGGCGAAGTCATGGCGATCGGCCGAACGATCCACGAATCCATGCAAAAGGCGCTGGCCAGCCTTGAAACCGGCCTGTCCGGCTTTGACGATATCGCAATCCCCGGCGCACCCGACCGCGCGGCCATCTTCAAGGCGCTGGGTCAGGCAACGCCCGACCGTTTGCGGGTGATCGCCCAGGCAATGCGCCACGGGCTGACCAACGAAGACATCAACGGCGCCACATCCTTTGATCCTTGGTTTCTGGCGCGGATCCGCGAGATCATCGAAACCGAAGCCGAGGTCAAGAAAAACGGTCTGCCGGTGGATGCCGCCGGTCTGCGCCGTCTGAAGATGATGGGCTTCACCGACGGGCGCCTTGCCGCCTTGACCGGCCGCGACGAAGGCCAGGTTCGGCGGGCCCGCCGCAATCTGGGCGTCACCGCCGTCTTCAAGCGGATCGATACCTGCGCGGCCGAGTTTGAGGCCCAAACCCCCTATATGTATTCCACCTACGAAGCCCCGGCGATGGGCGATGTGGAATGTGAGGCCCGTCCCACCAACGCCAAGAAAGTCGTCATCCTTGGCGGCGGCCCCAACCGCATCGGTCAGGGCATCGAATTTGACTATTGCTGTTGCCATGCCTGCTACGCGCTGACCGCAGCGGGCTATGAAACCATCATGATCAACTGCAACCCCGAGACGGTCTCGACCGACTATGACACCTCGGACCGGCTGTATTTCGAACCGCTGACGCTGGAACATGTGCTTGAAATCCTGCGCGTGGAACAAGAAAATGGCACCTTGCACGGCGTGATCGTTCAGTTTGGCGGCCAGACCCCGTTGAAATTGGCCCAAGCCTTGGCGAACGAAGGCATCCCGATCCTTGGCACCACGCCCGATGCCATCGATCTGGCCGAAGACCGCGAGCGGTTCCAGCAGCTTTTGCACAAACTGGGGCTGAAACAGCCGCACAACGGCACGGCCCGCTCGCGCGATGAGGCGTTCACGGTGGCGCAAGACGTCGGCTACCCCCTCGTCATCCGCCCCTCCTTTGTTCTGGGCGGCCGCGCGATGGAAATCATCCGCGACGATGCGCAGCTGGAACGCTACATCACCACCGCCGTGCAGGTTTCGGGCGACAGCCCCGTCCTGCTCGACAGCTATCTGTCCGGCGCGGTTGAGGTTGACGTTGATGCCCTGTCCGACGGCACAAACGTGCATGTGGCGGGCATCATGGAACATATCGAAGAGGCCGGCGTTCATTCCGGCGATTCCGCCTGCTGTCTGCCGCCGCACCAATTGTCTGATGCCATCGTGGCCGAATTGACCCGTCAGACCATCGTCATGGCCCGCGCCTTGCACGTGGTTGGCCTGATGAACGTGCAGTTTGCCATCAAGGACGGCGTGATCTACGTCCTCGAAGTCAACCCGCGCGCCAGCCGCACCGTGCCCTTCGTCGCCAAGGCGACCGACAGTGCCATCGCCTCCATCGCCGCGCGGCTGATGGCCGGAGAGCCGCTGTCAAACTTCCCGATGCGCGCGCCCTATGCGCAGGGCGTCGGCCCCGACACACCGCTGCCGCTGGCCGACGCAATGACGCTGGCCAATCCCAAAACCCCGTGGTTTTCCGTGAAAGAAGCGGTGCTGCCCTTTGCCCGCTTCCCCGGGGTCGATCCGGTTCTGGGGCCGGAAATGCGCTCCACCGGCGAGGTGATGGGCTGGGACCGCACCTTTGCGCTGGCCTTTTTAAAGGCGCAAATGGGCGCAGGCGTGATGCTGCCCGAAAGCGGCCGCGTCTTTGTGTCGGTCAAGGACATGGACAAGACGGCCGCAATGGCCAGCGCCGTCTCCGGCCTGATCGGACTGGGATTCGAAATTGTCGCCACCAAAGGCACGGCGGCTTGGCTGGCCGGATTGGGTCTGGCGTCAACCTCGGTCTCCAAGGTCTATGAAGGCCGCCCCAACATCGTGGACCGCCTGAAGAATGACGATATCGCACTGGTGATGAACACGACCGAAGGCACCCAAGCGATTTCCGACAGCCGCGATATCCGCCGCGTCGCCCTGATGGACAAGATCCCCTATTTCACCACCGCCGCCGCAAGCATCGCAGCGGTAGAGGCGATGAAGGCGCGGGGCGAGGGATATGGGGTGAGGACGCTACAAGGGTAAGGCGCGACCCCGGGCTTTGCCCGGGGGCAAAACGCTCCCGTGGAGCGTTTTGAGCGCCGAACGCCCGCGAAAGCCTTGGCGGGCCGGGGGGGGGTGATCCGAATTAGGCCCCTAAGTTGATCAAAAGCTAAAGAAAAAGTTAACTAGTTTTAAGTTGGTATAAAGATGTTCTTTACCCGTTTGGCAAGAATTGTAGCTTGGTTGGCGTTTACCCTTGGGACCTTCAGGATGGTCCTTGGCTTTCTCATAGCATCTCTCGATGATGCGGCAAATCGCGCGGCATGGACCGCGGAATATATCTGCCGTGGTACTCCGGGCGAGGCAATTGAAGAAGGGTTTTATGTCATGGTCTTTGGAATTGTTTTAGGAGCCGTCCTTGAAGGCTTCAAGCAACTCTCTGCACCAAAGTCCTAAACGCCGAGATATCCCGGTCCATTCCCAAGTCCCTATCACATCGCGCGCCACAATGTCACTTTCGCCAATTGGCCCGCCTCACCTACCCCTCGTTCACCCCGCACCTCCACAGGGCAATGCCCGTCCGCCGGGAGGGCAAGCAACATCCGTTCTAGGCGCTTTATGGATCAGCCTACTCCCCAGAAATTCTGCTGGTGACCTATAGGAATGCCCGCCCGAGGGGGCGGACGGGCATTGCCCGGCGGGCTTCGCCCTTGATTCCGGGCAGCAAGAAACAGAAAAAAGATCCCTCAAGATCGGCGCTCTAGCGCCCGCCAAATCCCCCCTCATCCTATACCGCCCCCGGCGCCCATAAGGCACCGGACAGCGCAGGGCTTGCCCCCGGGCAGGTGCTTCTCTCCTACCGTGGGCCGGTTTCGCCGCCCCAGTTGTGCGGGCCCGACGGGTTGAGATTCTCCCCTCTCTCCCCAACCCTTAACACTTCCCTAATTTTCTAAACCCAACCCCTTGATTTTAATACCCTCTCCAAAACGTCCAGATCTGGACGCGCCCTCGGGGTTGACAAGATCCCCAAAATCCCCCATCTCCCCCCCAACCCGAAGACCGTGCCGCGTGAGCACCGAAAGTCTCGGACCAAAGGTTCCCACCATCACGCAGGGGCGCCGCTTGCGGCACGGTCACGCGGGGGTCCCCCCGCGCGGCGAGGGTCGCTTGCTCCTTGATGTCTGGAACGATCATGACCACAACATTCGAATCCCTCGGCCTCAGCCCGAAACTTGTTGCCGCGCTGAAACTGACAAAGCTGGAAACCCCAACCCCCATTCAGGCCCAAGCCATCCCCCACATCCTCGCAGGCCGCGATTTGATGGGACTGGCGCAGACAGGGACCGGAAAGACCGCAGCCTTCGGCCTGCCCCTTCTGCACCGCATCCTCGATCTGGGTCACCCCCCGGGCCCCAAGAACGTGCGCGCGCTGATCTTGGCCCCAACACGCGAATTGGCGACGCAGATCAAAGACAATCTGGAAACCTTCACCAAAGGCACCGCCGTCCGCGTGGTCATGGTTGTGGGCGGGGCGTCCTTGAACCGCCAAGCGGCAGCCCTTCTGCGCGGAGCGGACGTTCTGGTGGCCACACCCGGCCGCCTGATCGACTTGCTTGAACGCGGCGATGTATCGCTTGAAAAGTGCGGCTATCTGGTTCTCGACGAAGCGGACCATATGTTGGACATGGGGTTCATCCATTCCTTGCGCAAGATTGCCAAACATATCCCGCAAAAACGTCAGACGATGCTGTTCTCGGCAACCATGCCAAAAGACATCGAAGAAATCGCCGACACCTATCTGCGCGACCCTATTCGGGTACAGGTCGCCCCCCCGGGCAAGCCCGTGGAGCGGATTTCGCAGGGCGTGTATTATATTCCCAACGGCGACAAGGCGCGGCTTTTGGAAGAGTTCCTGAAGAAACATCCAACGGAACAAGCCCTTGTTTTTGGCCGCACGAAGCATGGATCAGAAAAGCTGATGAAGTTGCTGGTTGCTTGGGGCTTTAAAGCCGGATCCATTCACGGCAACAAAAGCCAAGGCCAGCGTGACCGCACCCTGACGGAATTCCGCACGGGGCAGCTGGATGTGCTGGTGGCCACAGATGTCGCTGCGCGCGGGATCGACATCCCGACTGTGCGTCATGTGTACAACTTTGATATGCCGAATGTTCCCGAAAACTATGTGCACCGCATTGGCCGCACGGCCCGCGCCGGAGCTGATGGAACCTCGGTCAGCTTTTGTGCGCCGGTTGAAATGGGCGAACTTCTGGCCATCGAAAAGTTGCTGAAAAAGCCGCTGCCTGTCATCGGCGGCGCACCATGGTCAGCCGAAATGGTGGCCGCGGCGCCAAAGCCCGGACAAAACCGGGGCCAACGTCCCGGTCAGGGACAAGGCGGGCAAAAGCGCGGTGCGCAGCCCCCGGCCCAACGGGCAGCAGGCAAGCCTGGCGCCGCGAAACCAAGCTATCCGCCCCGTCCCGCCTCGTCCAAACCAAAGGCGGCCAAGCCCATGGGCGGCGGCCAATCGCCTGCCCGTCCGGCATCAAGCGCGCGCCCGCAGTCTGAACGTTTTTCGCGCGGATAAGCGGTAAATCGATCATACAAACAGCATTTGGGGGCCGCTTGGCCCCCTTTTCTTGGCTCTGACGCTTGGTCGCCGGGTTAACCTGCCTCGTCTTCCAAGTTCAGCTTCATGTCCAACAAAACCTGCTGAATGGCAAGCGTTTCGCGCAACATGCGCTTTGCCTCGTTGTTCGAGATTTTCCCGTCTGCGATGGCGGTATTGTATTCCGCCATCAACATTGCGAACCGCTGTGCCAAGGCCACAACATCCTGATTTACACTGTGGCTTGGCGGTGCGTTACGTTTGTCGGCGTCGTAGGACAAGGTCACACCGCGCAAATCAGCCAAGGCAGCCGTGACATGGGGAAAACGTGAGGCGGCTTCAAGCTGGGCAACGACGTCGATCGGCATGAAACGGTCGCCATGTTCATCATTGTCCGAATAATACCGACCCAAAGTGGCCTTTGATCGGCCCGTGATGTCGCAGGCTGCTTCAACGCCAACGTCTTTGACCAAGGCCTCGGTATGTTTCTTCAAATAGGATTCAATGCTCATGCCGGACCTTGGCCTTTATACTCGGAAATGACCGGGGAAATGCCCCATCCTTTTCCCATTAATCAAGCGTGAGGAACTTGTCATTCATAAAGGCGTTCCGGGCAACCGGAACAGTTGTAGTGAGTGACAGATCGGCGTCCCCAGCGCCGATCTTTTGAGTGGGGGTTCGCCGCGCGCTGGTTCCAATATTGGGACATCTGATGGTTTTTGCATCAGTGGTGCGGCGGACCCGTCAAGTGTAAATGGTGCGGCGGGGCTTTGGCCCCGCCAGTTTACCACACTGCGGTCATTCGCCTGCCCCGATGGGTTGGTTCCGGCGCCTCTTGCGCCACCACTCGGAAAGCAGCGGACCCCCATTCTTTTGCCATGACACCTTGGTTCACAAGGGCTTGTCATGCCGGTCCGTCCCGGGCTATTTGCCGCAAATGGCCAAGCTCTATTTTCATTTTTCAACGATGAATGCTGGGAAATCTACCCTGCTTCTGCAAGCCTCGCACAATTATCGCGAAGGCGGGATGACCCCCTATTTGATGACGGCGCAGTTCGACAACCGGGCGGGCGACGGCAAGATCGCCAGTCGGATCGGCATCGGCGAGCCTGCGGACACCTTTGCGTCGGGGGAGGATCTGTTCGCCAAACTGAAGGCGCGATTCGATCTGGGGCGGGTGGATTGTGTGTTTATCGACGAAGCCCAGTTTCTGAGCAAAGATCAGGTTTGGCAATTGGCGCGGGCGGTTGACGATCTGGGCGTACCCATCATGTGTTATGGGCTGCGTGTTGATTTTCAGGGAAATCTTTTCCCGGGTTCAGCGGCCTTGCTGGCATGGGCCGATGAAATGCGCGAGGTTCGCACGATCTGCCACTGCGGAAAGAAGGCCACGATGGTGATCCGCCGTGGGCCTGATGGGCGCGCGCTGAAGGACGGCGATCAAGTTCAGATCGGGGGCAACGAAACCTATGTCTCGCTTTGCCGCCGCCATTGGCGGGAGGCCGTGGGCGAGACCTGAGGCCTACCGGCACAAACAGCGTCAGAATCGAAAGGCGATCACGCCGCTTCCCGCGCCCCGCCAAAAGCGATCAGGGCACCTGCGGCCACGATAAGGGCCATGCCGACCCAAGCCATCCATCCCATCGTCTGGCCCCAAATGACGTAAGACCAGAAGGCAGAGGCCGGAAGGATGACATATTCCAGCACACTGGCCTTGCTGGCCTGCGTAATCTGATAGCCGCGGATCATCAAACCAACGCCCAAAAGGGACCCTGCGGCCTGAACAAAGGTCCAGATCCAGAACTCGGACGTCGGCAAAACCGGTCCGCGCATCAAAAAGTATTCAGGCCCGGAGGGCACCGCAATGGGCCACAGGGTCAGGGCCAGCATGCCAAGCGCGCCGATGATTCCAAGCGCCACGAAAAACCCGCCCAAAAGCGTTTCGGCCGATTCCTCGGCGCACCATTCGCGGGTCGCGATGTTGCCCATGGCGTACAAGGCCCCGGCCAAGACGGGCAACACAGCCGCAAGTGACGCCCCCGACATCGCCTCTGGGCCAAGGACCAGAACGACCCCACCAAATCCGACAAGGACCGCCACAACCTGCATCGGGGTGATCCGGTGACCATAGGCAAAGCTGCCGATCAGCATCACGAAAATCGGGGCCGTGAACAGTCCTGCTGCCACCAAGGCGACGGGTAGAAAGGCAAGTGCGCCAAAGTAGATCACCATTCCCGCGCCGTGGATGAATGACCGCGCCGCCACCGCCTTCAGATTGACCGGCCTGATGCGGCGGCGGAACATCTGGGCGAAGACCACCAAAATCAGCATGGCCATGCAGGTTCGGGTAAAGTGGAACTGCCAAAGTCCCGCATCTGCAGCGATGACGCGCACGAAATTGTCGGTAAAGCCGATGATGAATGCATAGACCGAGATGATCCCGGCGGCCGTCAGCGTTCTATCTTTGGTCGCGGTCACGTCGCCATCCATCGTATTTTGACTTCCTTCCTGCCCGGATCAGCGCAAGACTGCACGTCAGAAAGCGACGCTTTGCGCGAGAAAGTCAGGGGGGGTCGATGGGTTGGTTGGCGGACGAAACCGGTTTGGAGAAATGCGCGGCGAACTATACGCCGCTGACGCCCCTTTCCTATCTGGAGCGCGCGGCGGACGTGTTCGCGCATCGCACGGCTGTTGTTTGGAAATCAACGCGGCTGACTTATGCAGACTATGGCCGGCAGGTCAGCCGTCTGGCGTCGGCGCTTGCGTTTCATGGGGTACGGCCGGGGGATGTGGTGTCAACGCTTATGCCCAACATACCGCAACAGGCCATCGCGCATTTCGGCGTGCCCGCGGCAGGGGCGGTTTTGAACACCATCAACACCCGGCTTGACCCAGATACCGTGGCTTACACCTTTGGGCATGCCGGGTCCAAGATCGTTCTGGTCGACTGTGCCAGTCTGCCTTTGGCCGAGGAAGCCATCCGGCGCATGGATGGCCCCGCGCCGCAGATCGTCGAGGTTGTGGACCACGGATTTGAAGACTCGGGGCGGTATGTGACCTTTGACCAGTTGCTGGCCCAAGGTGACCCCGATGCCCCGTGGATTTATCCGGCGGATGAATGGGAAAGCATCGCGCTGAATTACACGTCGGGAACAACGGGCAAACCCAAAGGGGTGGTTGTGCACCACCGGGGTGCCTATCTGGCGTGTCCAGCCAACGCGATCGGCTGGCGCATGCAGTTGTTCCCCGTCTATTTGACCATCGTTCCCCTTTTTCACTGCAATGGATGGTGCCACACCTGGATGATGCCGATGGTCGGCGGGCAATTGACCTGTTGCCGCGACATCACCGCCAAAGCCATTTACGATGCCATCGCAGACGAGGGTGTTACCCATTTTGGGGGCGCACCGATTGTCTTGAACACCTTGATCAATGCCAAGGCCGAAGATCGCCGAACCTTTTCGCACATCGTTCAGGTGTTCACGGCCGGCGCGCCGCCGCCAGCGGCAACGCTGGCGGCGATTGAACCTTTGGGTTTCAACGTCACGCAGGTTTATGGGATGACCGAAACCTATGGCCCGTCGGTGGAGACCCTATTCCAAACGGATTGGGAAACAACCACGGGCGATGAGCGTGCAGGCTATAAGGCCCGAACCGGCGTCGCAAACGCCATGTTGCAGGAGTTGACTGTTCTGGATCCCGCAGGACGCCCTGTTGCGCGCGATGCAAAGACCTTGGGTGAGGTCACCTTTCGAGGCAATCTTGTCATGAAGGGGTATTACAAGAATCCGGCAGCAACGGCCGAGGCTTTCAAGGGGGGGCAACTGTGGTCTGGCGATATCGCCTTCCGCCACACCGACGGTTATATCAAACTGACCGACCGGGCGAAGGACATCATCATATCAGGCGGAGAGAATATCTCGTCTGTCGAGGTTGAGGGTGCGCTGATGCACCATCCCGCCGTTTCTTTATGTGCTGTGGTCGCCATGCCGGATGATAAATGGGGCGAAGTGCCCTGCGCCTTTGTGGAACTGAAGGCCGGCCATGACGCCAGCGAAGCCGACCTGATTGCCCATTGCCGGGCGCGACTGGCCGGGTTTGCCACACCCAAGAAAGTGATCTTTGCCGACCTGCCCAAAACCTCAACAGGCAAAATCCAGAAGTTTGAACTGCGTGCGGTTGCCAAACTTTTGCGATGAACCGCCAAATGCGGCACGATTGCCCCTTATGCCTGCCTAAGATAGGGTTCCCGTGACGAAGCAAGGATTGCCTGTTCTTAGATGACTGCGCTGACAGAGTATGAACGTCTGGAAAGCCCTGGCCTTTGGCGCGCATCGTCATTGGATCAGCGCCGCGAGGTTATTGTCAGCCTGCGCAATACAAGTTTGGTTTTAAGCGACCCCAAGACAGAAATGGCCATTGTTCATTGGTCGCTGCCTGCCATGGTGCGCGAAGGGGCCGGAAAATCGCCCGCCCTCTTCAAGCCGGGGTTGGATGCGACAGAAACCCTGGAAGTGGACGATGACACGATGATCTTGTCGTTGGACAAGGTCATAAAGGGGCTGCACCGCCGAAAGGCGCACCCCGGCCGCCTGCGCGGCTTTATCCTTGGGACCGTTTTGGTTGGCCTTGTTGGCGGATGTGTCCTTTGGCTGCCCGGTGCCCTTGCCCGCCAGACCGCCACCATTCTGCCAGAGCCGAACCGTGCCGAATTGGGGCAGATGGCGCTGGAAGATCTGGAGCGGCTGACAGGATCGCCGTGTGACGGCGGGCTCGGCCAACGGGCGGCCTCGGCCCTGTCTGAACGACTTCTGGGCAAGGGCTATGGCCGAATTATGGTGGTCAGAGACGGCCTGCATGGTGCAATCGCGTTGCCGGGGGGTTTGGTGGTGATCTCTCGCGATTTGGTCGAAGCCCCGCCGGATGCCGAAACGGCGGCGGGCTTTGTCGTTGCATCGCTGGCAGCGCGGGGCAGCGAAGACGCGCAAGCCGCCCTTTTCTTGCGGCATGCGGGCATGATTGCGACCTTGCGACTTCTGACAACGGGGACCTTGCCAGAAGGATCGATGAGCGGGATCGGCGAAGTCCTTTTGGCACAGGCGGCCCGGATCGGTGAGCTTGAGGCAGACACGCTTTTGCCGCGTTTTGTCGACGCTCAGCTTTCGCCGGGGGCCTTTGCGGCAGCGGTTTCCGGATCAGGATCCCTTTCGCAGGCGCTTGTGGCAAAGGATCCGTTTGCCGGCGCATCACCCCTCCCGGCCCTTGATGATTCCAACTGGATCAGTCTGCAATCCATCTGTTTCGACTGAGGGTTTTGGGCAAGAAAAACACCCCTTGGGACAGATCCCAAGGGGCGCAAGGTTCTTCCTGCTCGTTTCTTCTGCCCGTATCTGTGCCCGCGCCTTAGCGCAGGATCGCATCCGAAAATCCGGCAGCACGCGCGGCCGTCAACGCTGCCTGAGCTTCGGCTTTTGTGGCGAAGGGGCCGGCGTAAACGATCTGCAGGATCTTGCCTTTGCTGGACATTTTTCCTTTCGCCGCCGGCAATCCGATGGAAGACAGCCGTGCCGCTGCGCCCGAAGCATTTTCAGGCACACCAAAGGTGCCGACCTGAACATAATAGGTCCCGGTCGCGGCCGTGGCATTTGTGTTGGTCGAAACCGTGGTTTTTGTTTTGCCGGATGGTTTGGCTGAATTTGCCGCGGCAACCTGTTTTGCGGGCACCTCTTGCGACCACACGTTGTCTTGTTTCGCGCGGCCATCGGCGGTGCCAAGGCTGCGCGCCGGGTTCAACCGATCATCGTCCCACGCAGCCTTGTAGCCTTTTGGAACCTGCGGGGTCCCCCCCGTTGCCACCAAGGTTCCGTTTCCGTTCATCTGATAGCCGGCAAGACGAGGAAGGTTGAGCGATGCCCCAACCGGCGCCCCGGCAGGATAGACCGGAGGACGCCACCCATCCATTGATCCATCCCCCTTGGTACACACAACGGCCGTTCCGCCGCCGCGCAGGGGAACAATCATGGCAACAGGGGCTGACTTGTAACAGCCGATCTTGCCGGGGCCGGGGCCAGTGGCGGCCACTTGCGGCGCGGGGGCCGCAGCAAGCACCTCCGGGGCGGGGGCGGCAGGTTGCTGCGCGGAGGTTGCGATGCGGACCGCCGGTTTCACCATGGGCGCCTGAGGCGCCGGCGCGGCAGGTTGGGCCACGACAACGGGCGCCACCTTTGGGGCTGGGGCAACGGCGGCAACCTGCGTTTTCACGGGGGGCTGCGCATCGGGAGTCGGCACAGCATCCGCCACTTCCACGTTCACTGCGCCAAATGTCGGGGGATATCCACACAATGGCTTGCGATTGGCATTGATGCGTTGCACCCACTGCACCTGACCGCCGTAACCGGCCCGCAAGAACACGCAGCCGCGACTGTCGACGTATTGCTGCCCCTTGAAGCTTGTCGGCGGAAATTCAGCCGGCGCACCCTGAGCCAGCAAAGGCGAAGCCACCCCTGCAGACAGCAAAATAGCTGCCACAACCTTAAATAAACGCATCATTACCCCCCAGGTAATTTGCGATTATTGTGGAACAAGATTGTTTCCGAGTAAAGGGCACCGATACTTTATTTGGTGCCGAACATCCGATCACCCGCATCCCCTAGCCCCGGAACGATATAACCGTGATCATTCAAATGGCTATCGACCGAAGCTGTGACGATGGGAACGTCGGGGTGCACCTCTTTCATGCGCGCGATCCCTTCGGGCGCTGCAAGAAGGCATAAAAAGCGTATGTTTGTCGCCCCTGCCTTTTTCAACAAAGTGATGGCCGCGGCCGAGGAATTGCCCGTGGCCAGCATTGGATCCACCACGATCGACAAGCGTTCGTCCAGATGATCGGGCAGTTTGCAGTAGTATTGGACCGGTTGGAGGGTGTCGGGATCTCGGTACAGGCCCACAAAACCAACGCGGGCAGCAGGGATCAGTTCCAGGATTCCGTCCAGCAATCCATTGCCGGCACGCAAGATCGACACCAAGGCAAGTTTCTTGCCATCGATGGAGGGGGCATCCATCGGCTCCAATGGGGTTTCGATCCGTTTGGTGGTCATCGGCAATTCGCGGGTAACCTCGTAGGCCAGCAAAAGGCTGATCTCGCGCAAGAGTTTTCTAAAGCTCGCGGTAGAGGTGTCTTTGTCCCGCATGATGGACAACTTGTGCTGCACCAAGGGGTGCGAAACGACGGTCAAATGGTTCAGCATCAGGTATTCTCCAGCAGTTTTGCGATTTTTTCCTTGGTATCTGCGTCACAGAAAGCCGCGTCAAGCGCGGTGCGGTTGAGACGCCTGAACTGTCCGTCATCCCAATCAAAGGCGCGGTTCAACATCTCGTATTCACGGTCCATGGTTGTGTGAAAGAACGGGGGATCGTCCGTCGAAACGGTTACCTTTACCCCTCGGCGGTCCAGCTCGTTGATGGGGTGGTCGCGAAAACTGCGGTAGATTCCCAAAGCAACGTTCGAACCGGGGCAAACCTCCAGCACGACGCCCGTTTCGGCCAATTCGTCCACCAGTGCCAGATCCTCGATCGCGCGCACGCCGTGGCCAATGCGCGCCACCCGCAGATCCCGAATGGCCTCGCGCACAGACGATGGCCCGCCCCATTCGCCGGCATGCGCCGTCAAGCGCAGGCCAGATTCGCGCGCGCAGTCAAATGACCAAAGAAAGTCTTTTGGTGCGCCGATCAATTCATCCCCGGCAATGCCAAAACCCCGCAGGAAGGAACCCTTTGTCTCGGCGGCGCACAGAGCCGCCTTTTTGGCTTTATCGGGGCCAAAATGGCGGATGCAGGTTACAATGCCGCGCAACGTGATGCCCATGGTCCGTTCCGCCTCTTGCGCGGCGTCTTCGATGGCCTGCAGGTAGTCGCGCCATGCGGCCAGATCACCGCCTCCGCAAAAGTCGGGGGACAGGAATGTTTCGCAGTACACGACACCGGCTGCGGCGGATTGTTCCAGCACGGCCAAGGTCAAGCGGTGGAAATCCTTTGGGCTTTGCAGCGTCGTGCAGGCCGCTTCATAGACCTTGATGAAATTCCAAAAGTCCGTGAACCGATAGCCGCCGTTTTCTGTGAAGATGCCGGAGATATCGATGTTTTTCTCACGCGCAAGACCCCGGATAAAGGCGGGCGGCGCCGCCCCTTCAAGGTGCAGATGAAGTTCAACCTTTGGCAAGGATGTCACGGACATGAGGCGCTTTCTTTGAACTAAAGGAAACTTTGGCCCGGCCCTTGGGCCGGCACACCAAGATGGGCGGCGATGGTGGTGGCCACATCGGCAAAGGCGCGCAAACCTATTCCCCCAGCGCCGACACCCGCGCAGACAAGCGGCACGCGTTCGCGGGTATGCTCGGTCCCGCGCCATGTGGGATCATTGCCATGGTCAGCTGTGAAGATCATCAGATCGCCGTCGCGCAGACGGGGCAAAAGCGCGCCAACGCGGCCATCGAACCATTCCAAAGCCCTGGCATAGCCGGATACATTGCGTGGGTGCCCGTACAAGGTATCAAATTCGACAAAATTGGCAAAGGTCAACGAACCGTCGTCTGCTGTGTCAACAAGGCCATCCAGATATTCGAAAAGGTCAAGATCGCTTTTGCCTTTCCAAAGTTTGTCGATGCCCTGCATGGAAAAGATATCGCCAATCTTGCCAACAGCATGCGTCATGTGGCCTGCGCCCTGCACCCAATCCAACAAGGTTGGAGATGGGGTGGCCATGGCAAAGTCCTTGCGGTTGGCTGTGCGATGAAAGCTTTCCGGCGTGCCAACAAAGGGCCTTGCGATCACCCTTCCCACCTTCATCGCATGCAAAAAGGGAGCGAGATCGCGGCACAGGGCGAGCAGGCGGTCCAGGCCAAAAGACTCTTCATGCGCAGCGATCTGAAAAACAGAGTCAGCCGAGGTGTAACAAATGGGCCATCCGGTGCGCAGATGCTGGGCGAAATGCTGTTCGATGATGGGAATGCCCGAAGCATGGCAGTTTCCAAGAATGGCCGAGGTTCCGGCAAGTTTACAGACAAGCGCCACAAGGTCGGGCGGAAATGCGGGTGTCTTGTCCGGAAAATAGTGCCAGTCCCAAGGGACGGGAACGCCGGCAAGTTCCCAGTGGCCCGAGGGCGTATCTTTTCCGCGGCTCACCTCGGTTGCGGCGCCCCAACGGCCCGTTGGATTGGCGCCAAGACTCGGTGCGTCAAAGCCTGAGGCGATCTTTACGGCGGCGCCAAGGCCAAGACCATCCAGATAGGGCATGCGAAGCGGGCCAGAGCGGCCTTTGTTCGCCGCCCCTGCGGCGCAGGCCTTTGCAATATGGCCCAAGGTGTTTGACCCCATATCGCCAAAATCCGCGGCGTCTGGCGCGCCGCCGCACCCCACAGAATCCATCACCACCAAAAAGGCGCGCGGCATCAGGCGATCCTTTTCAAGATGAGCGGGGGTGGGGGCGGGGCGGTCTCGCCCAGATGGTATGCGGACAGGACCGATGCGATCGCGCGCTTTGCAGCCGCTTCGGTTGGGGCATGCACACGCGCCACAATGTCGCCGGGATGCAAGTCATCCCCCAAGCCCGCCAGATCAGACAATCCAACGGCGGGATTGATCCGGTCCCCCTCACGTTGACGGCCGCCGCCCAGCGAAACGACGGTCAATCCCAAGGTTTCCCCATCGATTGCCGTTACAAATCCGCGGTCCGGGCACAGCACTTCAACAATCACAGGGGCGGCAGGAAGACGGTCTGGCCAGCGTTCGACAAAATCGGCAGGTCCGCCTTGGGCCGAAATCATGCGGCCGAACCATTCGGCCGCCGCCCCGGATTCCAACGCCTGCGTCATCCGCCCTTCACCATCGGCGGCGTCGGCGACAAGCCCCCCCAAGGCCAAGGCTTCGCCGCCAAGGGCAACGGTGATGTTCCACAAGTTCGGATTAACCGAGGTTCCCGTAAGCGTTTCCATCACCTCTATGACCTCAAGCGCGTTCCCCGCAGCACTGGCAAGAGGCTGGCTCATATCTGTAATCAATGCAGAGGTCATGCAGCCCGCACTTTGGGCCGTCGACACAAGCGCCCGCGCCAGAGCCTCGGCATCCGCGCTGTTTTTCATAAAGGCGCCGGAGCCGCATTTTACATCCAGAACAAGGGCCTCAAGACCGGCCGCCAGCTTTTTGGACAAGATGGATGCCGTAATCAGATCAATGCTTTCAACGGTACCAGTTACATCGCGGATCGCATAAAGGCGTCGATCGGCCGGTGCGATTTCGGCGCTGGAAGACACGATTGCGCACCGAATGTCTTTCAATTGGTGGCGCAGCTGGTCTTCTTTCAGGCCTGTGCGGAAACCAGGGATCGATTCCAACTTGTCCAAGGTTCCGCCCGTATGCCCCAAGCCGCGCCCCGAAATCATGGGCACATAGGCACCGCAAGCCGCCAAAGCCGGAGCCAGAAGCAGCGAAACACAATCTCCGATACCGCCGGTCGAATGTTTGTCGATGATCGGGCCCGGCAGGTCCCATGCCAGAACATGACCTGAATCGCGCATGGCCTGCGTCAGGGCGACACGGCCATGCTCGCCCAGCCCCTTTAGCAAAACCGCCATCGCAAATGCACCCGCCTGCGCATCAGAGACCGCGCCGTTGGACAGGCCATTGGCAAACCAAGTTATTTCATCGCCGGTCGGGGTAATTCCGTCTCTTATCTTGGCGATGATGGCGCGGGCATCCATCAGGGCATGTCCATGAACGAGGCGTCAAACGAGCCTGGCAACAGTTCGGCCACGGTCATGGTCAAGGATTTTCCCGCTGTGGTGCACATTGTCACCTTGACGTCAGATGCCGCAAACTCTGCAATTTTTTGACGGCAACCGCCGCAGGGAGGGACCGGTGATGGGCAATCGGCGATAACAAGGATTTCTGAAATCTCAAGATCACCCGCGGCGATCATGGCCGAAATGGCCCCGCCTTCGGCGCAGGTTCCTTGCGGATAGGCCGCGTTTTCAACGTTGCAGCCCACATGAACAGATCCTGTTGGCGTGCGGATCGCCGCCCCCACCTTGAATTTTGAATAGGGCGCATAGGCGCGTTCGCGGACGGCCGTGGCAGCGTGCAATAGACTAGACATTTCCGCCTCCCTTTTTGACCATACGGTCAGATTTTTTTCCCGGTATCAAGCAAAACAGAATGCAGCTTGGCAATTCCATTGGCGCGAAGTTTTGATAAGAGTGGGACCAAGGACGCCTGATTTGCAAGTACGCCCCGAAAGATCGACCAAAAACGGCGGTGCAGTGCGATAAGCTTAATCGTTTAAGGCTAAACTACTTTCAGGAGGACGGCATGGACGAGACACGGAACGACAGCGCCAAACAAGCGGCACTGGATTATCACGAGTTTCCCAAGCCCGGAAAACTGGAAATCAGGGCGACAAAGCCGCTGGCCAATGGCCGCGACCTGAGCCGGGCCTATTCGCCCGGCGTCGCCGAGGCATGCCTTGAAATAAAAGCCGATCCGGCAACGGCCAGCCGATATACGTCGCGGGGCAATCTTGTTGGGGTTGTCACGAACGGCACAGCGGTTTTGGGTTTGGGCAACATTGGCGCCTTGGCCAGCAAACCTGTGATGGAGGGTAAGGCAGTTCTGTTCAAGAAATTCGCCAATATCGACTGTTTTGATATCGAGTTGAACGAACCTGACCCGTTGAAACTGGCGCAAATCGTCTGCGCGCTTGAACCGACATTCGGGGCAATCAATCTGGAGGACATCAAGGCGCCCGACTGTTTTATCGTTGAAAAATATTGCCGGGAACGGATGAAGATTCCGGTATTTCATGACGATCAGCACGGAACAGCCATTGTCGTGGGGGCTGCCGCAACGAATGCTTTGCACGTGGCGGGCAAGGCGTTCAAGGACATCAAGATCGTCTCAACCGGGGGCGGCGCTGCGGGAATTGCGTGCCTGAACATGCTGCTGAAGCTGGGCGTAAGGCGCGAAAATGTCTGGCTGTGTGACCTTGCCGGTCTGGTCTACAACGGCAGAACCGAGCAGATGACCGCACAAAAAGAAGAATATGCGCAAGGATCCGTGCCGGCCAGCCTGCACGAGGTGATTGAGGGGGCCGATCTTTTTCTTGGGCTTTCAGGTCCGGGTGTGCTGACGCCCGACATGGTTTTGAAGATGGCAAAACGGCCAATCATCTTTGCCTTGGCAAATCCCACGCCGGAAATTCTGCCCGATGCCGTTCGCGCCGTGGCCCCTGATGCGATCATTGCCACGGGTCGCAGTGACTTTCCCAATCAGGTCAATAACGTCCTGTGCTTTCCCTTTATCTTTCGGGGGGCATTGGATGTGGGGGCAAGCACCATCAACAAGGAAATGGAACTTGCCTGCATCGAGGGGATTGCGGCCCTTGCCCGCGCCACAACAAGCGCCGAAGCGGCCGCGGCCTATAAGGGTGAGCAACTGACCTTTGGGGCAGAGTATCTGATTCCCAAACCCTTTGACCCGCGTCTGATTGGCGTTGTCGCCAGCGCGGTGGCAAAGGCCGCCATGGAAACCGGCGTGGCGGCGCGCCCGATTGCGGATCTTGATGCTTATCGTCACAAGTTGGACAGTTCGGTTTTCCGATCTGCCTTGATCATGCGCCCCGTCTTTGACGCTGCGCGGCAATCGACCCGCCGCATCATCTTTGCCGAGGGGGAAGATGAACGTGTGCTTCGGGCTGCAAATGCAATGCTTGAAGAGATGACCGTCAAGCCGATCCTGATTGGCCGCCCGGATGTGATCGCGGCACGCGCAGAACGTGCGGGTCTTCCCATACGGCCCGACCGCGATTTTGAAATCGTGAATCCCGAAAGTGACAGCCGGTATCGCAACTATTGGTCGACCTATCACGAGTTGATGGAGCGGCAGGGCGTTACACCGGATATTGCCCGCGCCGTGATGCGCACGAACACCACGGCGATTGCCGCGATTGCCGTTCACCGCGGGGATGCGGACAGCATGATCTGCGGCACGTTTGGTCAGTATCTTTGGCACCTGCAATATGTGCGTCAGGTCTTGGCGCGCGGCGGTCTGCGGCCGCATGGCGCGCTGTCCTTGATGATTCAGGAAGACGGACCGCTGTTCGTGGCGGATACTGCCGTCAACCCCGTGCCGACGCCCGAACAGATTGCAGACACGGTTTGCGGTGCTGTCCGCCACGCCAAACGGTTTGGCATTACGCCAAGGGTTGCGCTGTGCAGTCATTCCAACTTTGGCAATCTTGACAGCGATTCTGGCCGCAGGATGCGCTCAGCGATGGAGCTTTTGGGGTCGCGAGAGGTCGACTTTGAATACGAAGGCGAAATGAACGTTGATGCCGCGTTGGATCCGGAACTGTGCCAGCGCATCTTTCCCAATTCGCGGCTGACCGGCGCGGCCAACATTCTGATCTTTGCCTTCACGGACGCCGCCAGTACCGCGCGAAACATGCTGAAGATGAAGGCGGGCGGTCTGGAGGTTGGTCCAATCCTGATGGGTATGGGCAACCGGGCGCATATTGTTACGCCTTCGATTACTGCACGTGGACTTTTGAACGTCTCGGCAATTGGGGGCACTCCAGTAGCACACTACAGATAGACGAACGATAGTCACAGGTCCCCAAGCGATAGATTGCGGCTGAAATCTTCGCTTCGTATTGCATTCCTTCAGTGAACGTTTAGCCACTTTCGGCACGTCGGAGAAGACAAATGCAAACCTACAAACTACCCATGGCCCTGATTGCGGCACAGCTTGCCCTTGGCGCGACGGCGGCCCTTGCCGGCGGCCCAACTGTAGTTGAGAGCGAGCCGGCCGTGACAGCGCCGGCCGCTTCGGAGAAGTCCTTTTGGGATGGCGCATGGGCCGGCGTTTCGCTGGGCCGGGGCAATACCAATTTCGATATCGGCGCGCTTGTTACGGATCCAATCGGAGATGAGGTTCTAAACCTGAACCTTCCCGATCTGGGCGCAGAAGGCAGCAGTGCAGGCTTTTCCCTTGGCTATGACCGGCAGGTCAAAGGCAATTGGGTTGCTGGCGTGCAAATTGATGGGGCCGTCACGTCGATCACCAACGACGCGGGCTTTCAAACTGTTGACCTGATCGGCAGCGACGACGTCGACTTTGGCTATAGTCTGACGCAATCGCAAACCGTTTCGGGCCTTGCCCGCGTGGGCTTTCTTCCGTCAGAATCGACGATGATCTACGGTTTGGCCGGTGCAACGCGCGGCGAATTCACGGCGGATTACGCCGCAAGTGTGAACGGTACCGAAGTGACGTCTGGCGGTTATGACTTCGCCATGATGGGAACGACGCTGGGCGCCGGCATTGAAACACGGCTGAGCGACAAGCTTTCGTTGAAGCTTGAGTACCGCATGACGGACTTTGGTGCCTATTCTTTGGTTGACGTGCCAGTGAGCGGCGGCAACATCAGCGCCGATATGGCCACCAAAGTTCAGGTGGTGACTGCTGCACTGGTCATGCACTTCTAAGACATTCGGCCAATCCCAGACGATCGAAGGCCGGACTTGAAAGAGTTCGGCCTTTACTTTGCAAAAGCCCGTCGTTTCGCGAACAAACCCTCAATTCGGGCCAAGTTTGCAAATCTTCCGCGGACCAACCCCCAATTTATGCAAACATTTTGAGTCCGCCCCGCGCCAAAACCTTGCGCGACTCGGGGCGCAGGGCGTAACAGTCTTTGCAGTCTCTGGGGGAGGGCATACCATGGCATACCGTGAAATCTATGCGGGTTGGCAAGCAGATCCAGAAGCGTTTTGGTTGGAGGCGGCGCGGCAGATCGACTGGACGACAGAACCCTCCAAAGCGCTGAACGACGCTCGCGCGCCGCTGTATGAATGGTTCACCGACGCTCAGGTCAACACCTGCTGGAATGCTGTTGACCGTCACGTTCTTGCGGGCCGCGGCAGGCAGGCCGCGATCATCCACGACAGTCCGGTGACCGGCACCAAGCATGTGATCACCTTTGCCGAGCTGCAAGAGCGGGTTGCGCGTCTGGCCGGGGCGCTGCGGGCCAAGGGTGTTGAAAAGGGCGACCGGGTGATCATTTATATGCCCATGGTGCCCGAAGCTTTGGAGGCGATGCTGGCCTGCGCCCGGCTTGGGGCCATTCATTCGGTCGTGTTTGGCGGTTTTGCTGCGGCCGAACTGGCCGTGCGGATCGACGACTGCACGCCAAAGGCGATTATTGCTGCCTCGTGCGGAATTGAGCCTGCGCGGGTCGTCCATTACAAACCGCTGCTGGACGCTGCCATCGATATGGCCCACCACAAACCGACCTTTTGCGTCATCTTGCAGCGCGAACAGGAAGTTGCAACGCTGGTAGAGGGCCGCGATGTGGCTTGGCACAGCTTTCAGTATGGGGTCGCGCCAGCCGAGTGCGTATCCGTGGCAGGAAACCACCCCGCCTACATTCTTTATACCTCGGGCACGACGGGGGCGCCAAAGGGTGTTGTCCGCCCGACGGCCGGGCATTTGGTCGCCCTGAATTGGACGATGCGCGCCATCTATGATTGCGGCCCCGGCGACGTCTTTTGGGCGGCGTCAGATGTGGGCTGGGTCGTCGGCCACAGCTACATCTGCTATGCGCCCTTGATCGCGGGCTGCACGACGATCGTCTTTGAGGGCAAACCAGTCGGCACCCCGGATGCGGGCACCTTCTGGCGCGTGATCGAAGAGCACAAAGTGCGCGCCTTCTTCACGGCACCAACTGCCCTGCGCGCGATCAAGCGCGAAGACCCTGACGGCCTTTTGCCGGGAACCTTTGATTTGTCACGCCTGAACGCCCTGTATCTGGCCGGTGAACGCGCAGACCCCGATACGATCCATTGGGCGCAGACCCATATCAAAGTTCCTGTGATCGACCATTGGTGGCAGACCGAAACCGGTTTTGCCATCGCGGCCAATCCGCTTGGGATTGAGGCATTGCCCGTAAAGGTCGGATCCCCATCCGTGGCCATGCCCGGATTTGATGTTCAGATTCTAGATGAAGGGGGCCATGGGGTTCCGCCGGGCACATTGGGGGCCGTGGCGATCAAACTGCCTTTGCCGCCGGGCACTTTGCCGACACTGTGGAACGCAGAGGATCGGTTCAAGAAAAGCTATCTGTCTCATTTCCCAGGGTTTTACGAAACGGGAGACGCGGGATTTGTTGATGACGACGGATATATTTACATCATGGCGCGCACGGATGACGTGATCAACGTTGCGGGTCATCGGCTGTCCACAGGGGCCATGGAAGAGGTCCTTTCAGGTCATAAGGACGTGGCCGAATGCGCCGTGATTGGCGTTGCCGATGATCTGAAGGGTCAATCGCCGCTTGGCTTTTTGTGTTTGAACAAGGGGGCGTCCAGGGACCCTGCAGAGGTGGTCAGGGAATGCATCACGTTGATGCGCGAAAAGATCGGCCCGGTTGCAGACTTCAAGCGCGCTGTCGTCGTGGACCGATTGCCCAAAACCCGGTCTGGCAAGATTTTGCGCGGGACCATGGTCAAGATTGCAGATGGGGCCGTATGGAAGATGCCTGCGACGATAGATGACCCTGCCATTCTGGACGAGATCACCCTTGCGCTGCAATCCTTGGGATTGGCAAAAGGCGGCTGACGGCGGGCATGGCAGGGGTCGACCTGCGCCCCCGAAACAGACTTATCGGGCCCGATCTGCGCGACCTGAGGGGCGGCGTTTGTGCCGCCGTCAGCCTGAGCTTAGCGGGGCAGTTTGGACAGCGGTAGCGTTATTGCGCGACCAAACGCCCCAAGGCCTTTTGTGCCGAAACATCAGGCGAATTGTTCCACAATCAACCGTTCCTCCAGACCATGGCCGGGGTCAAACAGGATGCGGTGGCGAACCTTGGTTTCCGACTTGATTTCCACCGAGACCACATCGGGCACCGCGCGCGTGTCGGCATCGGCCCGAACCGGCCGTTTTTGGGGATCGATAACTTCGATCCTGACCACGGCCGTTCGGGGCAAAAGCGCACCGCGCCAGCGGCGGGGCCGAAAGGCGGCCATCGGTGTCAGGGCAAGCACCTCGGATCCGATGGGGATAATCGGGCCGTGGGCAGAGTAGTTATAGGCGGTGGATCCCGCGGGCGTGGAAATGAGCACGCCGTCGCAGACCAGTTCCGGCATCCGTTCTTTGCCATCGATGAAGATCCGCAGCTTGGCCGCCTGCGGACCCGCCCGCAGCAACGACACTTCATTGATGGCAAGCGCCTTGGTGACGACACCCGAGGCGTCTGTGGCCTTCATGGACAAGGGGTTGATCGTTGCTTCTTCGGCCGCCTCTAGTCGCAGCAGCAAATCCTCGGCCGAGTAGGTGTTCATAAGAAACCCGATTGTGCCGCAATTCATTCCGTACACCGGAACCTTGAGTTTCTGCGTCTCATGCAGTGTTTGCAGCATAAAGCCGTCACCGCCAAGGGCCACGACAACGTCCGCCTCTTCGGCGGGAACGGCGACATAGGTATTGGACAAAACGTTTAAGGCTTCTTGCGCGGCACTGGCTTCGCTGGCTCGAAAGGCGATCTTCGAAAAGCGCACGGGATTCTCTCCATCCCGGGGAACAACCGGGGGATCCAGCATCGCCGCCTGCGGACGAAAACTCAAGGGCTTGCGTCGGACTATGGGCGCCCAACGGCACTTTGGCGGATAATCGGCAGGAACATGCAAATATCGTCGCTTTGCGACCTTTCCCAAACCCATACCTTGCCCTAGAACCGCCAATAGGCCCACCTTGACCCTCTGGAGGAGACGTTCATGTCCGCCACCCCCGGTTTCTTTACCGAAAGCCTTGCGACCCGTGATCCGGAACTTTTTGGCTCTATCACCTCGGAACTTGGGCGTCAGCGCCACGAGATCGAGTTGATCGCGTCAGAAAACATCGTCAGCCGCGCTGTTATGGAAGCGCAAGGCTCGGTGATGACCAACAAGTACGCCGAGGGATATCCCGGCAAACGTTATTATGGTGGTTGTCAGTTCGTCGATGTCGCAGAAAATCTGGCGATTGAACGGGCCTGTACGCTGTTTGGATGCTCTTATGCCAATGTGCAGCCCAATTCGGGCAGCCAAGCCAACCAAGGTGTGTTTCAGGCGCTTCTTCAGCCCGGAGACACCATTTTGGGCATGTCCTTGGATGCCGGTGGTCACTTGACCCACGGCGCGGCCCCAAACCAATCGGGAAAGTGGTTCAAGGCCATCCAGTATGGCGTGCGCAAGCAGGATCTGACGCTCGACTATGACCAGGTTCAAGCACTGGCGACCGAACACAAACCCAAGATGATCATCGCGGGCGGTTCTGCCATTCCGCGCATCATCGATTTCGCCCGGATGCGCGCGATTGCAGATTCGGTTGGGGCTTATCTGCTGGTCGATATGGCGCACTTTGCGGGCCTGATCGCGGCCGGGCATTATCCGTCGCCGTTTCCGCATGCCCATGTCGCGACAACGACCACGCACAAAACATTGCGGGGCCCACGCGGCGGGATGATCCTTTGCAATGATGAAGCGCTTGCGAAGAAAATGAACTCGGCCATCTTCCCGGGCATTCAGGGCGGCCCCCTGATGCATGTGATCGCGGCCAAAGCCGTTGCCTTCGGTGAGGCTTTGCGCCCTGAATTCAAAGACTATCAGGCCCAGGTCATCAAGAATGCGCAGGCCTTGGCGGATCAACTGATGAAAGGCGGCCTGGACATCGTGACAGGCGGCACCGATACCCATCTGATGCTGGTTGATTTGCGCCCAAAGGGCGTGAAGGGTAATGCCACCGAGAAAGCCTTGGGCCGGGCGCACATCACCTGCAACAAAAACGGAATCCCTTTTGATACCGAAAAGCCGACGATCACCAGCGGAGTGCGTTTGGGCACGCCCGCCGGCACCACGCGCGGCTTTGCGGAGGCAGAGTTCAGAATGATTGGCCAATGGATTGTCGAAGTCGTTGACGGCCTTGCCGCCAACGGTGAAGACGGCAACGCTGAGGTAGAGGCCGCCGTCAAGGCCAAGGTCGAAGCCCTTTGCGCCCGCTTCCCGATCTATCCGAACCTGTAATCTGACGGACGATGGTCAAAGGCCCTGTTTCGGCAGGGCCTTTGACATTTCCACAACGCCATCTTCAACGTTTCGCCTGACGTCTTGGGGTCAAAACCTAAAGGGCCAAGGCAAACCCACGTTCCGGATTGAACATCGGCGGGGCGACTGGGTTCGCTTTACCAAAACCGGCTTTGGCCGAGTTATGTCTTGTCCGTAACCGTCACGCCAATTGCGCGGTTGTCGGTGAAACCTCAGATATAGCCGCGCCATTTGAGGATCAGGACCAAAACGAGAGCCACCCCGGCAAGAGAGCCGAGCAAGGACAAAAGCCAGTTTTCGGCCACGGCGCGCCGTCGGTCCCATTTGTGCAGTCCGCCCAAATGGCGCGAACACGTATCATAGGCCTCGGCCACGGCCTCTTGATCCAGTTGCAAGTACAACTTGGGATTTTTTGACATCTCTGACCAGTTGGCAAGATTTGTGGCTGCCAATCGAACCTTTCGCGGCAGCTTTCGTCCGCCGCGTTTCAATTTTTCCGAAAGCCCTTTGCCGGAAATTTTCAACCGCGATTCCAAAAGATTTGCCACGCGGTCAGCCATTTGTTGAATTGCGATTGCGCTCATGTCCTCGCTCATTTTCTTGCAGTCTATCCGCCCTTTCCCCCCCCTTGCAACATCTGGCCAAAACCGACCCTTCGGCGTAGACATCCTTGATGTTATCAATGATCCGCCATCCAGCCGAGAAACCGTCTGATCGCCCGCCTTTGGTGATTGCCCATGGCCTTTTTGGGTCAGGGCGGAACTGGGGTGTCATCGCGCGGCGGTTGGCGCAAGATCAAGAGGTCGTGGCCGTTGACATGCGCAACCACGGAAATTCGCCGCGTTATCCAACACAAAGCTATGCTGATATGGCGGGCGATCTGGCCGAAGTGATTGGCACGGTGGGCGGAAGGGCCGATCTTTTGGGCCATTCGATGGGGGGCAAGGCGGCCATGCATCTGGCCCTGACGCACGGACATCTGCTGCGCAAGCTCGTGGTGGCCGATATCGCCCCCGTTGTTTATGATCATGACCAAAGCCAGCATATAAGCGCCATGCGCGCCCTTGATCTGTCATCCCTGACGTCGCGAGCCGAGGCGGATGCCCGCCTTAAAGCCCTGATTGACGACCCCGCACTTCGGGCGTTTTTTCTTCAATCTTTGGACTTGAAGGCGGAAGGTGGGCCAAGATGGCGTCTAAATCTTAATGTTCTGGAAGCGGAGATGCCAAAGATCGTCGGTTGGCCGGGAACGCAGGGCCGGTTTGACGGACCGACCCTGTTTCTGACGGGCGCGCTGAGCCGCTATGTTCTGCTTGACCACCGGGAGCCTATTCGCGCCCTGTTTCCCAAGGCGCGATTTGCAAAACTGGCAGGCGCGGGCCACTGGCTTCATGCGGAACGGCCGCGCGAATTTGAGGAAACCGTCTCGGTGTTCCTGGGGCTGTAAGGGCAGCGCCGCCTTTCGTGCCCGTCAGGAACGGGCCGGATCAATCGGCGGGATGGCGTTCGGGGCGGCAGCGCAAATGAGCGTATTGAGGCAATCCCGTCCGATGACAATTTTCATCAACGAGAACGCCCGCAGCAAGAAACCGGTTTTGACAGCCCCGTCAAACCGGGGCTGCCTGTCTTTCAGATTTTCAAGCTTTGGCCGTTTTGCCCTGCCGATTGTTCGGCCCGGTCAAGCACACTTTGAAGCATCGCCGCACGGGCGAAATCCGGGTCCGGGGCGTTTTCGTTTCGGATTGCACCGATAAAGCGCTGATAAATATTTGCAAGAACGGGTGCTTCCACGTCGTGCCAGATCGCCTTTTGCACGTCATCGCCATTGCACAGCCGCAAGCGGCTGATGTCCTTTTCCCATTGCACCTCGATCCCGCCCTTGTCGCCGTAAAGGCGCAATCGAAGATCGTTCAGATGTCCGGTGGCAAATCGGGTGGCAGAAACAGTGCCAAGGGCGCCATTTTCAAGCACGATCTGCATGGTACAACTGTCGTTTGCATCCAGCGGATAGTCGCCAATCCGATCCCCGGGCGCCTTGTGGAAAGTTGCCAAGCGACATGAAACTTCGTCGGCCTTCAGTCCCGCCACGAAAAGGGCGAAATCAAGAATGTGAATCCCGACATCGCCCAAAACTCCCTTGGATCCATGCTGCGTGGACAGACGCCAGAGCCATTGCGGTTCCTTGTCCCAATGGCCCCATGCCGGCTGTGTCAGCCAAGATTGCAAATAGGACGCCTCAAAATGCCGAATGGTGCCAATGGCCCCGTCGCGCACCAGTTTCGCACCCTGCTGCAGCGCCGCCACGTTCCGGTAGGAAAGGTTGACCATATTGATCACGCCCGCCGCCTTGGCGGCGGCGGCCATCTCTGCGGCGTGCGCCTCGTTGGTAGCCAAAGGCTTTTCGCACAATATGTGCTTTGCGGCCTTCAGGATTGGCAGGCTGGTGGCATGATGTGCCGCATCCGGGGTGACATTTGTCACGGCATCAAACTCACCCCATGCCAATGCCTCGTCCAGCGAGGAGAAGCGGTGCGTCATGCCATGCTTGTCACAGAACGCGTGCAGCTGTTCTGGGCGGGTATCCACCCCACCAACAAGGGTAACACCTTCGATTTCCTTGAATTTTTCGGCATGATTGTTGGCCATGCCGCCGGTTCCAAGGATCAGGATGCGAACAGGTTTCACCATTACCGCAACCCCGCTTCGCCATCATGGTGCAGCCGCGGCCCCCGTTCTGTGATCGGTTCCAAGGCGTCTTGCACCGGACGATTGGGCGCATCTGTTGGATCTGCTATGCGCGCCGCAGGATTAAAGGCCCATTGGACCCCGTTGGCTATGACGCGCTGAACATTTGCGTCATGATAGGTTGGATAGGTTTCATGCCCGGGCCGGAAATAGAAGATATTACCCGCCCCCCGCTTGTACGTCAGGCCCGAGCGGAACACTTCGCCGCCTTGGAACCAGCTGATGAAAACGGTCTCCAAAGGTTCGGGAACACCAAAGGGTTCGCCGTACATCTCTTCGAATTCAATTTCAAAATGATCAGGCAAGCCGGCGGCAATCGGATGGTTTCGCGAGGTAACCCACAGACGTTCACGCTCGCCCGCCTCTCGCCACGACAGATTGCAGGGGGCACCCATCAGTCGCTTGAACGGCTTGGAGAAATGTGCGGAGTGAAGGAAAATTATCCCCATACCGCCATGGACGGCATCGCACACACGCTCGACAATCTTGTCATCCACCGATCCATGGGCGGCGTGGCCCCACCAGATCAGAACATCCGTTTGGGCCAACTTTTCCTTGGTCAAACCATGTTCAGTCTCTTGAAGTGTGGCGGTTGTTGCAGAAATTCCCGCCTGCAGGTTCAGCGCGCTGGCGATCGTTCCGTGCATGGTCAGCGGGTACACCTCTGCCACAACCTTGTTCTTTTGCTCGTGGACGTTTTCGCCCCACACCGTCACGCGGATGACCATTTCACTCTCCCAAGGTTTCTTTGCATCGGCTTTTCGTCTTGACGTCCCATATGAAGCCGGCCCGACATTCGGTTCAAGTTTAAATTGATGGGCCAACGTGTCCTTTGGGGCGGTTGGCGGGGCCGTCCTTGGCTTTCGTGCCAAAGTGCAGGGTTTTATCCTGCGCGATTGATCACGAACCTTGGGCTGGGATCTTGGGGATGGGCCGTGCCATTTCCGACGGTACCATTCCAATTCGGATGACGACGGCAGAGCCTTTGACGCGGACCTTTCGGGCGACGCGCAGTCTCAAGGGACCGAACGCCCCAGTCAGCAGTACAAGAACACAAAAGGCCGAAAGGGATGCCGATTGCATCCATCGGAGCAGAAGATGAAACAGAAAGACCGAAGCAGGCGTTACTGCTTCGGTCAAATCCGCTAGAATACAGAATTCAACGATGCAGGTGGCCGATCAGACCTTGCACTCGGGGTGCTCGATCAGGTCTTGCGGATCATCGCAGCCCGAACCGCCCGGAACGCGGGGCTTTTTGCGCTTGCTGAAATCATGCGACATATCGAAAGCGTCGAACAGCCCCGAACCGACCATGGGTGCCGCGTGAACGGGCAAAGCGAAAACGGTCAGAAGGGCGGGGACGGTAAGCGCAAGAACGAATTTTTTCATGGCTGTCTCTCCAGAATTGGGTTGCTTCGTTCGACAATCATGATCGATTCTACCGCGCTGATCGACGGACCATGGCCCCGTGAAGTTGGAGAAAACCATCAGACCAAGGACTGTTCCGCTTCAGCCCTTCAGATGTTCGCGGGCTAACATCGCCGCCTCGACACGATTGCGCAGATGCAGTTTTTGCAAGATCGACGTCATGTAGTGTTTGACCGTCTTTTCCTGAAGATCAAGGTTCAGACCCACTTCACGGTTTGACATACCTTGTGCAACAAGCCGCAAGATATCTTCCTCGCGCTTGGACAGATCGGCCAGCGGATTGGCCGGTGTGGGGGGGGTTCCATCGCGGCTGGCGCGCATATTCGCCAAAATGCGGCCGGCAAGGCCCGGTGCCACATGGGTTCGCCCGCTGGCGACATCGCGCAAGATCGACACCAATTCTTCCGCGCCAACACCTTTCAAGACATAGCCTTGCGCCCCAAGACGCAAGGCCTGCATCAAATCATCCTCAGCCTCTGACGCGGTCAACATGACGACCCGGGGCGGGTCATCCTCTTGCATGATGGCAGCCAAGGCGGGAATTCCGCCCCCCCGCGGCATCGAGATATCCAGCAAGACCATATTGGGCCGAAGGTCACGCACCATGGCGACAGCACGTTCACCGTCAGCAGCCTGACCCACAATGTTCATTCCGCCGATATCGGCCAAAGTGCGCGCCAAACCTTCACGATAGATCGGATGGTCGTCCACCAACAATATCCGCAACTCTTGATCGTCCATCATGACCTCTTCAATTCAATCGTCATTCGCAATTCCGCCCCGTGAATCGCGCCGACGTCACCATCTGCCCGGTTCAAAAACTCCAGCCGTCCGCCCAGCGCCTCCACCCGATCTTTCAATCCGGTCAATCCAAGACGCTCTGACCCAGCCTTGGGGTCGATGGGCCCCCCCGGTGGAAAGCCGGGCCCATCATCCAAGACTGACAGCTGCAGTTTGCCCAGATGATAGCCGATCCGCAACTCTTGACCGCGCCCGTCGGCATGTCGCCAACTGTTATTCAGACCCTCTTGGACAAATCGGTAAACGCACAGGCGCAGGGCCGAGGGAAGTTCGGGCAAATCTGTTTCTGCCCCTGAAATCCGGACGGCGGTTCCGGTGCGCGCTGCATGCGCATCGGCCAGACTTTCCAGAACCTGGCTCATATCGCGGCGATCCAAGTCTGGTACAGACAGACCTCGCGACAGATTTCGAATTTCGGTGATCGCTTCGGTCACGGCCGAGCCGATTTCCAGCAGGTCGGACTTGACGCGTTCATCTTTGGCCTGACTTTTCAAGGCATCCAATCTTAGCGCGGCAAAAGCCATGTATTGGGCCGGGCCATCGTGCAGATCGGCCCCAATTTGGCGCAAGGTCCGCTCGCCCATGGTCGCAGAGCGTGCCGAGGCTTCTTGGATCTGCAGACGAAGGGAAAGGTTGCGCACCGACATGTCTTTCAAGGCAACGATTTGCGCATCGATCGTTCGGCTTCCGCGCAGAACGACCAAAAAAAGGGCAGCCCATATCACACCCATCACGCCCCCGACCCAAGCCCAGGTCAGGGCCCGGGCGCGTTGGATGTCGCCTTTCAAGGTGTCGGCAATTTCATAAAACTCGACGACGGCAATCACGTCACCGGTGGTTCGGTTGCGCACCGGTGCGTAGATTTCCAGCAACGGCACCCCAAGCGCCCGTTCTGCCGCATCTTCGATATCGCTGGTGTCTTCAAAGTCGCCCATGACCCGCCCCGACCAAGCACCTGTCAGGTTTTCCGTGGTGTCAAATCTTTGCCCGATGATGGATTTGTTGGAGCTGTCAGAAATCAGGCCGCCATTGCGCCAAACCTTGTACGAGACGACCCTGCGGCCAAGTTCAGTTTGGTCCAAAAGCTGCGAGATGTCCTTTTTGGACCGGTCCGACAATGTTTCTTGCTGGGTCAATTCTTGCGTCAGCGGCGCAACAAAGCTTTCCATGTAAAGCGCGGTGGCATTGGCCGTATTGCTGACGACCACCTCTTCGATCCGCTTGGCGACGACCGTCCCCACAGCCAGAGCCGCGGCAAGGATCACGACACCGCCGAGCACGGCAAACTGCACGGCAAGTGATAGCCCCGCCCAACCGACGCGCCCATTGCGCTCTGTCATCTGCAAAACCCCTGTTGTTCAAGCCCAGGATAGTTGGGCAATGTCGAACGATACAGGGCCTTTCGTCTGAACGGCAGTGGCGCACGGGGATCGTACGGTCACTTGCCCAGGTGGGACCGTACGAAGGATTGAATCTCGGAACTGGGCCGCGCGCCCGCCAATCGTGCCACCTCGCGGCCTGCGCGATACAGAACCAATGCGGGAATGCCTTGGATCCGCGCGCGGCTGGCGATTTCGGGATGATCTTGTGTGTTCAGCTTGGCCAGTCGCACATCGGGTGCAAGTGATTTGGCCGCCTTCGCAAATTCAGGGGCCATCATCTTGCATGGGCCGCACCAAGGGGCCCAATAATCCACCAATAGGGGCACCTCGTCGGACCGGGTCGCCTTGTCATGCGACAACGTGCCAAGTTCGTGGACGCGCCCATCGTCCAGGGCCTCTCCACAAGAGCCGCATTTTGGTCCCTTGGCCAAGTGATCCACCGCAACGCGGTTCATCTGCCCGCAAACAGCGCAGCAAAGTTTGACGACGTCGGCCATGCCATCCTCACATTCCTAAAGATCTATATGTGTGGCGTCCGCGGTCTTGGTGCAAGGTCTTAGATCAGCGCAAAGACCAGACCATATGCAAAAGACCCCAAAAGGGTAGCGACCACGACAGAGCGTGTGGACGCGTATCCTATCAAGACAGCCAAAACGCCTGCACCAAGCGGCAGTTGGGCCTGCCATGGGCCCTGCAAGGACGGCAGGATTGACGCCACAAACAACGTCGCAATCGCCGCAGGCCCGGTCGACGATAAGAACCGCGACAGGGGCCCAACGGGATTCAACTTGCTGAGATCCAGACGCGTCGGAACCAGTCGAAAGCCATAGGTGAAGGCCCCCACGATCAGGCACAGGATCAGGACCTCAGCTCTCATGTCGCCCTCCAAGGCCCAAAACGCCCGCCAAGGCACCGGCAAGCATCCCGCCCAGAATTCCGGCCGTTCCAGACCAAAACACCGTAAGACCAATGGTCACGGCCGCCGCAATGGCAATAATCGGCAGTTGGGGTCTTGTCAGAATTGACAGGAGCAACGCCAGAAACAGGGCGGGCAACATGAACCCCAAGGCGGCTTCGATCACGGGATAGCCTGCCAAAGCGCCGCCGCCTGCGAAAGCCCCTATTGCGGTTCCCGCCAGCCACGCCGAATAGGCCCCAAGGCCCAAGCCCCCCATGAAGGGTTCTGAAAAGGTGCGCCCGCGGGCCAGATGGCCCAAGGCGGCGCCGAAAACCTCGTCTGTCAAGCCAAACGCCCAGATCCAGGCAAAACGCCGCGCCGCATCCCCTCCCGCTCGTTTGATCAGCGCGGGGCCATAAAGCACATGGCGGATGTTCATGGCGATCAAGGGAAACGCCGCAAGCAACAGCGGCGCGCCCCCCGTGATCAAGGCCAAGGCCAGAAACTGAGCGGCCCCGGCATAGACGATCAAGGACAGGGCAAATGCCTCTGGCCCGGACAATCCTTGGCCGGTGGCCGAAACGCCAAATGCAAAGGCGATTGGGAAGTAGCCCAAGGCAATCGGCACAGAGGCCACAAGACCTTGGGCAAAGGTCGATGGAAGGTCTTTTGACATAAGCGCAAGGCCTAAGGGCCGCCGGGCCCCTCGTCAAGCACCTGAATGGGGCGGCCGAACGTCAGCCCGGCCCCGCCCTGATTTCAAAAAGCCGTGCCCGGATCCCTTGCCGCGCGCTATTCGGCAGCGTCCAGATAGCTTTCAACCGGGGGGCAAATGCAGGTGAGATTGCGATCACCCCAAACATTGTCAACCCGCCCGACCGGGGGCCAATACTTATCAACTTTGAAGGCACCCGGCGGAAAACAGCCCTGCGCGCGCGAGTATTTTCGCGACCAATCCGCAACAAGATCGCCAACGGTATGGGGCGCATGGCGCAGGGGGCTGTCTTCGGCACTGATCTGCCCGTGTTCAACAGCACGGATCTCTTCGCGGATGGACAGCAAGGCGGTGATGAAACGGTCAATCTCGGCCTTCGTTTCACTTTCCGTCGGCTCTACCATCAGCGTGCCTGCAACGGGCCATGACATGGTGGGCGCATGAAATCCATTGTCGATCAATCGCTTGGCAATGTCGTCCACGGTGATGCCCACGTCGGCGAAGGACCGCGTGTCCAAGATGCATTCATGCGCGACCCGGCCTTGATGGCCCACAAACAAGATCGGATACTGGCCTGACAGCCGCGCGGCTATGTAGTTGGCATTCAAGATCGCCACCCGCGTGGCCTGTGTCAGCCCCTCTCCGCCCATCATGAGACAATAGGCCCAGGAAATCAGCAAAATCGATGCAGACCCATAGGGCGCGGCGGACACTGGCCCTTCGGTTCCGCCGGTTTGCTGGTGGCCGGGAAGAAAGGGGGCAAGGTGGGCCTTTACGCCGATCGGTCCCATTCCCGGACCGCCGCCGCCGTGTGGAATGGCAAATGTCTTGTGCAGATTCAAATGCGAGACATCGGCCCCGATGTCACCGGGTTTCACCAGTCCGACAAGGGCATTCATATTTGCCCCATCCAGATAAACCTGGCCGCCAAAGTCATGGGTAACGCGGCAAATTTCCTTGATGGTTTCTTCAAAAACGCCGTGGGTAGAGGGATAGGTGACCATGCAGGCCGCAAGTCGGTTGCCAGCGGCAGCCGCCTTTTCGCAAAAATCCTGCATATCGACATCGCCGTTGGGCATGGCCTTGACCACCACCACCTGCATTCCGGCCATCTGGGCCGAGGCCGGGTTGGTGCCATGCGCCGATACCGGGATCAGGCACAGGTTGCGATCGGTCTCCCCTCGGGCACGGTGAAAGGCCTGAATGGTCAAAAGCCCGGCATATTCCCCCTGCGCGCCAGAATTGGGCTGCATCGAAAACGCATCATAGCCGGTGATTTCGCACAGCTTTTCCGACAGATCCTCAATCGCTTCGCGATAGCCCAGCGCTTGATCGGCGGGAATAAATGGATGCAACTCCCCAAATTCAGGCCAGGTGATTGGCATCATCTCGGCCGCGGCGTTCAGCTTCATCGTGCAAGACCCCAAGGGGATCATCGCACGGTCAAGGGCCAGATCCCGGTCTGACAGACGGCGCATGTACCGCATCATCTCTGATTCTGCGCGGTTCATGTGAAAAACCGGATGGGTCAGATAGGCAGATGTGCGCAGCATCTCTTCGGGGAACCCAAGTTCCGCGTTGGCGGGCGGCGCATCGGCAATGCCAAAGGCCCGCAGGATCCGCCGCAGCACATCTTCATTCGTCGTCTCGTCCAACGAAATCCCGACGTGGTGGGTGCGGATCTTTCGAAAATTCAACCCTTCCAGACGGGCTGCTGCAAGGATCCCGGCCTGTCCCACGCCGACCTCTACCGTGATCGTGTCAAAAAACGCCTTCGGCGGCAGGGTGGCGCCGGCGTCCCGCAGGGCCTTGGCCAATCGGACCGTCAAGGAATGGACCCGTTCTGCAATGGCCCGCAGGCCCATGGGCCCGTGAAACACGCCATAAAAACTGGCCATCACGGCCAACAGAGCCTGCGCCGTGCAGACGTTGGACGTGGCCTTTTCGCGGCGAATGTGCTGTTCGCGGGTTTGAAGGGACAGCCGGTATGCCTTGTTGCCGTGGCTATCTATCGAGACGCCCACGATGCGGCCCGGCATTTGACGCTTATGTTCATCCTTGCAGGCAAAAAATGCAGCGTGCGGCCCGCCATATCCCATAGGCACGCCAAAGCGCTGCGAAGAACCCACCGCGATATCGGCCCCCATGGCGCCGGGTTCTTTCAGCAGACAAAGCGCCAACAAATCGGTCGCGACAATGGCAATTCCCTTGGCCGCATGCAGCTTTGCAATCAGGGAGGTCAGATCACGCACGTGGCCCCAAGTGCCGGGGTATTGAAATACAGCGCCGAAAACCTGCGATGCGTCCATGTCTTCAGGATCGCCAACGACAACCTCAATCCCCAAGGGATGGGCCCGTGTCTGAATCACGCCAATTGTTTGGGGATGACAATTCTCATCCACGAAAAAAGTCCGCGCCTTGGACTTGGTCACACGCTCGGCCATCGTCATGGCTTCGGCTGCGGCCGTCGCCTCGTCGAGCAGACTGGCATTGGCTAT
>CANHLE010000003.1 GCA_947461435.1 Paracoccaceae bacterium | reverse complement strand
TGCCTCGATCTTGCTTCGATCTTGTCCTCGGGGGTCAAAGGCCCAAATATTGCGAAAGTGATAGGTCCGTCGGTTTGGCCAGTGCAGTTGGTACAGATCAATGTAGTCGGTTTGCAGCCTTTTCAGGCTTGATTCAACCGATGCGCGCAGTTTGGCACCACTGATCGGTTCACTGTCAGGAACAGAGGGTTGATTTCCCCCCATCACCTTTGTGGCCAAAATCACGCGATCGCGCCCACCCCGTGCCGCGAACCATGTTCCGATGATCTCTTCGGTGCGCCCGACAGTTTCTGCACTGACGGGGTTCACCGGATACATCTCGGCGGTATCCCAGAAATCTACATCACAGCCCAGCGCATGGTCCATTTGCGCATGGCCCTCGGCTTCGGTGTTTTGGGTCCCCCAAGTCATGGTTCCCAGACAGATTTCTGACACCATCAGTCCGGTGTGGCCAAGTTTCGCTTTGCGCATGCTGCGATCTCCTTTTTACCTAGGGTAGGGGGAAGCCGCCCAAAGGGGAAGTGCGGCGCTTGAGAACATAAGAAGAACATTGTAACTTGGGCGCATGTCTTTGCCGATTCACCACGACATGCATGGGCCCCGCCCCCATCCGGTTCAACCCTTTCCTGGGCTGGTTGGCCTTGGGCTGATACGGGGCCGGGTGCATGAGTTTTGCGGACCAGCGCGCGTAAACCTTGCCGCGATGATCCTGCGCGAAAGTCAGGGTCCAGCGATCTGGATATCCCCGGCCTGGCAACCTGAACGCATCTACACCGCAGGCTTGCTTGGCTACTGCGATCCGGCAAGACTGATCTATGCCCGTGCGCGGCGACCAGAAGATTTGCTTTGGTCGGCCGAAGAGGCGTTGCGATCAGGCGCAGCCCCCCTTGTGATTGCCGAATTGTCAGAACTGCCGGGCCTGACACCCGTACGCCGCCTGCATCTGGCAGCAGAGGCCGGGGCCGAGGTGGCGCGCCATCGTGGCCGCATACCGCCTTTGGGTCTTCTGCTGACACCCGCAATGGGCGGTGCGCAGGGGGTGGAAAGCCGCTGGCATCTGGCCGCAACGTCTTCGCGCACAACATTGGTTGACACGCATGAGGCTTGGGTGATGACACGTCTGCGTGCCCGTATGGCGCCTCCCGCAGCCTGGTCCGTTCGGCGGGATATGACGGGAAAGATTTCCGTAACGACGGATCGCTAAGACACGCAGGGATCGACCGATCACAATCGGGCGATCATGCGACCAAAGTCCAAAGCAAACCATCAAATCGTTCTATACATCGAAAGGCATTCGAAAGGACACAAGATGTCTATGACCAAAGCGCGCGCGCTGATTCTGGCACTTGGCGTAGTCAGCACCATCTTTGTGGCAGGCCCCGGTCTGGCAGACCCCACGGGGTACAGCCTGCAGCCAAACGGAACAACCGTTGGCTTCTCCACTGATTTCGGCAAGGATGAGATCACAGGACAATTCCCCATCACATCAGCCAATCTGAAACTGGATTTCGAAAATCCCGGCCAATCGACGATCGATGTGACCCTTAATGTTGCAGATGCCAATGCCAGCTTTCCTTTCGCCGCCCAGGCGCTGAAGGGACCAAAGGTTCTCAATGCGTCCGAATTTCCCGAAATCACCTTCACCTCAACCAAAATTCGCGCCGAAGGCGAAGGCGCCCGGGTCGAGGGTGACATCACAATCCGCGGGGTGACAAAGTCGGTTGTCCTTTTTGCCCAGTTCTGGCAACAAAAAGGTCAAGCGGCCGGTGACCTGCACCTGCTGAAAATTCGATTGACCGGGGCATTGATGCGGTCCGACTTTGGGGCAACAGGTTGGTCTGATATGGTCGGAGACGAAGTTCGGCTGGATATTCTGGCCCTGATCGAACAGGAAAAATAAGCGTGTTTTTCAACACACATGAAACCTTCGGGCTAATCAGCAGAATCCTGCATTGGACGATGGCCCTTTTGATCCTTTCGCTTTTGGCACTGGGTCTGACTATTGCCGATATGGAACCTTCACTTGATAGCCTTTGGCTCTATGGGCTCCATAAATCCTTGGGGTTCGTAGCGCTGATCTTGGTCCTCTTGCGGCTGGTCTGGCATCGCATCAGCCCGCCCCCACACCCTTTGGGAGACCCGGCCGCCCTGCCCCAACGACTGGCACGCGGGGCGCATCGCGTGATCTACGCCTTGCTGGTCATCATTCCCATGGCGGGCTGGGTGGGATCATCGGCCACTGGGCTTGATACCGTCCTGTTCAACACGCTGACCCTTCCCCCAATTGCCCCGGTATCCGAGGCTTGGGAGACAACCGCCTTCACCGTGCATTGGGCCACAACCTGGACGCTGATGGGCGTCCTTGGCCTTCATATCGCCGGGGCCTTTGCGCGGGCCATAAAGGGCGACAACACGCTGGAGCGGATGATCAGCGGATCATAGACCCAGCCGCGGAATCTCGATCGCGGGGCAACGATCCATGACAACACGAATTCCGGCCGCGCGCGCCGCTTCGGCTGCATCCTCGTTGATAACCCCAAGCTGCATCCAAACAGTTTTCAAGTGCGGAAAGGCCGTCAATGCCTCCTGCACCACCGGGCCAACCTCTTCGCTGCGCCGAAAGATATCAACCATATCAACCGCTTCATCGATGTCTGACAGAGACGCACGCACCACTTCACCCAAACCGCTGTCTTGGCCCGCCTGCCCCGGATTTACAGGGATCACCCGGTATCCGCGCGATGCCAAAAACCTGGCTACGCGGTGACTGGGACGGTCCTGTTTGGGCGACCAGCCGACAAGGGCAATCGTCCGCGTCTGGGCAAAGAGTTCAGAAAGTTCGGCATCGCTTGGCATTTCAATGCTCCCAAGAAAAAGGCGCCCGGCACATGGACCGGACGCCAAGGCGTGGAACGAGGGACAGTGTCGGAAGTGGAGAGTTCCATCCTCCACTTCTCAAAAGACATAGGGGCCCAAACACGACGGAAAAGCCCCTTCGCAAAAACGTGAACTATCGTTGGCTCGCCGCATACAAACTGACGGCTGCTGCATTTGATACGTTCAGGCTGCCGAAGGCGCCCGAATAAGGAATGCGCGCCACAACATCACAGGTTTCGCGGGTCTTTTCCCGAAGCCCCGGCCCTTCGGCCCCCATGACCAAACCGATCGCGCGCGTACCAGCACCGGCAATGGCCTGCGCCAAGGTCAGGTCGGCCTCGCCTTCCAACCCGATCAGAAGATATCCCGCGTCTCGCAGCTCTTGCATGGCATCTGCAAGATTGGTGACACGCAGATAGGGCTGGCGTTCAAGTGCCCCGCTCGCGGTCTTGGCCAACGCGCCCGTTTCAGGTGCAGAATGATGTCTGGGGGCGATCACGGCCCGGGCCCCGAAAACTTCGGCAGATCGCAGGACGGCCCCCGCATTGTGGGGGTCGGTTACGCGGTCCAGAAGAACCACCAACGGGTTGCCCTGACCAGAGATCGCCACATCCGCAAGGGTCCCCCAGTTCAAGGGGCGCACTTCCATGGCGGCCCCTTGATGAACCGAACCTTCGTCAATCGGCACCGCAAACTTGCGAGGATCCACAATTTCAGGTTCCATCCCACTGGACAAGATCGCTTCTTCAAGCTTGTCGAAGGCATTCTTTGTCACCACAAGGCGGATTTTTTCCCTGCGCGGATTTACCAAAGCATCACGCACGGCATGAAGGCCAAACAGCCAAACGGTTTCCTTGGCCTCCATTCGGCGACCCCGTTCCTTGTCCACAACCCAGCTCGGTTTGATGCTCATGTTCAAGCCCTCATATACTGGCCCACCCATGGCTTACCAACCGCTGTTTTGCAAGCCTCAGGGAAATCGCAAAAACCCCCCTCTCGCCCCGAGATCTACCCTTGACGCCCCCAACGCCCTTGTCTATCTCGACCAGCAGGTTGGGCGATATGCTACAAGGTGTGGCAGCGGACTGTAACTCCGCCGAGGCGACTCACGCCTGGTTCGATTCCAGGATCGCCCACCATTACTTCTGAAATTCTTGATTTATTTGTCCATCAACAGTGCCGGTGGGCGTTGCTTGGCGCTGATTGCGATCGGTCAGTTTGATTGGATGGCAATAGGACAACGGAAATTGGCCCTCATCGACCCTGCCTATGAGCTAACCTGGCCCTTGGCCATAGGTCGCGGGTTACATGATATTTGACAGCCGTTCGAAACCGACCCAGAACATGTCCAGACAAAGACCGACAAATCCCATTCGCCAGATATCGCCAGGCGCAAACAAACAGCGCTTCGAAGGGCACAAAACGAGGATCGGCCCTCTTTACCCGAACAATCAATCTGTGCCTGCGTGACTTTCGGCCCATCCGATCAATTGGGGCCTACAAATCAATGGGGGTCGTCCCAAAACGCATGCGAACCGGATGGTCCATCACTGCAACAGCAAGATCTCTTCGCTGTGAATGCCCAGCCGAACCTCATCGCCGACTTGCGGCAATGTACCGCCAGCACGGTTGAAGCAGTCGATTCCCAGCGTGAGATGACCGGCCACCTCGGCACGGAACCGAACGATGGCGCCCAGAAATTCCCGTGTCACCAAACGACCCACAAATTCCTGCCCCAACGTCGGCTCTGACAAAGACATCAGACGCAAGGATTCGGGGCGAAAAGCCAAAGTCACGGCGCTCCCCACTGACTGATTTATGGTCCTGCCAAGGGAAATCATGCCGATTGCCGTCTCCACATGGCCCGTCGCCGGATCACGCAGCGTTGCCGGCAGCAAGTTCAACGCGCCGATAAACTCGGCCACAAAGCGGCTGGCGGGAAGATTGTAAATCTCGTCCGGGGTGCCAACCTGCTCCGCGCGTCCACCATTCATCACGACGACCCGGTCTGACATGGCCATCGCCTCTTCCTGATCATGGGTCACGAACAGGGTCGTAATGCCCAATTCGCGCTGGATAGCCCGGATTTCGCTGCGCAAGGCCACGCGGATCTTGGCGTCCAGAGCCGACA
Source organism: Paracoccaceae bacterium (assembly GCA_947461435.1). Taxonomy (GTDB): domain Bacteria; phylum Pseudomonadota; class Alphaproteobacteria; order Rhodobacterales; family Rhodobacteraceae; genus CAIYZT01. The sequence continues at coordinate 90,112 of CANHLE010000003.1, read as the reverse complement.
GCGGCTCGTCCAGAAGAAGAACCCGCGGTCGGGGCGCGATCGCACGTGCAAGGGCCACGCGCTGCTGTTGGCCACCTGAGAGTTGGTAGGGATATCGAGAACCAAAGCCAGACAGGCCCACCATGGACAGCATCTCATCCACGCGGCGGGTGATTTCATCAGAGGGAGTCCCCGTGACCTTCAGCCCAAAGGCCACATTTCCGGTGACCGTCAGGTTTGGAAACAGCGCGTAGGATTGGAACATCATGCCAATCTTGCGTTGGTTCGGACGCAGGTTGGTGACGTTCTGACCGTCAATCTCGATAGCGCCTGTGCTGGGTTTTTCAAAACCAGCAACCATGCGCAGGACGGTGGTTTTTCCGCAACCAGACGGCCCGAGCAACGAGATGAACTCGCTGTCGCGCATCGTAAGGTTGAAATCCTTGACCACCGTATTGGTGCCAAAGCTTTTGACAAGCGAGCGGACGGTCAGAAGGCTCATGGCGTTGGGCTCTTTTTCTTGAAAGGAATACGAAAGAACAGCTTCTGGCCCGGCTTCATATGGGCAAAAGCCTGCATCAGGGCCATCAAAACCCAGGTGAGCGCAAAGCTCATGATGGCTAGGGCCGCGGGTTCATAGGCCCGGTCCTGACCCAGTTGCACCATATAGGGGCCAAAGGCGGGACGGTTCAAAAGGCTCGCGATGGCAAACTCGCCCAAGCAGATCGAGAATGTCAAAAACGCGCCCGAGACGACGGCGACACGGATATTGGGAAAGATGATGGTGGTGACGATCCGAAAGCGCGACGCACCAAGGCTTTCTGCCGCTTCGGTAAGGGTCGCAATGTCGATCGCGGCCATGCCGTTGTCCACGGCCCGGAACATATAGGGCATCGACAGGACCACATACCCGATCACCAGCAGCACGTTGGTTCCCCAGTCCGAGGTTGTCAGCGGCAGATACGAGCTTGATCCGAACATGCGTATCTGGCCAAAGACCAGCACGACGGGTGGGATGATCAACGGCAACAGCGAAATGAACTCGACCAAGGGTCGCAGTTTGGGCAAGCGCAGGCGCACCCAATACGCGGTTGGCACCACAAGAATGGCCCCCAAGATGATGGCCGCCGCCGACGCCATGATCGAGAAGGTGACGGCATTGATAAAAACGCCGTCCTGAAACACGGAACCATAGGCTGCAAAGGACAGCGTGCCACGCTTCATCTGCAGCGAAAACTGGAAAGCGGCATAAAGCGGGACAAAGAAGTACAAAAGGGCAGCGACGGTGATCAGCGTCGGACCGATGGCGAAACGGCCCCTCATTTCTGCCACCTTTCTGCGCGTTGCCGCAAAATCAGATACAGCAAGTTGGAGACAGACATGATCAGGATCATCCCCAAGGCCAACGCATAGCCAAGGTTCGGGTTGTAAAGAACATTGCCCCGAATCTGCTGGAACAACAGGATCGGCACCACCGAGAAGTTTGAGCCGGTCAAGGCAATGACCGTGGCCAAGGTGCCGAGTGCATTGGCAAACAACAGCAGGAAACACCCCAGAACCGACGGCGTTAACACCGGTGCGCCGACCATACGCCAGTATTGCCCATCGCTCGCCCCAAGACTCTCCGCGGCTTCACGCCACTCGGTCTTCAGTCCCTCCACGGCTGGCGTGATCACAAGCAGCATCAAGGGCATCTGGAAATACAGATAGGTGATCGCGAGCCCCCAAAATGAAAACAGCGAAAATCCCGAGCCATAGAGGTTCAGACCAAACACATCCCTCAGGATCAGCGTCACCAAACCCAGTCGCCCCAAAGTAGCGATGAAGGCAAAAGCCAGCGGCACCCCGGCAAAGTTTGAAGCAACGCCTGAAAATGTCATCAAGGCGCGGCGCAGCCAAACCGGGGCGCCCCCCAGAATAAGCGCGTGTGCCAACAAAAGGCCCGCCACCGTCCCAATCGCGGCCGAGGCAAGGCTCAACCGGATAGACAGCCAATAAGAAGCTGCGATTATTGGGCTTGCGAGGCCAATCATGTTATCAAATGTGAACCCGCCCTCAGGTGTCTGAAACGCGCCCACGACCAGATAGGACACCGGTGCAATCAGAAAAAGGACGCTAAAGGCGAAAAAGGGCACAGCCCCAAGCCAAGTCCACCTGAAGGTGCGAAGCGCACCAAATCGCGTCGAAGGTCGTTGATCTATCACGTCCGGCATCTTTCGTCTGTCTTGGAAAGCAAAGAACCCGAGGGGAGCGGGGGAGCGCCGCTTGCCCTCGGGCCAAAGTGCACTGGCCCTGACCTGCGTCAGGGCCAAAGATCTTAGTTCGCACCCATTTCTGTGGCCCAGTTGTCAGCCGTTGCGGTTTTTGCCGCGCCCTGCTCGTCCAGTGTCGGGAAGACCGCCTTGGCATAGGCTTCGGCCGGCGGCAGTTTGGCCATCAGTTCGGCAGGCAATGTGCCTGCAGCCGACATCGCGTTGAAGCGGATCGGGTGGCAATATCCCGACAGCCAGCCAATCTGACCTTCGTCCGAATACAGATATTCCATCCACAACTTTGCAGCGTTCAAATGCGGCGCATAAGCCGAAATCGCCTGAACATAAACACCAGCAATGACAGCATCCGACGGGATCACGACGTCAACCGGTGGATTTCCGGCCAGATTGTCACGCATGGCCAGCAGGTTATAGTCCCAGTCAAAGTAGACCGGGGTCGTCCCCTGTGCGAGGTTTTGCGAGCTGCCATTTACCGGAACCAGATTGCTCGATTCCTTCATCGCCTTGAAGTAGGCAATACCGGCATTCAACGCGTCGGCGCCTGCCAATTTGCCATCTGTCGCAAGACCAGCCGCATAGACGGTCATCATGGAAGAGTTGCCCGTGCGCGGATCCCCGGGCATGGCGACCGAGTTTGCGAACTTGGCGTCCTTCAGATCGGCAAAGCTGGTTGGCGCTTCAGTGATGATGTCTTTGTTCACGCCCATGGCCAGAACGCCATAGTAATCGCCATACCAGTACCCTTCGGCATCCTTGACCGAATCCGGAATATCATTCCAGGTTGCGACCTTGTACGGCTGGATCAGACCCTCGGCCTTGGCGGCCGGGCCAAAGGACAAACCAACGTCGATCACGTCAGGGGCCTGCGGGCCAGTGTTGCCTTTATTGGCCTTGATGGCCTCAATCTCGTCGCCCGAACCGGCATTGGGGTTCAGTTCGTTGACGGTGATCTCCGGGTACTTCTTCTTGAAACCTTCGATCACGGCGCCGTAGTTGCACCAGTCATGCGGCAAGGCGATGACGGTCAGCATGCCTTCGCTTTTGGCGGCAGCTTCCAGATCGGTCATTGCATCAGCGTGGGCAAAAGTGGCGGCCATCACAGCCAACAGGCTGGCGCCTGCCATAAGACCCTTATGGTTGGTCATCTCGAACTCCTTGTTCATCGCAATCCCCCTGCCTCAGGCCTGCCCAAAGGCAGGTGGCATCGGGGGCAAATCGGGTTTCATTTCCCTCCCTCCCGCTAAGCTTGCCATGTGACAGTAAGGCTTCAGTAATACCAAAGATTTGCGACATTCCGTCCAAACTTATGGTCTGTCATCAAGCCCTTACCGGGATGACACCACAGTGCCACAGCCCGCTGCTAGCTGACGAAAAACAGCTATGGAGATTGTTATGACTGTCCCCGTCATCGGCGCGGCACTGACCAATGCCGACCTAAAAACCTATCAGAATTGGATCCTAGAGAAGGATCGGGATCTGGAACTGCAAAGCTTTGTCAGCGCCTCGGTTCTAGACGGTGACTGGTCTGCGCTGGCAACCGAAGTCAAGCAACTGCTTGCCGGATACAAAGGCCGGATGGGCATTCACGGGCCATTCTGGGGCTTCACGATCGACACGCAAGATCCGCTGGTTCGCGACGTTGTCCAAAAACGCTTCGGGCAAGGACTTGATGTATGCGCCGCCATAGATGCGTCGCACATGGTTATCCACTCTCCGTTCAGTACATGGGATTACAACAATCTCGATGGGCGCACAGGCGCCCGCGACGCCTTCTTCAGCCGCGTGCACCACGTCATGGACCCCATCGTCAAGCGCGCCGAAACGCTTGGCGTCACCTTGGTGATGGAAAACATCGAGGACATCAATCCAGCGGACCGCAAACTTCTTTGCGAAAGCTTTGGCTCCAACGCCTTGCAACTGTCCGTCGACACAGGTCATGCGCATTATGCCCACGGCTCCACAGGGGCGCCGCCGGTAGATTACTTTGTCAGATCAGCGGGCGACATGCTCGCCCATGTCCATCTGCAAGACGCCGATGGCTATGCCGACCGGCACTGGCAAATCGGCCAAGGCAGCATCCTGTGGCCGGCCGTTTTTGCGGCCATAGCGACCCTGTCGGTCAAACCACGTCTTATTCTGGAGCTTGAGGACAAGTCCGGCATCCCGGCGTCAATGGAATATCTTGTTTCGAAAGGATTGGGACAATGAACGATACACTGAAATTCGTCGTGATGAGCGATCTACATCTGGTCCGCAATGGCCAGACATCAATGACCCTCGACACGGCAGAGCGGTTTGAACAAGCGGTGGCTTGCCTGAATGCGCGGTATGCCGATGCGGATTTTCTAATCCTCGCAGGGGATCTGGCCGATGAGGGCGGGGCCGAGGCTTATGAGCGGCTTCGCGACATCGCAGCCAAAATCACCATCCCCACATTTATCACCTTGGGCAATCATGACGATCGCCCGACTTATCTTTCTGTCTTTGGCAAGGACCAAGCGGACGAGACGGGCAAGGTCAATCACGTGATCGACGCCAAGGGATACCGCGTTATTGTGCTGGACAGCTCCGAGCCGGGCCGCGTGGATGGAAACCTCACCTCCCCGCAGTTGGATTGGCTGCGCGTTCGTCTGGCCGAGGCAGCAGACCGCCCCGTCGTTGTTGTTCTGCATCACAATGCCAATGCGTTGCACATCGAATCAGACAATATCAAACTGCTGGACGACACGCCGTTCATCGAAGTCCTGAAGACCCATGATGACATTCGCCAGGTGATTGCGGGGCATGTTCACCTGACATCGACGGCCACCCATCACGGCATTCCGTTCACCACATTGGCAGGTGGGCATTATTCGGTCAGCTTTAACGTCGATCAACCGAAGACACCGTTCAAGGGCCTGTCAGGTCCGGCACAAATGGCCGTTGTTTTGGGTACGGCGCATGGAACGACGGTGTTGTTTGAAGATTTCATCGACGGCAACACCGTGATCGGCGTTCACAACCCTGACTGACCGCGTCGTGCCCGACCCCGGCTGTGCGCCGCCGCACCCTGTTTCACGCGGATGTTGCATGGCTGAAACAAACTCGAAACGAAACATTCGCTCAAGTGTCGGCCCAGTGACACAGCCGGCCCCTATCAAAAAGAGGCACCCGCAAAACGGCTGGATGTCCAATCTGGAGAACGACGATGACAAAGACTTATCCGGCGCTTGCTGCGCTGGCGCTGGCCTTGTGCGCCACCACCGCGTCTGCTGAGAAGATCAAGTTTGATTACTGGTACGGCCTGTCGGGCGACTTGGGTGCCGTTTTGGCCCAGACTTGCGACCGCTTTAACGCGTCGCAAGACAAATACGAGGCCGTCTGCACAGGCTATGATGGCTATGAACTGGTCGTCCAGTCCGCCATCGCCGCCTTCCGGGCGGGCAAGGCCCCGGCTCTGCTGCAATCGTTTGATGCCGGCACGGCCGACCTGATGATGTCGGGCCAATTCTATGCCGTCACTCAGATGATGAAAGACTACAATATCGAGATCAACTGGGCCGACTATTTCCCGGGGATCGCGAACTACTACTCCTCCTCGAAGGGCGAGATGTTCTCGATGCCTTTCAACTCATCGACCGCCGTCATGTATTACAACACAGATGATCTGGCCTCTGTGAACATGCCCGTCCCGGCCAACTGGGAAGAGTTTGACGCGACCCTCAAAGCCCTGAAGGCCAAGAACCCGTCAAAATGCGCCTATGGATACGAGCCTCAAGTCTGGGTGGATCTGGAGCAGTATTCTTCGATCAACAACGTGGCTCTTGCGACCAACAACAATGGTTACGACGGTCTTGATACACAATATGTCTACAACACCACGTCGGCCGTCAAACACATGGAAGACATCAAGTCATGGCTTGATGCCGGGTTGGCCGAGATGAAAGTGTCGGCGGGCGGCATGAATTCGCAGGAAGCCTTCGCGCAGAACATCTGCTCGTTCTTCTTCGGGTCGATCGCCAACCACTCTTCACTGAACATCAAGCATGCCGACAACCTAAATTGGGATGTGGCCATGATCCCGACCGAAAAGGGCGTAGAGCGCCACAACTCTGTGGTGGGCGGCGCCTCACTTTGGGTTCTGGCTGGCAAGACGGAAGAAGAATACCGCGGCGTGGCTGAATACCTGAAATTCATCTCCACACCAGACTCGATCAAATTCTGGGTCTCAAACACCGGGTACATCCCCGTCACCGCGTCGGCCTATGATTCCCTCGTCGCCGAGGGCTTCTATGCCGCAGCTCCCTACAAAGGCCGTGAAGTCGCCATCGCCTCTTTGACTGCTACGGTTCCGGGCCCGCTTAACCGCGGATTCCGCTTGGGATCGATGATCCAGCATCGCGCCGAATGGCTTTCCGAAGTGCAAGCCGCCTTGTCGGGCCAAAAGTCCGTCCAAGAGGCCTACGACACCTCGGTCGAACGTGGCAATGCCATGCTTGAAAAGTTCGCAAAGACCTACGCCGGCAAGACTCTGCCGTGATTTGAACTCACCCTGCCCCCTTCGACCACAAGGTCGGAGGGGTTTTCAATTTGAGGGTCCGCCGATGCGTCGCGCCTACTACAAGAACAACTGGATTGCGGCCCTGCTGGTTGCACCGCAGTTGATCATCGTATTCACCTTCTTCTACTTCCCCACGGCTCAAGCGCTCTATTGGGCCTTCACGCTCGAACAACCTTGGGGCGGGGGAAACACTTGGGTCGGGTTTGACAATTTCAAGGCGATCCTTGGGGACAGTCTTTATTGGGCGTCCATCTGGGTTTCGATCGTCTATGCGATTGGCTCCACGACCTTGGCTGTGGGCATGGCACTGACGCTCGCGATATTCGCTGACCGCCAACTTTCGGGCTACAAAGTATACAAGATCGGCATGATCTGGCCCTACGCCATTGCCGCCCCGGCCGTTGGTTTGGCGTTTCGCTTTATCTTTAGCCCCGGCGCCGGAATCATGATGTTCGTGAACCAGATGTTCCCGGAAATCTGGAATCCGGTCGAAAATGGCAATCAGGCCATGGCGATGGTGATCATCGCAGGCGCTTGGAAACAGGTGGCTTATAACTTCATCTTCTTCCTGGCAGGCCTGCAATCAATCCCCCGCTCGTTGATAGAGGCCGGCGCAATGGATGGGGCTCGCGTCCTTCGCAGGATGCGCGACATACAACTGCCCCTGTTGGCACCGACCTTCTTCTTCGTGCTGGTGATCAACATCACCGACAGCTTCACCGACAGCTTTGGGATCGTCGATACCATGACGGCCGGCGGGCCCTCCCGTGCCACCAACCTCATGGTTTACAAGATTTTCAACGACGGTTTTCAGGGTTTGGACTACTCGGGCGCAGCGGCCCAGTCGATCATCTTGATGTTACTGGTGATCGCCCTGACCTTTGTCCAATTCCGCTATATCGAACGTAAGGTGCATTACACATGATCGAACGCACCCCACTTTTGAACATTGCCACCCATGCGATACTGGCAGTCGGATTGCTTTTGATGCTGCTGCCGATGTACCTGGTGATCGTGGCAGCCTCGCATTCGCTTCAAGATGTCGTCGCCGTGCCGCCCAACCTTTTGCCGGGCGACCAGCTGTGGGTCAACTTGCAGGCGGCTTGGGAAAAAGGTCACCTCGGCGACAGATTTGTCACGACTTTTATCGTGGCGATGGGCGTGATGACCGGCAAGATCGTCATGTCCTGCATCACCGCCTTTGGCATCGTCTTTTTCGACCATCGCCTGAAAATGCCGATCTTCTGGCTGATTTTCATCACCCTCATGCTGCCCTTGGAAGTGCGAATTGTGCCAACCTATGCGGTGGCCGCCAATGCCCTATTGCCCTTCCAAACCTTGTTGGATCTGAGCGGAATTACATGGATCATCAACGCCTTATCGGGAATTGAGGTGAAGCTGGAATGGAACCTGCTCAACTCCTACGCGGGCCTCATCATGCCTTTGGTCGCGACCGCCACAGGCACATTCTTGTACCGTCAATTTTACCTGACCATTCCAGAAGAGTTGGTTGAGGCCGCCAAGATGGACGGCGCTGGCCCTTTGCGATTTCTGTGGGACGTGTTGATCCCCCTGTCACGCACCAATATCGCGGCCTTGGCGACCATCATGTTCGTCTATGCCTGGAACCAGTACCTTTGGCCTTTGTTGGTCGTCACCGACCAGTCCTACGCCATGATCGCGGTCGAACTTAGCCGACTGGTCCCGAAATTCTCTGCCACCGGGGGCGAAGTGCCCAAATGGCATATCGCCATGGCGGGCACACTGATCGTCATGCTGCCACCCATCGTGGTGGTGGTCTTCATGCAGCGCTGGTTCGTGCGCGGCCTGATCAATACCGACAAATAGGAGGCCGGAATGGCGAACATATCAATCAAGCAGGTCCGCAAATCCTATGCCAACAGCGAAGTTGTGCATGGCGTCAACCTCGAGGTTTCGACGGGCGAATTCATCGTCATCCTTGGGCCGTCGGGCTGCGGCAAATCCACCCTCTTGCGAATGATTGCCGGGTTGGAATCTGTAACTGCCGGGACGATTTTGATCGATGACAAACCTGTCAACGACCTAGAGCCTCATGAACGCGGCTGTGCGATGGTGTTCCAGAACTACGCCCTGTATCCCCACATGACGGTGGCCGAAAACATCGGCTATGCGCTGAAAGTTGCGGGATTGCCCAAAATGGAACGCGCCACCAAGGTCAGTTCCGTGGCAGCGTCTGTCGGCTTGACGGAATTCCTTGACCGCCGTCCCGGCCAGCTTTCTGGCGGTCAACGTCAGCGTGTGGCAATGGCCCGCGCCATTATCCGAGAGCCCAAGGTATTCCTGTTTGATGAACCTTTGTCCAATTTGGATGCCAAACTGCGCGTCCAGATGCGCCAGGAAATTCGCCGGATTCACAACCGGATCCGGGCCACCTCGATCTTCGTTACCCATGACCAACAAGAGGGAATGACTTTGGCCGACCGTCTGGTCGTGATGAACAAGGGTGTGATCGAACAGATCGGCGCGCCAGAAGATGTCTATCATCATCCAGCGAGCATTTATGTCGCCGGCTTTATCGGCTCGCCCGCGATGAACTTTCTGTCGGGGCAGATTTCTGCCACCCCGGCTGCGGCCATGCTGGCCAACGGCGAGCGGATCACGCTACCCGCACATGTCGCCGCGGCGCATGACGGAAAACTCGCGCAAATCGGAATTCGCCCCGAAGCTCTTTCTATCGTCCCTGCTGGATCGGGTTCATTCGATGCGGTCTTTGACTTTGCAGAAGAACTTGGGAACGCCCGTCTCTACCACTTTCGGTTCGAGGATCTGACGGTGTCCGTTTTGTCCGCAGACAAGCCAAAAGTGAAAGCCGGCGTTCCAATGGGCATCAAAGTCGCTATGGACGCCGTGCATCTGTTCGACGCCGAAACGGGAAAGCGTCTCTTGGCGCGCGGCATTGTCTTGGAACCGGTTCCGGCCTGAACTTTTCAATTGAACGTGGGCGATATTGATCTGGCACGGCCTCGAAGATTAGGCCGTCAAGCGGTAGTTACTCCGAAACATGAGGCCTCCCGAAGACTCTGAATATCTGGATTTGGCCTAAGGTTCCTCAGGCCAGCGATTAGGCCCGAATCACCGAAATGAACAACGTACTCATGATCAATGGACTGATTCCATCGACACAGGGCTTCCCATGACAAAATTAATCATTGTCGCTTACCGTTGGTAGCATGTGAACTGGTGTTGACCAGTGCAGACTCGCAACGTCATGCGATCTCTAGGCCCGAATTAAGATATTCTTGAACCAGTATGGGATCCTTTACGTCGTTCGCGACGTTTGTGTCCAATCAAGCACAAAGTCTGCCCTCTGCGTAATAGGCAACTTTATATCTCTCTAACAAGCGGGGGCGCCTACCGACGGTCGGATCTAAGGGCGCAAACTTGACACAAAAACCAGATCCTCAGGTAGAGCCCAGTATTTCAGGCCACTCGCGCCAAAAACGAATTCATAGCCTTGAATTTTTAGAAAGTCAGCGCAGCAGTTATTATTGTCTTCAATTAAAATAATTGGCCGACATGTAGCAATCAAATTGACAGCACCCCTAAGTGCCTGCAGTTCATGGTTCTCTACGTCAAGCTGAAGCAGTCCGATTTCATAAATCGGCAAATCATCAATTCTAAAGATTGGAACGGTCTCAAAAGAACCTCCGACCGCCTGATAAGGCTGAACAAATTCTGATCCACCGCCGGCAAATCTACCCTGTGCATCGCTGGTCTTGATTACACCCAAATCTGATTTGTCGCTCAAACCAGCGTTAATCATTATGATGTTATTCAAGCCCATTCGCGCAATATTATTCTTTGCTAGAACAAAGTTATCTAACACAGGTTCAAATGCGTAAACGATCTTCGCAACCTGAGCATAAGTGTGCAACATATCTCCGAAAAAAGCCCCTGCGTGAACGACCGATATATTTTTTTTGTAATTCAGGATTTTCGTGAATGAAATATGCGAAAAATTTTCATAGTAGCGGCCGTTGAGGAAATCCTTTACGGCCGGTCTGTGAGTAGCATTTAAGGGGACACGAATATCAATCGAGTAACCTAGCTCTTTATGCTCAGCCTGTGTTTCTATGAAGTCGATTGAAACACTTCCAGACTTCAAACGCTCTTCCACTTTGTGATCATCCAATAGGGCCGCTTGCGATTTTCATCTGACAAGCCAATACCCATGTCAATCAGCGTTACACTAATGGCTTACAGATTGATAGAAGTCTGTTTAATTTTAGAGTGTCTAACGCTCGATTAAAATTGCCTTGCGGCCGATGCAGCCTCCGCCAATTTCCCCACCCGCGCAGGCATCGCCGCGCAATGGGCTGAAAAGCTGCAATTTGCGCAGGCTACCGCGACATCAGCACAGGAATTTCCATATTTTCCAGCATGTCCCGGGTGGCCCCGCCCAAAATAGCTTCGCGCAAACGCGAATGCCCATAAGCCCCCATTACAATCATTTGCGCGTCATGTTCTCGTGCGAAACGCAAAAGCACGTCCGACACTTTGGGCAAGCTTCGGGACAAAATCGAAACTTCGGCTTTTAGACCGTGGCGGGCAAGAAACACGGACAGCAATCCGCCGGGATCGGAACGTTCTTCAGACTGATGAGACGGGTCCACCTGAACAACATCAACACGCGTTGCCGCGCTGACCAAGGGCAGGGCCTTGTGAACCGATGACATAGCTTCGTCGCTTTCATCCCATGCCACCATCACGCGGGCCGGACCCTGCGCGAAGTCAAATGCCAGATCGGGAACAATCAACACCGGCGCTGATGTACCAAATAAAGCGGCGTCCAGAAGGGCAACTTGCCACGCAGAATGCCCTTTGCCGTAAGGCTTGGCGGCTACGATCAGATCACTGTATCGGATGAGCCGTGATACCGAGGAATCCAAACCCATCTGGGGAATGACAACGCTTTGAACTGTGGATTTATCAAGATCCATCGGCAAAGATGATCGCGCCCAATTGGCCAAGGCTTCAGACTGGCCAACAGCAGCGTCGTGGCCTACGTCCATCAACATAATGCTTCCGGTGGGCATATCGGCATAACGGACCGGATCCACACCGATGCAAAACACATTGAGATGCGCATCTTCGCGCAGCGCGATCGCGGCGGCGGCGGCCAAGGCTGGCCCATCGCTTGCCACATCGCTGATCGTCACACTTACCGTCTTGATGGTCATCGCAAATCTCCATTGCAGCCTTGCCTGAACTGTATGGCGCAGGGGGAGTTCCAAAGCATTGATCTGCATCAACAGATCGGCCGGATCGATTGATGCAGATCAAAGCGGCGGGATCACGCCTATGTGAAACCTGCCGGCATCAGGCTTGGATCTTTTGCATCAGCAACAGATCCGGGCATTCAGCCAAGGAGAGATCGAGCCATGTGGGATTGGATCAAGATTGTTGCGCTGGGGCTGATCGCCCTTGCCGCAGCAATCGCCGCAAACTGGGCGCGCGACATCGGATATCAGGTTCACGCCATAATCGTGATGCTTGTCGCGGCCGGCATGTTCCTGTGGACCGTGCGCCATATGGACGAGGGCAAAGGCCCCGCCCCCGCCGGATACAATGACGCGGTGATACGCGCCGGCGTTATTGCGACAACGTTCTGGGGCCTCGCGGGGTTTCTCGTGGGCGTCATAATTGCGTTCCAATTGGCCTTTCCGTCGCTGAACTTTGAAGTCTTGCAAGGGTTCGGCAATTTTGGCCGTCTACGTCCGCTTCACACGTCAGCCGTTGTTTTCGCCTTCGGCGGCAACGCCTTGATCGCCACCTCGTTTTACATCGTCCAACGAACCTGCGCCGTTCGGCTTTGGGGGGGCAATCTGGGTTGGTTTGTCTTCTGGGGCTACCAACTTTTCATCGTTCTGGCCGCCACGGGCTACTTGATGGGGGTTACCCAAGGGCTCGAATATGCCGAACCCGAATGGTACGTCGACCTGTGGTTGACAGTCGTATGGGTGGCCTATCTCATAACCTTCCTTGGCACGCTGATGACACGCCGAGAGCCGCATATCTATGTCGCCAATTGGTTCTTTCTCGCGATGATCGTCACCGTCGCGATGCTCCATCTGGTCAATAACCTCGCGATCCCGGTCAGTCTGTTTGGATCGCGCTCTGTTCAGGTGTTTTCGGGTGTGCAAAGTGCCATGACCCAGTGGTGGTATGGACATAATGCCGTCGGCTTTTTCCTGACCGCCGGCTTCTTGGGGATGATGTATTACTTTGTTCCCAAACAGGCCGGAAAACCGATCTATAGCTATAAACTATCCATAATCCACTTCTGGGCCCTGATTTTCTTGTACATTTGGGCCGGACCACACCATTTGCACTATACCGCCTTGCCTGATTGGGCGTCGACCCTTGGCATGGTTTTCTCGGTGATCCTGTGGATGCCATCGTGGGGCGGCATGATCAACGGTCTGATGACGCTGTCCGGTGCTTGGGACAAGATCAGGACCGACCCGATCTTGCGCATGATGGTCATTTCATTGGGCTTTTATGGGATGAGCACCTTTGAAGGGCCGATGATGTCGATCCGGGCCGTCAACTCATTGTCGCACTACACAGACTGGACCATCGGCCATGTCCATTCCGGTGCCTTGGGCTGGAACGGAATGATCACCTTTGCATCGCTCTATTTCCTGACACCTCGTTTGTGGAATCGCGACAGGTTGTACAGCCTCAGCTTGGTGAACTGGCACTTCTGGCTCGCCACGATTGGCATCATTTTATACGCCTCATCGATGTGGGTCACGGGGATCATGGAAGGTCTGATGTGGCGCGAGGTGGATGCAAACGGGTTCCTTGTGAACTCCTTCGCCGACACCGTGGCCGCAAAGTTCCCGATGTATGTCGTGCGCGGTCTTGGGGGAGTCATGTACCTCACCGGGGCGTTGATCATGACCTATAACCTGTGGATGACGGCCTTTGGCAAACGCCAGCCCGTGGCCCTTGCCACCCCAGCCGAATAAGGAGCAAGGACATGGCTTTTCTTGACCGTCACAAAATCCTCGAAACCAACGCGACATATCTGCTGATTGGCAGCCTTTTGGTTGTCTCTATCGGGGGCATCGTTGAAATCGCCCCACTTTTCTATTTGCAAAACACCATCGAAACCGTCGACGGGATGCGTCCCTACACACCGCTCGAACTGGCTGGCCGCGAGATCTATATTCGCGAAGGATGCTATCTGTGCCACAGCCAGATGATCCGTCCGATGCGCGACGAGGTTGAACGGTATGGCCATTACAGCCTCGCGGCCGAATCCATGTATGATCATCCGTTTCAATGGGGATCCAAACGCACCGGGCCGGATCTGGCACGGGTGGGCGGGCGCTACTCGGATAGCTGGCACGTCGACCATCTCAGCAATCCGCAGGTCGTGGTGCCCGAATCTGTGATGCCGAAATATGCTTTCCTCTTGGATCGACCGCTGGACGGAAAATATATTGGCGATCTAATGGCAACCCACCGCATGGTGGGCGTGCCCTACAGCGATGACATGATCGCGAATGCCAAGGCAGATTTCGCGCTCCAAGCTAACCCGGACAACGATTATTCCGGCTTGCAAGAACGCTATCCCAAATCTTCCGTCCGCAGCTTTGACGGCGTGCCGGGCGTGTCCGAAATGGATGCCTTGATTGCCTATTTGCAAATGCTTGGCACCTTGGTCGATTTTTCGACCTTCACCCCCGATGCCAGCCGATAGGAGGCCACAGATGGACGTTTACACCCTGCTGCGGGAATTTGCCGACAGCTGGTTTCTTATCGGAATGTTCGGCTTCTTCGTCGGCGCAATCCTATGGTCGTGGCGCCCCGGCTCTGCTCGGGCTCAACAGGCTGCGGCCCTTGTGCCATTTGCCCACGATGATGCGCCTGCCAGCCGGAAAGGTCTGAAATCATGAAGAAACCGATTGACCGCGAACGCGAAGTTACCACGACCGGCCATGTTTGGGACGGTATCGAAGAGTTGAACAACCCCCTTCCCCGGTGGTGGGTCTGGACGCTGTATGCCACCATCATTTGGGGGATTGGTTATGCAATCGCGTATCCGGCCTGGCCTTTGTTGACCGGGGCGACACCAGGACTATTGGGATTTTCTACACGGGCCGAAGTGGCCGCTGATATCGCGGCAGTCGAAGCGTCAAATGCCGGCATGATGACGGCGCTCGCCGCAGTAGATCTGACGACAATTGACTCAAGTCCCGAACTGCACGGCTTTGCGGTTAACGCAGGGGCAGCCATCTTTCGGGCCAATTGCTCGCAGTGCCACGGCGCAGGGGCGGCCGGCGGCAAGGGTTATCCAAACCTTTTGGATAATGATTGGCTTTGGGGTGGGGCCATCACGGATATCGCCTATACCGTGACAAATGGCGTGCGAAACGAACAATCCCCCGACACGCGCTATTCGCAAATGCCCGCCTTTGGTGAAATTCTGACCCCAGAAGAGATTCAGGCTTTGGTCAATCACGTGCTGGCCATTTCAGGGCAGGAACATGACGCCGCGCTTGCCACAACCGGTGCTGCCCTGTTTGCGGAAAATTGTGCGGTCTGCCACGGCGAGAAAGCCGAAGGAAACCGCGAATTCGGCTCCCCGACGCTGACAGATGCCATCTGGCTTTACGGCGGCGATGCAAAAACGCTGACGCAAACCGTAACGCTTGCCCGCTTCGGGGTCATGCCGGCTTGGTCGCAAGACTACCGCGGTGCCTCGGGCCTAAACCCGGCGGAAATCAACGCTGTTGCCACTTACGTGCACCAATTGGGCGGTGGGGAATAAGCCCCCGATCCCTTGATCCACATCAAGGCGAAAGCACATGCAGCCCTGCATAAGGGCTGCATCTTGAAGGAAACTCCATGTCTCTGCCCGACGCGCCCCCGTCCTTATACGCTGCCCGTCAGCCCGTCTTTCCCCGCCGCGTGAAAGGCGCGTTTCGATCCTTGAAATGGGGGATCATGGCGGTCACCTTGGGCATCTATTACCTGACGCCTTGGATCAGATGGGACAGGGGGCCATCCCTTCCCGATCAGGCCGTGTTGATCGACCTGTCCGGCCGCAGATTTTACTTTTTCTGGATCGAAATCTGGCCGCACGAATTCTATTTCATCGCCGGATTGTTGATCATGGCCGGCTTGGGTTTGTTCTTGTTCACCTCGGCCCTCGGGCGGGTTTGGTGCGGCTACGCCTGCCCGCAAACCGTGTGGACCGATTTGTTTATCCTGACCGAGCGTTGGGTTGAAGGCGACCGTAACGCCCGGGTTCGCCTGTACGAAGCCCCCTGGAGCCTGCGCAAAGCCAGACTTCGTCTGACCAAATGGGTCATCTGGCTGCTGATCGGTCTGGCAACGGGGGGGGCGTGGGTCTTTTACTTTGCCGATGCGCCAACTTTGCTGCACGATCTCATCTCGGGTCAGGCCGCCTTGATTGCCTATACGACTATGGCCCTTTTGACGATGACCACGTTCTTCTTCGGCGGCATCGCACGCGAACAAGTCTGCATCTATGCCTGCCCATGGCCTCGGATTCAGGCGGCCATGATGGATGAAGATACCCTCACAATCGGGTACCGCGACTGGCGCGGAGAGCCCCGGGGCAAAGCCAGAATAGAAGGGCATGGCGACTGTGTTGATTGCATGGCTTGCGTCAACGTCTGCCCCATGGGGATCGACATCCGCGATGGCCAACAGATGGCCTGCATCACCTGCGGCTTGTGTATAGACGCCTGTGACGACGTGATGGAAAAAACCGGCAAGCCGCGCGGGTTGGTGGATTATTTCGCGCTTAAAGACGAACCAATAGAACGCGCGGGCGGCAAACCCTTACCCGTCTGGAGACACGTTCTCAGGCCCCGGACCCTCCTTTACACGGCCCTGTGGTCGATGGTGGGCTTCGGCCTTGTCTTCGCCTTGTTCATCCGGTCCGACATTGACCTGACGGTCGCCCCCGTCCGCAACCCGACATTCATCACACTGGCAGATGGCACGATCCGCAACGTCTATGACATCCGCCTGCGCAACAAACGGCAAACCGATCAGACTTTCCATCTCGGGGTCACCTCGCACGATCCTTTTGCCCTGCAAATACAAGGCGCTGACGGTGACTCTGTGATCGTGCCGGCGGACGCGGTGCTTGAAGTGCGCGTCTATCTCAGCGCCGGGCCAGACCAACGTGCAGCCCTGGAAGACCGCACAGCAGTGCGCATCTGGGTCGAAGATGTTGAAAGTGACAACCGCGCTTACCAAGACACGTCCTTTACCGGCACCGGAAAAGACACAAACGGAGGTGATCATGACTGATTTCTTTTCAGCCCCCATCACGGGCGCAAAATTCTTTGCCATCTTCGCCAGCTTCTTCTTCGTGATCATCGCCGTAAATTTCGTACTGGCCTATGAGGCCATTCACACCTTTCCCGGGCTTGAGGTCGACAACTCCTATGTGGCCAGCCAGACCTTTGATGCCGAACGTACTGCGCAGCTTGCCTTGGGCTGGACCGTTCGTGCCACCGTCGCACAGGGCACCTTGTCCATCAGCATAACCGACAAGGATGGCGCGCCGGTAAAGGCGGCAAGCATTTCTGGCATTTTTGGCCGGGCGACCAGCACCTTGGCCGACCAAACCCCAAACTTCGTCTTCGATGGCACGTCATATCGCGCAGCAGTCCTCGCCGGTCCCGGAAACTGGAACTTTCGTCTTCAGGCGGTTGCCCGTGATGGTACAGGCTTTCACCAGCGGCTCATTGTCAGCGTGAACTGACCATGGCCTTTGCTGAATCACCCAGTGGCATGGCCTGCCCGGGCTGCATCGCGGCCCAGATCGTAACAGACGGCGCCTCGGGGCGCGCGGCAGATGCAAGTGAAACCACCCAACTGGCCCTGCCCAGCGCGCATTGCGCCGCATGCATCCAAACCGTTGAATCTGGTTTAAGGGCCATGCATGGGGTGCGCGAAGCGCGCGTGAACTTGACCCTGCGCCGAGTTCGCATCCAACATTCACGGATCGTGACCCCCGAAGACATGATCGCCCAATTGGGCCGTCTTGGGTTCGAAGCCCTGCCCTTGGATATGGTCGCCCTGTCCAGCACAGAAAATGATCGTCAGTCGCGTGATCTTCTGATGCGCCTTGGCATCGCCTTTTTTGCGATGATGAACATCATGCTTCTTTCGGTCGCCGTCTGGTCCGGTGCAGGCGGCGTCACGCGCGATATGTTCCATTTAGTGTCCGCGATCATCGCTCTGCCCACAGTGGCATTCGCTGGCCAGCCCTTCTTTCGTTCGGCCTATGCTTCATTGAAGGCGGGGCGCCTGGGGATGGATGTCCCAATCTCTCTCGCCCTGATCCTCGCCTCGTCCATCTCGGTTTACGAGACATTTCATTCCGGCGAAAAGGCCTATTTCGATGCCGCGGTCATGTTGACCTTCTTTTTGCTGGGGGGGCGTTATCTTGATTTTCGCACCCGCACCTTGGCGCGCTCAGCCGCGCAAGAGTTGACAGCCCTTGAAGTGCCGCGCGCGGTCCGTATCACCCAAGACGGCGAAGAAACCGTCGCTGTCTCTTCGCTGCGCGCCGCAGAGCGCGTGATCATCCGTCCCGGTGGCCGTATTCCTGTCGACGGTATCATCTTGAAAGGCGAATCCGAAATCGACCGCGCCTTGATCACCGGAGAAAGTCTGCCCAGTTGGGCCGGACCGAAGAGTTTGGTTGCCGCGGGCGAGGTTAATTTGACAGGAACCTTGGAGGTACAGATCACCGCGGCGGGCAAGGATACCTCGCTGCGGCGGATGGCCGACCTTGTCGCGATCGCCGAAGAAACGCGCAATCGTTACACCTCGCTGGCCGATCGTGCCGCTCGTCTTTATTCGCCTCTTGTCCACCTTCTGTCTTTCTCCTCATTCGGGGTCTGGATGCTGCACACGCAGGGGGATTTTCGCACCTCGATCAACATTTCTGCCGCTGTCCTGATCATCACCTGCCCCTGCGCTTTGGGGCTTGCCGTACCGGCTGTTATCACGGCCGCCTCAGGAAAATTGTTCCGGGCCGGTCTTCTGATCAAATCCGCGACCGCGTTGGAGCGTCTGGCCGAGGTTGATACAGTTGTGTTCGACAAAACGGGAACCCTGACCTTGGGGCAACCGCATCCGTGCAATCTTGACAGCCTGACCCGCGATCAAAAAGCCATCGTTGCGGCCTTGGCGGCAGGGTCCTCCCACCCGCTTGCAATCGCTCTGCAGGGCGCCGAAAGGCAGGCACTTATCACGCAAAAATCCGAATTGCCCGGCTACGGCGTCAGCGGGATCTGGCAAGATCAACCGGTTCGTCTGGGCCGCGCGGCTTGGGTGGGCGCTGTGCCCGGTGAGAAAACCGCAACCTGGCTGCGCATCGGCAAACAGGCCCCGGTTGAGATCACCTTCACTGACCAACTGCGTCCCGGCGCCGCCGAGCTTGTAAAGTCTTTGCTGCAACAGGGCAAATCTCTTCACCTTCTGTCTGGCGATGTTCCAGCCGCCGTGCGCGACCTTGCCAACCGCCTGTCCATCCCCCATTGGCAGGCCGAGGTTTTGCCTGCCCAAAAGACAACTTTTGTCTCTGATTTGGTCGCGCGGGGCCATAAGGTCTTGATGGTGGGGGATGGCCTGAATGATACCGGCGCGCTTGCGGCAGCAACCGTGTCGATCTCGCCCGCCACGGCCTTGGACGCGGCCCGCGTCGCGTCGGACATTGTGCTGATGGGTCAAGACATTTCGCCCATTGCCATGGCTTTGCGCATCGCCACGCAAAGCCGCAAAAGGATTACGGAAAATTTCGCCATTTCAGCCGCTTACAATGTCATTGCCGTGCCTGTCGCCATGGTTGGGCTTGCAACGCCTTTATTGGCCGCTCTGGCCATGTCGCTGTCGTCCATCACCGTCACACTCAACGCCCTTCGGCTCAAATAGGGGATAGCATGGATATCTTGGTCGTCCTTATTCCGGTTTCTCTTGGCCTTGGCACGCTTGGCCTTTTGGCCTTCTTATGGACCTTGCGGCACGGGCAGTATGATGATCCGGCAGGCGATGCCGCCCGAATTCTGACGGATGACAATGATGCCGCACCCGCAGACTAGCCCCGTCATCCCGCGCCAATGCACCGTGTCGCCAGTGGGTCTTTCAACGCCGCAGGCATGGTGGTCTTGCCCGGCAAAAGCCGCTAGGGATGCGCAAAGCGAAGAAGGGCCAGATCATGCGTTCCACCCAGTTCACCCATGCCATCACGCGCAAACCGGCCGCGTCAATCACGCTGGGCCTTCGGGCTGTAGATACCGGCAATCCTGATCTGGCTTTGATGCAAAGCCACCATGCCGACTACATTGCGACCCTGCGCAGAACCGGCGCCACCGTTGTGGAACTAGAGGCGTTGGATGCCTTTCCGGACTCCGTGTTTGTGGAAGATACCGCCCTTTGTCTTCCCGAAGGGGCCGTGATCATGCGCCCCGGGGCCCCATCACGCCTTGGTGAGGCCGCGCTGATGGCCCCGCATTTGGCCGCCTTGTACGGCGATCTGCGCCGGATCGAGGGCGCCCAAAGCTTTATCGAAGGGGGCGATATTCTTGTCTCGGAAACCGAGATCATGGTGGGCCGTTCCGCCCGCACCAACGCCGCCGGTGTGGCCGAATTGGCCGCCACCGTGGCCGACTGGGGTCACAAGGTGCGCGAAGTCTTCACGCCGCCCGGCGTTTTGCATTTCAAGACCGATTGTTCGCTGCTGGACGGACAGACCGTCTTATCCACCGAACGGCTGGCAGCCTCGGGCTGTTTTCCGGGCTACAAGGTAATCTACACCGCCCCCGGAGAGGAGGCTTGCGCCAATGCGATCCGCTTCAACGATCTGGTGATCATGCCGGCGGGCTTTTCTGCCACCCGCGATCGCATCCTTGCCGCCGGTTTTGAGGTGGCCGAGATTGGAAACTCGGAATGCGCCAAACTGGATGGCGGCATGTCCTGCCTGTCTTTGCGTTTTACGCCAAAGGCTTAAGGCGTCATCACGTCCTTGCGCTGATAATCTCCGGTTTCGGTTGATCCATCGTCAAAAGTCACCCGCACCGTCACTGACTGGATCAGAACCAAATCGAAGGGAACATAGGGCAGAACCCCCTGATCCATCTTCAGCGCATTTGGCTGCGCTTCACCATCGTGGCATGGCTCCATCGTCAACGGCATATCCGGCGCGGCGCCGTTCGTGCCGAAAGTTACCGCCTCAATGCCGCAGCGCCATGCCAGCAGATTGGTAAAGTACAGCAGATCCTGTCCCTCATACGCGCGCACCGCAATCCACGACGGCTTTATCGCTGTCAGGATGGGCTTTACCTCGGCCGCAGTGGTAAAGTCTTGCGCCAGAACCGGGCTGGCTTGTGCCAAGAAAGCACAGACGAAAAGCAAAGGGCGCATGGAAATCTCCTTTTGCAAAAGTCAAAAAGTTAAGGCCTAGTGTCGGCAAAAGTAATTTGAGCAGCCGTATTACCCATGACCACTGTGCGCCCCAAAGTGCAGAATTTCAATATAGTCGCCGTGGTCCAATCTGGCCGCCTGCAATACGAGGCGCTGCTTCTTGCCGCATCCTTGCGCGCGTGCTGCCCAACCTTTGCGGGCAAGTTCTATCTTGCAGAACCGCAGCGCGGCGGCGCATGGAAACGAAATCCGGCCGTCACAGACCCGGCCATCAGGGCCATGTTGCAAGACTTGGGCGCTGAGTTTCTGCCCTTCGAGGCGAGTGTTTTTGGCGAAAAATACCCGCATGGCAACAAGATTGAGGCCTTGGCCCATCTTCCCGACGAACCCTTTTTGTTTCTGGATACGGACACCTTGATTTTGGGGGATATCGGATCCGTCAAGTTTGACTTTGCCTGCCCTTCCGCCTCCATGCGGCGCGAGGGGACTTGGCCCCAAATTCAACCCTATCTGTCTTACGATCAGATCTGGGGGGCACTATACGCCCGCTTCGGGCTTGATTTCGCCTCTAGTCTGGATCTGACACAGCCGCACGACTATTGGCAAAGATACCTCTACTTCAATGCCGGATGGTTCTTCGGGAACAGTCCGCGGCTTTTCGGCTCACGGTTCTTGACCTATGCCCAGTCAATCCGGGACGCGCCACTGCCGGAACTGGCCGCACAAGAGCTTTATCCTTGGCTGGACCAAATCGCCCTGCCGCTGGTCATACATTCATTCGGCGGCGGCCGGCCGGGTCCGGAACTTGCAGGGCTGGATGGGAATATTATCTGCCATTACCGCCACTTGCCGCTTTTGTACGCCCGCGAAAGCGATCTTGCCGTAGAGGTGCTGGAAAACGTCGCCAAAGATCAGCCCCTGCGCAAACTTCTACGAGAGTATGAGCCTGCAAAGATGATGGTGTATCAAAACAAAGGCCGCAAAGCGCGCGAGCTTTTTGATCGAAACGATCTGCCACGGCGCGAACAAATGCTGCGCGGCCCCCTGAAAGAAGCGGGCCTTTGGCTGCGCTAAACCTTCAAGACCGGCCAAAGTGAGACGACCAAAAGAAAGGCCATGGTGTAGTTGAATACCCGAAGGCGCACCGGATCTTGCAACACAGACCGCAAGGCTTGTCCCGCCGCGGCCCAAAGCATGACCGAGGGAAAATTGATCAGGGCGAACAATCCTGCAACCATGGCCACCTGCGGCCAACCACCCGAATTCGCATAGGCGGCCATCGCCCCGATGGCCATGGCCCAAGCCTTCGGATTGACCCACTGAAACGCTGCGGCTTGCAGAAAGGTCAAGGGTCGCCCGCCGGCTTTTCCATCGCCCGGCGCCGAAGCGTGCGCCATTTTCCACGCCAGCCAAAGCATATAGACAACCGCGGCCACCTTCAGGGCCATCTTTGCCTGCGGAACGGCCGCCAAGGCGGCTCCTAGCCCAAGACCAACCAGCAGCGCCATAAAGGCATGGCCAAGGCTGATCCCCGCCATATGCGGAAGGGTTCGGCGCAATCCAAAATTGGCTCCGGACGCCATCAGCATCAGGTTATTGGGCCCCGGCGTCACCGAGGTGACGAAAGCAAAGCCCACAAGTCCAAGGAATTGATCAAGTGTCATTCCGGAATTTTGCAGCGACTCTTGGTGAAATTAATTGCATTTGTATGCCAAAATGGACATATTTAGCAATTAATGACGAAGATTGACGCCATAAACGATCGCATATTGCGCATTCTGTCGGCCGAGGGCCGGATCCCCAACCTTGATCTCGCAGATCGGGTGGGCCTGTCGCCCTCGGCTTGCCTTCGCCGGGTGCAAGATCTTGAACGGTCCGGAATCATAAAGGGGTACCGCGCGGTTCTGGATCAGACGAAGCTTGGGATCGGCTTTTTGGCCTATGTCACCGTGGGGTTAAAGAGCCATACAAAAGTCGCGCAAGATGCCTTTGAAAAGGCCGTCTCGCGCGCCCGTGAAGTTCGCGAATGTCACAATATCACCGGCACAGTCGAATATCTTCTGCGTGTGGAAACGGCGGATCTGGCGGCCTACAAACATTGGCATAGCGACGTCTTGGGTATCCTTCCCCAAGTCCAGTCCATCACGACCTTCGTGGTGATGGACAGCCCAAAGGACGATCGGGCATGACCCGCACCCTCCTCGATGCGCGCATTGTCGCGGGGCTTTCGGCCGCGTTGACGGGCGCTGTGCCCCAGCCGGCAGCAGAACCGATGTGTCTGGTGCAACTGTGCTTTCGGCGTAAAGGCGTGAAACTGGCCCGCGTTTGGGGTGAAGGTCACGGGCTTGAGGCGGCACTTCATGATGGCACTTCGCGGGCCGATATCGCACCGCACAAAATAACCCATATCGAAGTGACACTCGCCAGACCCGGCCGTTTGATGCAACAAAGTGACCTGTCCCGCGCCCGGGCGAACGATGTGCGCGGCCTGCTTGGCGTGGAACTTCGCGGCACGGAAAAGATCTGCAGGATGGGCCCCGTGGAAATGCTGACGCGCAACATCGGACCGAAAACAGCTCTTCGCATGTTGTCCAAAGACATCGGACAGCCCCTTTCGCAGCTTGAAGCGCGCGTTTTTCCGGCCGACCAATTTCTGGTGGAATGGCCAAATACCCGCATCCATCGGCTTTTCCGTGGTCAAAAGACCGTTCCGCCAAAGGCCATCACCCGGGCCGCTGTTCTGAACATGGCGCATGCAATGGAAGATTGGTTGACCGCACAAGTCGGAGCTGACGGGTCAACAACGTATAAATACTGGCCGTCCAAGGGAATTTACGCCACGTCCAACAACATGATACGGCAGTTCATGGCGTCTGCCGCCTTGGCAAATATTAGCCACAGGCGGGGGGGTGCAGACGCCGCGAATCGCAACTTTGCCTACAATATCGCCGCCTTTTACTCCGAAGAAGACGGCTTGGGTCTCATTCATGAGGGGCCGAAGGTCAAACTGGGGGCGGCCGCCGTGGCATTGATCGCTAGCCTCAATCTGGGCGATGCGCGCTTCCAACCACAGATCGCCGCTTTGTCCAAATTCATCCTGTCGATGCAAAATCCCGATGGGTCGTTCCGTACGTTCCTGCGCCCATCCTCTCGCAACGACTGCCAGAATTTTTACCCCGGAGAGGCCTGCCTTGCCCTGATGCGCCTGTTCGACAGAACGAAAGACCCAACCCTTCTGGACGCAGTTGGTCGTGCCTTTGCCTTTTATCGCTCCTGGCACCTCGAAAATCGCAACCCGGCCTTCGTGCCTTGGCACACGTCGGCGCTGTGCCTTTTTCTGCGCCACCGCCCCGACAAGGACCTGTCAGATTTCGTCTTCGACATGAACGATTGGCTCTTGGGGCTTCAGCAGCGGGCGGATCGGCCCGCGGATGTCTGGGGGGAATTCTTTGATCCCGAACGCCCAGACTTTGGCCCACCGCATGCCAGCGCAACGGGAGTCTATCTGGAGGGTCTCATTGACGCCTGGGATCTGGCGCGCAGACTGGACGTCGCCCGATCAGAATCCTATCGCCGTGCAATCTTGTTGGGCCTTCGGTCCTTGCGGCAACTGCAGTTTCGGTATCCGTCCGATATGTATTACATTGCCCACAAGAACCGCGTAGCCGGTGCTCTGCGCACGAATACCTATGACAACACCATCCGCATCGACAATGTTCAGCATGGATTGATGGCGATACACCGAATTCTGGATCTTTGGCCAGAATCGCTGGTCCACACATAGTGCAGCGCGAATGACCCCCCGCGTTTCGGGGCTTATCCAACCAGATACACAACCTATACCAATGGATGACATTGCGGCGAAACTGTGTTAAAAATCATGTAATTTCAATAGTTAACGTCAAGGTCATTATCCATGTTGATCGAAGCAACCACCCAAACCGTCGAAGGCAATGTTTATATCCTGAACGGAAACGATGACCTGCACGTCGGTGCGGGGGTCGTCATTCAAAGCACCTACAGCGATCCGATTGCACATACAGGTGCAGATGCCGTGATCAGCTGGACAGGCGTGCATACAATCAGCGTCGACGGCACGATCATCGGGGAAGATGAAGCCATTAATTTGATTGGCGTTAATGACGCGCAGACCGTCATTATCGGCTCCACCGGTGTTTTGATCTCGGGCGGGGATGGGGTGGTCAGTGATGCCGATGGGATCATCTTGGATGGCATTGGTTCGTCCATCATCAACGCCGGGTCGATTACAAGTTACGGCTCCGCCGCCTCCTTGAATGTTCGCGATGGGGGAACAACCACCGTCACGAACTCCGGAACGATGACGGGCCGAGTGTCCGGCATTTGGCACAAGTTTGGCCTAGGAACACTTGTTGTTACCAATACCGGAACAATCACTTCCCCGAATCACGCGATTCTTGGCAACGAATCGTCCGATCAAATCACAAATCACGGCACCATGAATGGCATCGTCGATCTGGCCGGCGCCAATGACATTCTGGACAATCGCGGCGGAACCATCGTCGGCGCAATATTGGGCGGAACCGGCGATGATTTGTTTTATCTGGGCACCACGGCCGAAAACATTGATGGCGGGGTCGGGATCGATACGCTGAATTTGTCCAGTTATACGGTCGGCGTCACTCTGGATCTGTCAACACCCAGCGCCAACAAGGGAACCCCCGTGTCCGGCGATACTTTCGCCAACATTGAAATCGTTTTGGGCACGACCAGATCTGACATCCTGCGCGGCGATGGCGGCGACAACGCGCTGTCCGGCAATGGGGGGTCTGACAACCTTTCGGGCGCGGACGGCGCAGACACATTAGAAGGGGGAACGTCAAAAGACACGGTCTCGGGCGGGTCAGGCAATGATGTGTTTGTCTTCGTCACTCTGCAAGGCGGAGGCGACATCATCACCGATTTCGCGTCCGGATCTGACCGAATTCACCTCGAAGGATCTGCGTTTGGCTATGGAACGGCCACCGGGATGGTTTCGGCGTCCGATCTGGTCGTTTCAACAACAAATGCCGCTTTGGATTCAAGCGACCGCTTCATCTTCCGAACCACGGATAACACCCTGTGGTACGACAAAGACGGAAGCGGAAAGAAAGCCGCGGTCTTGATCGCCGATCTTCAAAGTGGGGCAACCCTCACTCACGAGGATCTTTGGCTGATTTAATCCAAAATCGCGCCCTTCACAGCTTTCAATCCTTCCCGTACGCTGAACATCTTACTGGGGAGGATTCCATGACAGACAAACCACAGGGTTTTGATACCCTTGCCATTCATGCCGGCGCTGCGCCCGATCCAGCAACGGGCGCACGGCAAGTTCCGATCTATCAAACGACCGCCTATGTGTTTCGCGATGCCGATCATGCGGCCAAACTGTTTAACTTGCAGGAAGTGGGTTACATCTACTCCCGGCTGACAAACCCGACAGTTTCGGCCTTGGCCGCGCGGGTCTGTGCCCTTGAAGGCGGTGCGGGCGCGATTGGGTGCTCTTCAGGCCATGCGGCGCAAATCATGGCGCTGTTTCCACTTATGGGACCGGGCAAGAACATCGTTGCCTCGTCGCGCCTTTATGGCGGCACGATCACCCAATTCAGCCAAACGATCAAGCGGTTCGGCTGGTCGGCCAAGTTCGTGGATACCGAAGATCTTGCGGCCGTCGCGCGCGCCGTCGACAAAAACACCCGGGCGATTTTCTGCGAAACCATCGCGAACCCCGGCGGCTATGTCACGGATATTCCAGCGCTCGCCAAGATCGCCGACAAGAAGGGCATCCCCTTGATTGTCGACAATACAACAGCCACCCCCTATCTGTGCCGCCCCATCGATTTGGGCGCGACGTTGGTTGTTCATTCCGCCACCAAATATCTGACCGGCAATGGCACGGTCACGGGCGGGATCGTTGTGGATTCGGGCAAATTTGACTGGTCAGCCTCTGACAAGTTTCCAAGCCTGTCCCAACCCGAACCGGCCTATCACGGGCTAACCTTCCACCCGACATTGGGCGGCATGGCCTTTACCTTCCATTCCATCGCCGTCGGTCTGCGCGATTTGGGCATGACCATGAACCCACAAGGGGCACATTACACCTTGATGGGGATCGAAACGCTTGGATTGCGGATGCAGCGTCATGTTGAAAATGCGGTCAAGGTCGCGGAATGGCTGGAAAAAGACCCTCGGGTGGAATTCGTCACCTATGCCGGTTTGAAATCCAGCCCCTACAACAAACGGGCCAAAAAGATTGTCCCGAAGGGGGCCGGCGCCTTGTTCACCTTCGCCATGAAGGGGGGCTATGACGCCTGCGTAAAGCTGATCGACAATGTAAAGCTGTTCAGCCACGTGGCCAATCTGGGCGACACGCGCAGTTTGATCATTCATTCGGCGTCAACCACCCATCGGCAGTTGAGTGAGGAACAGCAGATCAAGGCAGGGGCGGCGCCAAACGTGGTGCGCCTGTCCATCGGTATTGAGGATGTGGCCGACATCATTGCCGATCTGGATCAAGCCATGACGGCGGCGATGGGCTGACCCAAACGGTCAAAGCCAGAACAACGTAAAAGCCAAGGGACAAGGGTCCCTTGGCTTTTCTTTTTGTCAGGGATCCGAAAGATCCTGCCGTCAATCGGCCAATTCATAGGTGACGGTAACCGAGGCCATCAAGCCGATTTGCCCAGACGCCACCGGCACCGCCCCGGCCGCAGCGGAATCCGCCCGGAACATCGGCATCGGGCTGCTGTAGTTTGGCACCTCCGAGATCGACAAGACGGCCCCCAAGGTTTCGCCGGCGGCCGTTGCCAGCAACTCCGCCCGCGCCAAGGCGTCGGCAACAGCCATTTTGCGGGCCTCGTCCATGACGGGGCGCGGGGTGGCCAATTCAAAGGTAATCCCGTTCAACGTATTGGCCCCGTCTGTAATGGACGCATCCAGAAGAACACCAAGTTTGGACAGATCACGAACCCGCACATTCAGCATATTCATCGCGGAATACCCTGCAATCGTTGGCATGGCGCCTGAATCATAACCAACCCAATTGGGGTTCAACGACAAGTTCGACGTTTGAAGATCACGCTCTTCGATCCCGGCCTCGGTCAGCCGCGCGATGACGGCCGTGACCGCTTCGTTGTTGGCTTTCATGGCCGCTGCCGCCGTTTCGCCATCCGTGGTAACGCCCAGCATGATGGTGGCCATGTCAGGTGTCGCCTGAACCGTGGCCTCGCCCGTAACGGTGATGCTGCCCCCCTCGGCTTGGGCGGCGGGGGCGATCGGCAAAACGAGCGCAAGTCCAAGGGACAAAGCTGCAAGGTGACGCATAAAGAACCTCCAAAAGGATGCGTTGTTTCAATCCTGCCCTTGTGACGCATTTGACCGCCCAATCCTTGGGAAAAATTTGGCTTTTTCTTTCATTCGGCAAAAAATTGCTTTAGGAACAACGCGGGCGGCTACCAAGGCTGCCGGACCCCCTTTCGCTGTGTTAGACGGACGGTATGAAGCCTACATTTGCCCTGGATTTTCGCGACGGCGCCGTCGCAGTGTTGCACCGCACCGCGCGGGGCTGGATGGCGGTTGGTCAGACCACCTTTGACAGTCCCGACATGGAAGAGGCGCTGTCTTTTCTTCGCTCAACCGCCTTGGGCTTGTCGCCGGGCGGGGTTGCGACAAAACTGATCATCCCGAATGATCAGATCTTGTATGCCAGCGTGCATGCCCCCGGCCCCGACGCGGCCAAGCGGCGCAAGCAGATCGCTGCCGCGTTGGTTGGGCGCACACCCTACGATGTGGCCGACCTGGTTTTTGACTGGTGGGGCAAAGGTGACGAAGTCAATGTTGCCGTCATCGCGCGCGAAACCCTTGCGGAAGCAGAAGGGTTTGCCCATTTGCACCGGTTCAATCCGGTCTCCTTCGTCGCCGTGCCGGACAATGGCGTGTTCCAGGGTGAGCCTTGGTTCGGAATGTCCAGCGTCGCCACGCAGATACTGGCCGCCGGGGAAAAGGTAGACCGTGATCAAGATCCGGTTCGGATCATCGGGCGCGATGCTGGCACCACGATCGAACCTGTTTCCGAAAAGCCCGCACCGGTTTTAAAGGCGGATCGTGAACCGGCCGCACCCGAGGCACCATCATTCACAGCCGAACCGTTTCAAGACCCTGAAGCCGTGTTGAATCAGGCGCCTGTGGCAGATCCGCTGAGCAAACCGATCCCGGAATTCGGCTCCGATCTGGCGGCAACCTCAGATCCAATCACTGAATTGGCCCCGAATCTCAATCTTGCTTCGGTGCAAGAACCGGCAAGGGCATCGGAAGCACCGATACCTGCAAAAGACGTCCGCAATGAAGATGTGCCGGCATCTGCCGCAGCTCAAAACCCAACAAGCGCTGATATCGGGCGCGACATAGCGCCAGAACCCAGCTTCCCCAAAGCCGCGCCCGAGGCGAAGTTTGTCGGCTCTTTCAGCCCGGAAGAAGCAGAGGCGCCACTCAATCCCGCTGATGCACCTGCCATCGAAGACGTGCTTGCGCCAACGTTCGAACCTACCACAACGCTACCTGACCAAAATGCGCCGCGCAAAACAGTTGAGATCGCCACCGAAGAAGCGCCGATGGCCATAGACGTGGACGAAGATGCGGCGGACTCGGCGCCTGTCCCGCGCTCGGAAACCTTTCTGCCACCTCGGGGCAACACCGACGCTGGCGCGGCTGCACCGTCTTCAGGTTTTTCTTTGCTGCGGGCCTTCTCCTCTCGCCGAAAGGAACCCTCGGCACCGGCCCCATTGAAGGCTGAACCTACTGTTGCATCCTTGCCCCCGGTGGTGGACCGGGCACCAGATCTACCGCCCACCCCTCCTTTGACCGCTTCGGTTACCGCGCCGCAGATCGAAGCCTTTATTGATACCCCGATCGAGGCCGCCCAGACAGCGGCCCCCGAAACCTCCGGTCTGGCCGTGATTGGCGCTGCCGGGACCGCTGCGCGCGCAACTTCCCCCGCCAAGATGACGGCCGAGCGTCCCGCTTTGGCCCGGCCATTGCCAGGAACAGCCCCCTCAAAGGCCAGTGCAGGCAAAGCAAGCAAGGCGTCTAAGGGATTTGGCGCATTCGTCACCGCACCCAGCATTCCGGGCGCCAAAGGCCCGCGGGCGCCCGTCGCACAAAAGGGGCCGCTCAACGCTCCTTCCGCCAATCCGTCGGGCGTCAGCCCGGCGCGGCCCGGCACGCGGCCCATTGGCCTCGGCGCGCGCCCGGTCCAGGCACGGGGCAAACCCCGGTTCTTGGGGCTGATCCTGACGGGGATCCTTCTGGTGCTTTTGGCGCTGGTCGCCGCATGGGCCAGTTTCTTCTTGGCCTTCAATGAAGATGGCGCAGCCACCACAAATGTCGCCGCCGTCGAACAGCCTGCGGCCGCGGACGTGCCTGCACCTGAAGATGAGATGCTGGCGGATATGCAAGATCCGGCCGACTTCACCGAAGCAGAAGTCGCCGGAACCACCGGGGCGACAGAGGAAATTGCGGCCGCCGTCGATCCAGCCACCGATCCTGCGGCCGAACAACAGCCGCTTGAGGCTGCGCCGGACACGGGCCTTGTCGCCGAAACCGGCGCCGCCGCCGTCAGCCCCGCAGGCGACGCGCAAGACGAGATTTTTTTGGCCGCCATCGATACCCCGCCGCAACCGCCAGACCCCTCGGCCTTGGGGGTGCCTGCAGCGCGCACCGATGCCATGCCGTCGCCGGCGGTCCCGCCCCCTCCCTTCGGGACGGTCTACCAGTTTGACGCGGATGGCCTGATCATCCCGACGCCCGAGGGGATCGCAACACCCGAGGGCGTTTTGCTTGTGGCCGGTCGTCCGCCGGTCGTTCCGACCTCTCGCACCCCTGCGGTGGTGGCTGCTGTTGCAGCCGCCGCACCCTCCGCAGCGGTGCCAGAGGCCGGAACGCCGACCAGCATTGGTAATCCCTCCACAGTGGTCACCGATCCGGCCATCGAAGTTCCGGCATTTGCCGATCCTGCGCTGAAAGACTTTAGACCGCAGCCAAGGCCCGCCGGGCTGCAAGTGCCAAGTCAGACCGGAACCGCCGAAGACCCCACCTTGGCACCCGGCGCTGGCACCCGCTTTGCCAGCCTGCGCCCTCAAGCCCGTCCACCAGCCATCTTGGCGCTCGCAGCGCCGCCCGCCGATTCCGAAACATCGGTTGATCAGGCCTCCATTGAAAGCGCCGTCCAGTCGGCGTCCTTGGTGAACGGGGGCGCAGTCCTGCCCCAAGACCGAAGCCCTTTGGCTGTTTCGGTGTCTCGCAAACCTGAAACCCGTCCAAAGACCCTTCAGACGGCCTCGGTTTCCTCCGAAGCTGCGGTTGAAGAAGTCTCCGCCAGTGCCGCCCCGGCGGCAGAGGCAGATGCAGAGCCCGAACATGAGGGCGCAATGCCCAGCCTGCCAACCAGCGCCTCCGTGGCCAAACAGGCCACGGTCAAAAACGCGGTGAACCTGTCAAAACTGACGCTGATCGGGATCTACGGCAGTGACGGGCGCCGATATGCCTTGGTGCGCCAGCCAAACGGCAGGCTTGTCAAAGTCAAAGTTGGCGACCGCTTGGACGGCGGAAAAGTGGCGGCCATTTCGACATCCGAATTGACCTATCAAAAAGGTGGCCGCGCACTGACCTTGGAACTGCCGCGCACCTGATCTCGGCCGGTTTCGCGCTTACAGCACGCCTCTGGCAACTTGGTCAGCCTCAATCGACTCAAACAGCGCCTTGAAGTTTCCCTCACCAAATCCATCGTCGCCTTTGCGCTGGATGAATTCAAAAAAGATCGGCCCTATCATGGTCTTGCTGAAGATCTGCAGCAAAATGCGGGTCTCCCCACCGTCAACCACGCCTTCTCCATCGATCAGGATCCCATGCTTCTCCAAACGGTCCAACGGCTCCATATGTCCCAAGACGCGTGTGGTGGATAGGTCGTAATACGATGTCGGCGGCTTTGGCATAAAGGACAAACCCATATCGGCGATCCGGTCCGTCGCCGCGTAAATATCCTCAGATCCCACGGCAATATGCTGTATTCCCTCACCGTTATAGCGTCGTAAGTATTCAACGATTTGCCCTGTTTCACCGCGATCTTCGTTGATCGGAATTCGGATACGACCGCAGGGTGAGGTCAAGGCGCGGCTATGCAAACCCGTGAACTTTCCCTCGATGTCAAAGAACCGAATCTGACGAAAGTTGAACAAGGACTGATAAAAGGCAAACCACGTGTCCATATTCCCGCGATGAACATTGTGGGTCAGATGATCCAGATAGTAAAAACCCACGCCAGCAGGTTTTGCAGCCGCCACCCAATCAAAGGCGTCATCATAGGGGTTGGTGTCGCCATAAAGGTCCGTGAAATACAGTAAGGACCCGCCAATTCCGACGATCGCCGGCAAGTCCAACGTTTTGCCGGGCCCGTCAAAGGGCGTCGCCCCTTTGGCCACGGCCTGCGCAAAGGCGGCAGGCGCATCTGCCACCCGCCAACACATCGAGGGGGCGCAAGGGCCGTGATCGGCAACAAATCGGCGCGCGTGGCTGTCCGGTTCGTCATTCAGAAGATAGCTGATATCCCCCTGCTGCCAAAGCTCGATGGCTTTGGTCCGATGCTGGGCAACCTTCGCAAAGCCCATCCGCGCAAACGTTGCGCGCAGTTTATCCGGTTCCGGATGGGCGAACTCGACAAATTCAAACCCGTCCGTCCCCGCCGGATTGTCGGCAGTGCGGGTGGAACGCGGCGCGGAATGGGGAAAGGGGCCCACGGGATACTCCTGCATAAATCTCATCAGGAAAGTAACGCAAAGAATCCGCATTCTTCACGCAAACTTCATTGTATTATTGTGATTTATTACCACATAGTCGCATCCAATCCATAAATGATGCGAGAATTCCGCATGCTTGATGCCACCGATTCCCGGCTCTTGGCCGAAATTCAGAAAAACGCCACGTTGACCGCCCAGGATCTTGGCGAAATCCTGAACCTGTCGGCAAGTCAGGCCGCCCGCCGACGGCAAAGGCTTGAAAGTGAGGGCTATATTCTGAACTATGGCGCACGGCTGGCACCTTCCAAACTGGGATTGACGGTTCAGGCCTTTATCCAAGTTCAGATGGCCAGCCATGCACCCGAAGCCGCAAAGGCCTTTGGCCAGCTTTTGGCGTCCATGCCTGAAGTCATCAGCGCCTGGACCCTTACGGGCAGCACCGACTATCTGTTGCGCATCTGGTGCGCCGATTTGCCCGCCCTGAACCAACTTATCCACGGCCGCCTTCTGGCCCATGCCAGCGTGGCGCGGGTCGAAAGCCAGATCGTCATGGATCAAATGAAATCTGACACCCCGTTGCCAACCTGACACTGCCCGAAAGGACTTAAATGGAAAATGTGCTCTACGAAGCGTTGATCTATCTCGGGGCGGCTGTGCTGATTGTTCCCTTGGCGGTGCGGGCAGGACTTGGTTCGGTTTTAGGATATCTTGCTGCCGGGATCTTGATGGGCCCCGTCTTTGGTCTGGTGGGCGCCGACACAACCGATTTGCAGCATGTGGCTGAATTCGGCGTCGTCATCATGCTGTTTTTGATCGGGCTTGAACTGGAACCAAAAGCGTTGTGGGACATGCGCCACCGCTTGATCGGCCTTGGCGGTGCGCAGGTTTTAGGCACAACCGCCTTGATCAGCGCCATCCTGATGGCCTTCGGTGTCAGTTTTGGAATTTCCCTGATTGCAGGCATGGTGGGATCCTTGTCCTCCACCGCCATCGTGCTGCAAACCTTGACCGAAAAGAACCTGCTGCGCACATCTGGCGGACGGGCGACCTTCTCGGTGCTGTTGATGCAGGACATGGCCGTCATTCCAATGCTGGCGATCATTCCGCTTCTGACCCTTGGGGTCATTGATGGTCCGACGTCAAACATGTTTGGCATCCTCAATCCAAATGCGGCCGAGGCCACGACGGGCGCGGCCGAACCCATCATGACCTTGATCCAGACATTGCCGGGTTGGGCGGCGACGGGGCTGACCTTGGCCATCGTCGCTTCCATCGTGCTGGGGGGCCATTACCTCAGCCGGCCCATGTTTCGCTTTGTGCATGCCGCGCGCCTGCCGGAAATGTCCACCTTCTTCGCCCTTCTGTTGGTCTTGGGCGCCGCCTTCTTGATGATGATCGTCGGCCTGTCGCCCGCTTTGGGAACCTTCGTGGCAGGCGTTGTCTTGGCCGGGTCGGAATTCCGGCATCAGCTGGAGGCAGAGTTGAAGCCCTTCAAAGGGCTGCTTTTGGGCTTGTTCTTTATCACGGTCGGGATGGGCGTGAACTTCGCGATACTGGCACGCGAACCGCTGCTGGTCTTGCTCCTCACTTTTGGATTGATCGCCATCAAGGTCATCGTCCTTCTGGTCATCAGCGTTGTCTTCAAGATAAAGGGCCGCGATCGCTGGCTTTTTGCCTTTTCCTTGGCCCAAGGCGGCGAGTTTGGCTTTCTTCTGGTCTCCTTTGCCCGATCTTCCGGCACATTGCCCCTGGGGGCCGGGCAAATGGCCCTGTTGGTGGTCAGCTTGTCCATGCTTCTGGCGCCGATCATGTTTCTGGCCTACGAACGCGCCGCCAAGCGCATAGAGGCGTCGCGCGCCCAAACGGCGCATGATGAGATTGATGAAAAGGGCCAAATCATCATTGCCGGAGTCGGACGCTTCGGCCAGGTGGTGAACCGGTTGGTCCGCTCAACCGGGCGGCGGGCCGTTGTTCTTGACAATGACCTCGCCATCATCGAGCGGCTCCGCCGGTTTGGGGTCAAGGGCTTCTTTGGGGATCCGTCACGGCCCGAACTGTTGCAAAGTGCGGGCCTGATGGAGGCCTCTGTGCTGGTTGTCGCGGTTAACGACCCAAAAATTTCCACCCAGATCGTCCGCTATGCCCGCACCATGCGGCCTGATCTTCACATCGTGGCCCGCGCCCGGGACAGGGTGCATGTCTATGAACTTTATCAGGCTGGCGCCAATGATACCGTGCGCGAAACCTTTGACAGCGCGGTCCGCGCGGGCCGCTATGTTTTGGAAAACGTTGGCTATTCCGAATACGAAGCCTCCAAGCTGTCACAGACCTTCTGGCGCATGGACCGGCAGGCCATGCGCGGGCTGGCCGAGGTTTGGGTTCCCGGACAGCCCGTGGACAAGAACGAAGCCTATATCCGGCGCTCGCAGGAGCTTGAGCAAGAATTGGAAGCCGCGATCATGGGCGAGATTTATGAGGTTCGTCCCTTGGAAGTGACGGCCGATCTGATCGAGGTCGACGATCAACCGGCCGATACTCCCGCCTCGGAAAAAGTCATCATCCCGGAATGACACGCAACCGCCGATTTCAAAATCCCAATGGCAATGGCCGCGCCAGAGCCTTCACCAAGCCTTAGACCCAGCGACAAAAGGGGCTCTTTGCCCAGTTTGGCCAACAAACGCCCATGCGCCCCTTCGGCCGACAGATGGCCCGCAACCGCATGATCCAATGCATCCGGGGTGACGGCCTGCAAGATGGCGGCGGCCGAACAGGCGATGAAGCCATCAAGGATCAGCGGAATACGCAAAGCGTGCGCACGCGCCATCGCCCCCGCCATCGCCGCAATCTCGCGTCCACCCAGCCGCTGCAAGATCTGCAACGGCTCTGCCGGCGCGTGGCGCAGAACACCTTCGCTCACGGCTTTGGCCTTGCGTGCCAGCCCGGCATCATCAACGCCCGTGCCCCGACCAACCCAATCCTGCGCCGTGCCCCCAAACAACGCCAAACACAGCGCCGCCGCGACGGTGGTGTTGCCGATCCCCATCTCGCCCACGACCAGCAGATCCGCCTTCGGATCCACCGCATCCCACCCGGTGCCAAAGGCCGCGGCGGTCTCCGCCTCGCTCATCGCCTCGGTCTGGGTGAAATCCCCTGTTGGTCGATCAAGTTCCAAGGCGTGAACCTGCATCTTCGCGCCGTACAGGTTCGACAATTGGTTGATCGCCGCGCCACCATGTTCAAAATTCGCCACCATCTGCACGGTCACATCCGCCGGAAAGGCCGAAATTCCTTGTGCCGTCACACCATGATTGCCCGCAAAGATCAGCACTTGCGGCGCGTTCAGCGCGGGTTTGTCCGTGCCCTGCCAACCCGCAACCCAAATCGCCAGATCTTCAAGTCTTGCCAAGGCCCCCGGCGGTTTCGTCAATTGACCGTTGCGCGCGGCCGCAGATGCGATGGCCGTTGCATCGGCACAGGGCAGATCTTGCAGCGCAGAATGGATATCGGAAAGGGACGCAAAGGCCATCATGGGTTTCCTGTATGGGGCGGCTGGCCAAGCCTTAACGCCCCGCACTCATCTGCGCCAGACACAGACCGACCGATCTGGTCGGCGCGCGACGCGCCATGGCCACCCGGCAAAATGCAAAAGACGGCCCCGAAGGACCGTCCTCTTGCCGACCACCGCCCGCATCACGCGGCGCGGGTCACCAAAACGTCATCCACTTTTTTCTGTGCGCCGGCCTCATCAACGCCTGACACGGCCGCAACTTCGCGCGTCAGCCGCTCAAGCGCCGCTTCGTAAAGCTGGCGTTCAGAGTAGCTTTGTTCGCGCTGGTCATCATTGCGGTGCAAATCACGCACCACTTCTGCGATGGCCATCAAATCACCCGAGTTGATTTTCTGTTCGTATTCTTGCGCACGCCGCGACCACATGGCGCGCTTGACGCGGGCCTTGCCCTTCAGCGTATCCAAAGCCTTGTTGACAACATCCGGCGACGACAGGCTGCGCATGCCGATATCCGTGGCCTTGTGCGTCGGAACCCGCAGCGTCATTTTGTCCTTTTCGAACGAAACAACAAACAGTTCCAGATGGATGCCAGCAATTTCCTGCTCTTCAATGGAGACGATCTTGCCCACGCCATGCGCCGGATACACGACGAAGTCATTGGGGTGGAAATCGGGCCGCTTCGATTTGGTCATGGGGTCTTCCCTTGGTGGCGATCGCCATTTTTGGGCAAAAAGGTCCATAGCCAGCAAGACTGCCGCTAAGGTGGACGATTTTGCCGTAAATCTGAGGTCTCAGCTTCGCAACGCTGAGGCTGGCGGGTTTGTTACGAGATGGTAACGATTCTATAACACAAAAACCGACTGATTCCAACAGCCGCACAGCGCTGTCAGGGTCAATCCAGCGCCGTTATGCCCGCAAATACGGCAACTCATAGTTGCCATTTCCGAAGCAGTTTGGATCAGCCGCCTTCGCCGGGGGCCTCGGAAAAGTACTTTTCAAGTTTTCCGGTCTCACCGTCGCGCTCGGTGGCTTCGGGCAATGGGTCTTTTTTGGTCACGATCACCGGCCACTTGATCGAATATTTGCGATTGAACTCTACCCATTCGGCCATGTTCGGCTCGGTATCCGGGCGGATCGCATCAGCGGGACATTCAGGCTCGCATACTCCGCAGTCGATGCATTCATCCGGATGGATGACGAGCATATTCTCGCCCTCATAGAAGCAATCTACGGGGCATACCTCGACACAGTCGGTGTATTTGCAAGAGATGCAGTTGTCGATCACGACATAGGTCATAAAACAGCTCTTCTTTTGGGTCGCAAACCGGGACTTAGCCCGGTCCGCAAGATCATTCAAGCGGGGCGATCGGGGATGTCGCATCCAAGTCGACATAAAGTAACTGGGCTATGCTCGCCGGGCCACGCCGTTCACTCAAAGAGGTCACCTTGACGACCCGAATGCGGTTTGCTT
Source organism: Paracoccaceae bacterium (assembly GCA_947461435.1). Classification (GTDB taxonomy): domain Bacteria; phylum Pseudomonadota; class Alphaproteobacteria; order Rhodobacterales; family Rhodobacteraceae; genus CAIYZT01. The sequence goes on along the minus strand of CANHLE010000003.1, from coordinate 52,068 downwards.
GCGGAAACGTCAAAACATCTCCGATGCCCAGACCATACCCCGGCTTTGTACAGCGATGACCATTCACGCGCAGATGACCACTTTCTACCGTTTCAGCGGCAAGATCGCGGGATTTGAAGAACCGGGCCACAAAAAGCCATTTATCCAGCCGCAGTTTCGGCTGGACCGCAGGATTATGCTTGCCCGAAGGCCCTGGCAATCAAACCTTGCCCTTAAGCGCCATCAAGACGGCGAAAGGATTATCAGGATCGATGGGCTTTTCTGGGCGCGGTGGGCGGGCCTCAAAGAGATGTGTTTTCTTCGGCTGTTCGCGGTCGCGCGATTTGTCAAAGGTCTTGCCACCCTTGGACCCATGATCGCGGCGCTTCTCACCACCCTCAGGGCGCGAAGCCTCCGATTTGGCACCCTCGGGCTTTGCACCATCCGGCTTGGGCGGACGCCGATTTTGCGGCCTGTCGCGCTTTTCGCCCTCGGGGCGCGGCGCGCGGGCGGGCCGATCTGCCGCAGGGGCCTCTGCCTCTTTGCGCTCTGGACGCGGGCCACGTTCAGGCCGCACGAACCGCGGCTTGGGTGCCCAGGTGAAAGTATAAAAGGCTTCCATCTCTGGCGGGGCGGCATCTTCGGCCGGCTCAGGCTCGGGGATGGGGGCCAAGACCGACACTTCTTCAGGAATCGGAAGGATCGGCGCGTTTGGATCCACCACAACCGGCGCAACAACGGGGGCGGTCTTTACTTTGACACGTTCCGCTTTTTCGCCCTTGTAGCCAAGACCCGTCATCAGATCGTTGAACTGTTCCAACGTCATGCCGGTGATCGACAGCATGTCCGGGGTCGCTTCAAAACCCGCGCGGCTGTCTTTTTGGCGCAAGATATCGGCCAACCGCTCCAGCATGTCGATCCGAATCGCGCGGCTGCCTGCGGGATGATATCCGGCTAGCGTATAGTGCATCTTCGGCACTTCGGCGATGTTGGGAATGGTCACAAGCCCCGGAGGGGGGCTTTCAGGGAATTCCGACAGGCCATTCCAAAGGGACCAAAGCACCAGCCTCAGCCGCGTCGGGGCGGGCTTCAGCAGCGATGGCAGGAAAATGGTGTACTGACCAAAGCGGATCCCATGTTTGCGCAGGGCGCCGCGGGCCTCTTGATCAAGGTCTTTGACTTCGGTGGCCACCGCATCGCGCGCGATCACGCCCATCGATTCGGCCATGCGGAAGGCAAAGCCCTTCGCCAGCCCTTGCAGCGCCTCATCTCGGCCCATGGCCAGCAGGGGTTCGAACTGCGCTGCGACCTTGCGGTCGATGAAGTGTTGCAGCCGGCGACGGACCTTTTCGATCACCTCTTCGCCCGCTTCTTCATCTACAAAGGCATCAACCACGGGGCGCGTCGGCTCGGGTCCCTTGACCAGTTTGCCAACCGCATTGGTGCCCCACATAAGGCCCCCCTGTTCGGTAAAATCCATTTCCGTATCCGGAGCGTTATAGAAACGGTCCGCCCGCAAATGAAATTCCGGCTTCAGCGCCTGATGCGCCGCCTGATGCAGCGTGCGCGCTTCGTGAGACGATCCAGAGGCATCCTGCTTGAAGCGGAACCCTTCCAGACGGCCAACGAATTCGCCTTCTACCGTTACTTCGCCTTTGTCATTAACCTCGGCCACGAGGGTCTCCTTCTGCTTCAACCGCCGCAACAAGACACTGGTACGCCGGTCAACAAATCTTTGTGTCAGTGCCATGTGCAAAGCATCCGACAGGCGGTCTTCTACCGCGCGCGTCTCATCTTTCCAATGGCTTTCGTCTTCAACCCAGCCTTTGCGTTGCGCCACATAGGTCCAAGTGCGGATATAAGCCAACCTTTTGGAGATCGTATCAATATCTCCGCCGGGTTTATCGATACGTTCGACGGCCTTTTTCAACCATTCTGACGGGACTTTCCCGCCGCCAAGGCCGCGGCCGCACAGAAATTCGTAGATTCTGGCAAGCAGCGTAAAATGTTCATTTTCCGACGCGCCGCGAAAATCGGGGATGCGGCAGACATCCCACAGCAGCCGCACCCTTTTGGGGCTGTCCAACCGCTCTTGGACCTCTGGCATCTCTTTCAGCGCCTTGAGGGCCAGCACATCATCGGCATCGCGCGCACGGGTCAGCCAATCGTTGTCGGTGGGCGCCTCAAGGCTGCGCAGCAGCTTTTCCACCGTTCCAAATTCAAGGGCGTGGTTGCGCCAATGCAGCTTTCGGATCGGCTGAAACTGGTGGTTTTCGATGGCCTCGATCACCTCAGGGTCAAAAGGGCGCGCCTCGCCCGTGACACCGAAGGATCCGTTTTCAAGGTAACGGCCCGCCCGGCCCGCGATCTGACCCAACTCTTGCGGGTAAAGCCCCCGCATCCGGCGACCGTCAAATTTCGCCGTCGCAGAGAAGGCCACATGTTTGATATCCAGATTCAAACCCATCCCGATGGCATCGGTCGCCACCAGATAGTCAACATCGCCGTTCTGATACAGCGCGACCTGCGCGTTGCGTGTGCGGGGTGACAAGGCCCCCATGACCACCGCACACCCCCCCTTCTGACGCTTGATCAGTTCGGCAATGGCATAGACATTTTCAACCGAAAACCCCACAATTGCGGTTCGCGGCGGCATCCTGCTTATCTTTTTCGAACCCGTATAGGTCAATTGCGAAAAACGTTCGCGTTTCAGGAAGGTCACCCCGGGCACCAGGTTGGCGATCACCTGCCGCATGGTTTCCGCGCCCATGAACAGCGTCTCGTGCAGGCCCCGCGCCCGCAAAAGCCGGTCGGTAAAAACATGCCCTCGGTCGGGATCTGCACACAGTTGAATTTCGTCGATGGCCACAAAGTCTGCGCCGATTTCTTGGGGCATGGCTTCAACGGTGCAAACCCAATATTGGGTTCGATCCGGCACAATCCGTTCTTCGCCGGTCACCAGCGCCACCACAGACGGGCCCCGTTGCTGCACGATGCGGTCATAAACCTCGCGCGCCAGAAGACGCAGCGGCAGGCCGATAACGCCCGTCCGATGCGCCAGCATCCTGTCGATCGCAAAGTGGGTCTTGCCGGTGTTGGTCGGCCCCAAGACCGCCGTGACCCGCGGGGTCATGTCCATCATATTGCCTTAAAGATCTTGCCCCGCCAGATCAGCTTCAAGCCGCTGTACAGACTCGTTTACCTCAGACAAATGCGGATTGACAGACAGCGCGGCCCGATAAGCCTCCAGCGCCTTTTCCGGACGGCCAATCTCTTCGAAGATCATGCCAAGGCCAGACAAGGCCCCAAAATGCCGTGGGTTCAGATCCAGCGCCTTGGCAATATCGGCCACCGATGGTCCAAGGTCACCCGTTTGGTAATAGGCCGTTGCCCGCGCATTATAGGCTTCGGCAAAGTCGGGCGCATGGTCGATCAGCGCAGTAAAATGTTCGATTGCCGCATTGAACTCCCCCGCAGCCATCGCATCACGTCCCCTCTCCAACAGTAAATCCATCGAGGCAGAGCCAGATTTTGACCATTCGATCCAGATAGATTCGGTGATGCGTTGGGCTTCGTCCTCACTCGCATCGGGAAGACGTGAAAAAAGGTCATCCAAGGTTGCCTGATCGGCGAAAGACGGCCCAAATGCAAAGAGCAGCACCAAAACTGCCGCAACGAAACGATTGAGTAATGACCGAAGCGCTTTCATAAGACCAAGGTAGCGGAACCTGCACAAAATTCCAGTGGTCACGGGTTCAAAGTCACTTGATTGGAGAAAAGATGAGCGATGTGATTTCTGCAGCAGTAACGGCGTTGTCGGCAAAATTCACGGGTGGCTTTGATGCTGTGGCCAAGTTCGTGATGATTGGCGAAGGCTCCATCATGGTGGATGCCACCGGCGTTCACGCCGGCGATGACGAAGCAGACGTTACCCTGACGGCCAGCGTTGACGATTTTCAGGCGATGTTTGACGGCGATCTATCGCCCACCTCGGCCTTCATGACCGGAAAGCTGAAAGTCGAAGGAAACATGGGTCTGGCGATGAAACTGGGCTCGGCGCTGGCGTGAACGACGCAGCCCCCTATTTCCACGATCTGGCCGAAGGGCCCAAATCCGCGCATGCGGTCTGGCTGCGCACGGCGGACGGGATTCGGATCAGGGCCGCGATCTGGCCGGGGCCGGCAGCCGCAAAAGGCACGGTCTTTTTGCTGCCTGGCCGCACGGAATATGTTGAAAAATATGGGCGTACGGCCGGGGATCTGGCCGAACGCGGCTATGCCATGGTGTCAATCGACTGGCGGGGGCAGGGCTTGGCCAACCGGGCCTTAAGCGATCCGATGGCAGGCCATGTCACAGACTTTGCTGAATATCAAACCGATCTGGCAGCCGTCATCGGCCATGCCGAAGCGGCCTCGTTGCCAAAGCCTTGGTATCTGATGGCGCATTCGATGGGGGGCTGTATTGGCCTGCGCACCCTGACCGGCCGCCACCCCTTTCACGCGGCAGCATTTTCCGCGCCAATGTGGGGAATCTTGATGGCGGCATGGATGCGCCCGGTTGCCATTGCCCTGTCAACCGCCTCGCGGTGGTTCAGCTTTGACGATCGCTACGCCCCCGGAACCAAACCGTCCACATATGTGCTGGAACAGCCCTTTGCCGGCAACACACTGACCACCGATGCCGAGATGTGGGATTACATGCGCAGGCAGGCCCAAGCCCATCCTGAATTGACGTTGGGTGGCCCGTCCTTGGGCTGGTTGAAGGCGGCCTTGAGTGAATGCAGCGCCTTGGCGCTTCTGCCTTCGCCGAACTTTCCCACCCTGACTGCATTGGGCACAGCTGAAAAGATCGTCGATACCGGCCCGATCCATGCCCGCATGGCCATGTGGCCAAAGGGGCGGCTTGCCATGTTCCCCGGCGCCGAGCATGAGGTCTTGATGGAACGCTCGGCGCACCGCACCCAATTTGTCGACGAAGCCGTCGCCCTTTTCAGCGCGAACAGATAGCCCGCCTATAACTTTATCTGCGTGAACCCATCGCGCAAAGCGCCAGACCAAGCCTCTGACATCGCACGGAAAGACGGGTCTCCCGCTTCTATTCGGCGTTTGCGGCTGACCTTGCACGCATCCTTTTCGATCACGCACAGATCCAAAGGCATCCCAACAGACAAATTGGATCGCAGCGTCGAATCCATCGACAGTAAGACCGCCTTTTCGGCATCAGCCAGCGACGTCGATGGCTTGACCACCCGGTCCAGAATGGGCTTGCCGTATTTATGCTCGCCGATTTGCAGGAAAGGCGTGTCTTCCGTCGCCTCGATGAAATTTCCTTCGGGGTAGATCAGAAACAACCGCATCGCCCCGCCTTTTCGCTGGGCCGCGACAATCATGCTGGCGGACGCGCCCTGATTCATTGCGGACAATTTTTCGTCAATCTCCGACCGCACAGCAGCAAGCGCGTTTCCGATGATCAGCGCCACCTTCAACATCGTTGGCGCCAACATGATCGACGTATCAACACTGGCATCCGGATCGTCGATGGCCTCGCGCAGGCGCGCGATGGTGGTCTGGGAAATCGACAGCGACCCCGCGGTCATGATGGTGATTACCCTCTCACCGGGGTCTTCGAAGAAGAACATCTTGCGATAGGTCGATATGTTATCAAGCCCCGCATTCGTGCGCGTGTCCGAAAGGCAGACCATCCCCTCGTTCAACAGTAATCCTACGCAATAGGTCATGCGCCGCGCCCCCCAGATTTTTTGTGGTACCTGACCCTATTGGGCCTGCGCCTGAACAGCAACCGTAACCGACAGGCTTTCCTCGCCCGTGCCGCGCGTTGTCCCGCGAATAGGGGCGGCCTCTTTGGCATCCAATCCGGAACCCAGCCGTAGATATCGGGCATCCGGACAGCATTCATTGGCTGGATCAAACCCGATCCAACCGAACCCGGGTACATACACTTCGGCCCAGGCATGCGCCGCCTCATGCGCCACGCCCGCGGCATCGGCAAAAAGATACCCCGAAACATAGCGCGCGGGCAGACCGCGATGCCGCGCGATGGCAACCATCACCTGGGCATGATCCTGACAAACGCCTTCGCCCTGCGCCAAGGCGGCCGCAGCGGTGGTGAAGGAATGGGTCACCCCCGGCCTGTAAAGAATGGCCTTTGTGACCGCCCGCGAAAGCCCATGCGCCACATCCAAAGGCGCAGTTTCGCTGACCGATTGGGCAAGATCGCGCAATGCCGCATCCACCTTGGTGGCCACCGAATCGCGAAGATAGGCCTCGGGCGGCACCGTTTCGCGGTTGCCTTTCAAGATCCCTGCCATGTCGGTCGTCTCGACCATGCCTTGAACCGAAACTTCCACTGAATCGACAGGGCCCGGAATGGTCCACGCGGTCACAAGATCCCCTGCGCCATCGCGAAATTCGCCCCCCTTGCGCCCACCGGTCACCGAAACTTGCCACGACATCACCTTTTGTCCGTCACAGCGTGTTGGGGTGATGCGATGGCTTTGCACAACGGCCCGGGCCGGACTCGCGTAATCATACCGTGTCATATGCTGAATGGTCAGGATCACAGCGCCATATCCCCCGACAAATAGCTGTCATGAATGACAGCCCCCAATCCCGCCGCCTGACGCACAAAGCGCGTCAGGAATTCATGCAGGCCCTCGTCAAAGATCTTTTCGGTGCTCTGGCCTTCCAGTTCCGCCAACAGCGCGCGCACCGCCGCCTGTGCGGGCGTTTCTGTGTCATACAATTTGGCCAGCCGCCCCAAATGATTTGCCATGCCCGCCACGCAAGTGATCAGCGCCCGCGGGCACTGGGGGTTCAAGATCAGGAAATGGGCGATCTTGCTGGCCGTCAAATCCCCCCCATAGGCCCAGCGAAAGGCCCGATGGCTGCCCAGCGCGCGCAAAAGCATCATCCATTGGTCGTTGTCCAAGCCAGACCCAACAAAATCCGCGCGCGGCAAAAGGACATAGTATTTGACATCCATCAGGCGCGCGGTGCTGTCACCGCGTTCCAGATAATATCCGATATTCAAAAAGTTATAGCCGGCATCGCGCAGCAGCGTCGCATCGATCGCCCCGCGCACCATGGCTGTCTGTTTCATCACCCAATCGGTCAATTGCGACAACTCTTGCCGTTTGCGGGCCGTTTCGATCCGCCGCAACTCTTGAAAGGCGGTGTTCAGCGCGTCCCAAACCTGCGTGGTCAGGGCCGTGCGAACAATACGCCCATTCTCGCGGGCAGAGGTGATGCAATTGGCAACCGAATTGGGATTGTCCCGATCAAAGAAAAGATAGTCCTCAATCGATTTTTGGTCCGGCTCACCATATTTTTGCGCATATCCGCTCGCATTTCCCGAAGCGCGCAGCAAGCTGTCCCAATCGCTGCGATACCCCTTTGCCGATGGCAAAAGCGCAATGCGCGCCCCCACTTCCAGCAGGCGCGCCACCGTTTCCGCCCGCTCCATATAACGGGCGATCCAGTATAAATTGTCGGCGGTTCTTGAAAGCATCTGTCTACTCCGCCAGAACCCAAGTGTCTTTGACGCCCCCGCCCTGCGACGAGTTCACCACCAAAGAGCCGTCCTTCAGCGCCACGCGGGTCATGCCGCCGGGCACAAGTTCGATCCGCTCGCCAACCAGACAGTAGGGCCGCAAATCAACATGGCGCGGCGCAACCCCTTCGGCCACAAATGTCGGCGTCGTGGACAGGGCCAGCGTTGGCTGGGCGATATAGTTTGAAGGATTGGCACGCACACGGGCCCGAAACTCTTCAACCTCGGCCTTGGTGGATTTTGGCCCCACCAGCATGCCATAGCCGCCAGATCCGTGCACCTCTTTCACCACAAGGTCGGCCATGTTCTCATCCACATATTTGTGATCATCCGCTTCGGCACATTTCCACGTGGGCACGTTTTCCAAAATCGGCTCTTCACCCAGATAAAACCGGATCATCTCAGGCACATAGGTATAGACGGCCTTGTCATCGGCCACACCCGCGCCGGGGGCCGAACAGATCGTCACACCGCCCGATCGGTAGACATCCATCAATCCCGGCACGCCCAACATGGAATCGGGTCGAAAACACAAAGGGTCGATGAAGGCATCATCAATGCGGCGATAGATGACATCCACGCGCTTTGGCCCTTGGGTTGTGCGCATGTAAACAAAGGCACCATCCACGAACAGATCCTGCCCCTCGACCAGTTCGACACCCATCAGATCCGCCAGAAAGCTGTGCTCGTAGTACGCCGAATTGAAATGGCCCGGCGTCAGGATGACCACCGTTGGTTCACGGTCGCATTTCGCCGGCGCCACCGAGGCGAAAGTGCGCCGCAAAAGGTCGGGGTAGCGATCCACCGGTTGAATCCGGTTTTCACGAAAAAGGTCGGGGAACATCCGCATCATCATCTCGCGGCTTTCCAGCATGTACGAAACGCCCGACGGCGTGCGGCAATTGTCCTCAAGCACGTAAAAATCCGTGGGTCCGGTCCGTACGATGTCGATACCCACGATGTGGGAATACACGCCCTTGGGCGGCACGAACCCGGATACCGATATCTCATAAGCGGCGTTTTGATACACCAGATTGCCCGGGATGCGGCCGGCACGCACAATCTCCCCCCGGCCATAGACATCAACCAAAAAGGCATTCAGCGCGCGGGCCCTTTGTTTGATGCCGCGGTCCAGCTTGGCCCATTCCTGCGCCGTAAAGACACGCGGAAACATGTCAAAGGGAATCAACCGGTCCGGATCGCCGCCTTCGCCATAGACGGCAAAGGTAATGCCGATGCGCCGAAACAGTTCCTCGGCCTCGGCTTGTTTTTCAAGGCGGCGGTCTGCGGGCATGGACTGCATCCAGTCTTGCAACCTCGCATAGGGGTCGCGCACCTGGCCCGCGTCAAACATTTCATTGAAATAGGTGGTCATCTTGGCCGCCTCCCCGTTCTTTCGCAGGTTAGGACCGCGACTTTGCAAAGGTAAAGCCCAGCAGGCGCATTTTCCAAGCATTCCGGCAATTGCGCCTATTTTTTGGGCAATCCAGCCAATTTCCCCGCCGGGGTTGCAGCCCCCCCACCCTTCCCCCTAGATGTGAGTCAAAGCTGTATAGGAGCTGCCATGACCCTTCCCCTGCCCCGCCCCGTTTTTGACGCCCGCATGGGCTCCAATGCCTTTGGCAATCTTCCTGAATGGAATCTTTCTGATCTTTATGAGGCTCCGGATGCGCCCGCGCTGACCGCAGATCTTCAATTCGTCGAGTCTGAGGTAAAGGCCTTCGCCGCCGATTATCAGGGCAAGTTGGCGCACTTGGATGCAGCTGGCCTGCTGTCGGCCGTCCAAAGATACGAGGCGATCGATATCGCCGCCGGGCGGATCATGTCCTATGCCGGCCTGCGATACTATCAAAACACCATGGACAGTGACCGCGCCAAATTCATGGCCGACATGCAAGATGCCATCACCAACGCGACCACGCCCCTGGTGTTCTACAGCCTTGAATTCAATCGTCTGGACGAAAGCCATCTGACCAGCCTCTTGGCGGCCAATTCGGATCTGGCCCGCTACAAGCCGGTGTTTGACCGTTTGCGCGCCATGCGTCCGCATCAATTGTCCGACGAGATGGAAACCTATCTGCACGATGCGTCGGTCGTGGGGGCATCCGCTTGGAACAAGCTGTTCGATGAAACCATGGCGGGTCTGATGTTTGCCGTGGCGGGCGAAGAGGAAGATCTGAACCTCGAAGCGACATTGAACCTTCTGACGGATGCAGACCGCTCCAAACGCGAGGCGGCATCGCGCGCACTTGCAACGGTGTTTGACAAGCATATCAAACTCTTCGCGCGGATCACCAACACCCTCGCCAAGGAAAAAGAGATCGACGATCGCTGGCGCAAGATGCCCAGCCCGCAATACGCCCGCCATTTGGCCAACCACGTCGAACCCGAAGTGGTCGAGGCGCTGCGCAATGCCGTCGTGGCGGCCTATCCCAAGATTTCGCACCGCTACTACCGTCTCAAGGCCAAATGGATGGGGCTGGACCGGTTGCAGACCTGGGACCGCAACGCGCCCCTGCCGATCGAGGTGCCAAAAATCGTCGGCTGGGACGAGGCGACGCAGACAGTCTTGAATGCCTACAAGGCCTTTGATCCGCGCATGGCAGACATTGCCAAACCCTTCTTCACGGACGGCTGGATTGACGCCGGTGTCAAACCGGGCAAGGCGCCCGGCGCTTTTGCCCATCCAACCGTGACCACCGTTCACCCCTATGTCATGCTGAATTATCTTGGCAAACCGCGCGATGTGATGACGCTGGCGCATGAATTGGGCCACGGCGTGCATCAGGTTCTGGCGGCGGGCCAAGGCGAATTATTGTCATCAACGCCCCTGACTCTGGCAGAAACAGCCTCGGTCTTCGGCGAAATGCTGACATTCCGGGCCTTGCTGGACAAGGCGCAAACTCCGGCCGAAAAGAAAACGCTTCTGGCCGGGAAGGTCGAAGACATGATCAACACCGTTGTTCGGCAGATCGCCTTTTATGATTTCGAATGCAAACTGCACGCCGCGCGGGCCGAAGGCGAACTGACGCCCGATGACATCAACGCGCTGTGGATGTCGGTGCAGGCCCAAAGCCTGGGCGATGCCTTTGAATTCATGGATGGATATGAAACCTTCTGGTCTTACATTCCGCACTTCATCCACTCGCCCTTCTATGTCTATGCCTATGCCTTTGGTGATGGGCTCGTGAACGCACTTTACGCGGCCTACGCTGGCGGGCTGGAAGGGTTTGAAGAAAAGTATTTTGACATGCTGAAGGCGGGCGGTTCCAAACACCACAAAGACCTGCTTGCCCCCTTCGGACTGGATGCGTCAGATCCAACCTTCTGGGACAAGGGTCTGTCGATGATCGCCGGCTTCATCGACGAGTTGGAAGCGCTGGAGGCCTAGGCAGCGCCCAAGTTGCGGGAATCCAAGGTGGCAAGAATTCGTCCCTGAATTTGGGCGTATCCTTGCCGCCGAACGCAGCCTTTATCGGGCCAACGCGCCGGTCAATTCGGCGCGCGGCTGACCAAATGCGGGTGCAGGTCGTGCGCGGACAGTTTCACCAAATCCTTGTGCAACTCGCTTGCGATATGCGGCTCCAGTGACGCAGGCAGGGCCTTCCGCAGCGCCCCCAAAAGTTTAGGGCCTGCCGACAGCACAATCTGGTCATAGCCGCCCTTGTCCCATTCCGCCTTCAGCGCTTCGGCGGCGTGCCGGGCCAGTCGCGGGCGTTCGATATCCGTCTCGGTTTGCCCGCTGCTGATGTCATAGCTGACGCTGCCGCTGCGATTCTTGCCCTTCGGCGTGTCAAACTCATAGTCCCCGTCGGCAAAACTGTCGGCGCGGCGCTGCAAGATATCCTTCAAACTTTCGCCCTGCCCCTTAAGCAGTCGAAACTCTTCTTCTGACGCCAGTAAAAATAAGATGCACGGTGATTTCATGGCTCGCTCCACAGGGATTGTGGTGCGATCAGACGCGCGGTTTGCGCGCGCCGCCATGATCCAAAGCAAGCCGGTGTCGCTTTTTCAGTCGACCGCCGACCAGGGCCAGGGCTTTTCTTCGCTATCCGCCGTTTGAAAGCGGGCTGCTTTCAATTGCCAGCTGCCCATGGTCTTTCCAAACTTGGCAATCTGTTCATTGGGCTGCCCGCGTCCCGTCACCATCACGATGAACTGCACAAGCGTCATGACATGCAGCGCCGTTTGGGCCAAGCCGTACAGCACCGCAATGGCCAGCATATACAGGCCCCGTGTCCAGACCGCCTTGGTGGCCGGATGAAGGGATTTTGGGGCGCCCGGCTCTGGCTGACTGCGCGGGCCGGGGTCGATCATGGGGTCAGGAATGGCATCGGACATGGATTGGTCCTCCTTCCCCCCGCATATAGGCAGGCTTGCCGCACGTTTAAGGCGCGCGCGGCAAGGATGCGCTAAAATTCGCCGATGTCAGATCTGAAAATCCGTGGCCACACTATAGGCCCGATCCATCATCGCCTGCGTGCCGCGAACAAATTCCAAGGAACACGGATAGACCGAGCCGTCGCGCATACTTTTGCCAAAGGCCTCAACCTGCAGAACATAGTGGTTCGCCGTCGGAAAACGTTCGGTACGCACGGTCATTGCGGGTTTGTGAAGCTCGATCTCGGCCACGTCATGGACATTTGCGTTGAACGGCGCGCTGGCAACCCGGATCATGCCCTTGGTGCCCTGAAAGGTCACCTCTTGGCGGTTGGGCAACCGCATGGACGTCATGGACGAATAGGTGAAACGGGTCTTGCCGGTTTCCATGACACCGGTCACCTGCGCCCAGCTGTCGATCTTGTTGTCGCGGATCATGCGGGCCTGAACATCGACAGGTTCGGCACCGGTGACAAAACGCATGCTGCCAAAGGTATAAACCCCAATATCGCGCAACGATCCACCACCCGTTTCCGGCTTGTTGCGGATGTTGTCCTTCGCTTCTGTAATATCAAAGGAAAACGCCGCATCAACGTGGCGAATATCGCCGATCTCGCCCGATTGAACCCACTCCCGGGCGCGCTGCCATTGGGGGTGATGCACAATCATATAGGCCTCGGCCACCAGCAAGCGCGACGCATCGCGCGCCAGAATGATCTGCTCGATCTCGCGGGCATGCAGGGCAATCGGCTTTTCGCACAGAACATGTTTGCCAGCGGCAATCGCCTTCAATGTCCAGACCACATGAAGATGGTTCGGCAAGGGAATATAAACCGCCTCAACCTCTGGATCAGCCAGCAGCGCCTCATAGGTGCTGTGAACTTTCAACCCGGGGCAAAACTCGGTAAACCCTTCGGCCTTTTCCGGGCTGGCTGTCGCAAGCGCATAAAGCTCGGCCCCTTTGGCGGCATGGATCGCCGGTGCCATATGCTGACGCGCAAAATTCGCCGCGCCAAGAATGCCCCATTTTACAGGTTTCATGTTCTTCCCCCCAGAAGGTGTATTCCCGCCGTATGCCCGATAAATCTTGATAATTCAAACCATTGCTTCAAATCACGCCCGCCCGGGGCGAAGAAATTGCCGCAGCGTTACTTGCCCGCCACGTTTGCGGGGCTTTCCGTGCGGTTCTTGGCAGCTTCGGCCGCCTTGCGCATCGCAACAGGGATCGACAACAGATACGCCATGTTGAAGACGAACAAGGTAGACCATGGGAAAAACACCAAAAATGCAAAAACACCGGCCAACAGGAACAGGCCCGGCCGTTTCCAAGCGCGCGGGATCCGCATTTTCAAGGAAAAGCTCGGCAGCGTGCTGATCATCAAGATCCCGCAACCGATCAGCCACATCGCACACACCAGCCCGGGCGGCGTCAGCATCGGAAACGCATTGGACAGGATGATCGGCGTCAGCGCCAGCAAGGCCCCTGCCGGCGACGGAACGCCGGTAAAGAACCTCGGGTCATGCACCGTCCCTGATTTAAGGCCCACATTGAACCGGGCCAACCGCAACGCCGCACAGATCACGTAAAACAGGGCCGCCCCCCAGCCCAAGATAGGCACGTCCAAAAGCGACCAAACCCCCAGAATAAAGGCCGGGGCGACGCCAAAGTTCACCAGATCGGCCAAGGAATCCAGTTCGGCACCAATCAGGCTTTCGCTGCCCAGCGCCCGGGCAATACGGCCATCCAGCCCATCCAGAATGGCCGCCAGCAATATCAACAACATCGCCAGATCAAGGTTGCCCGCAAAGGCCATCCGCAGCGCCGTAACCCCGGCCGCAATGGCCCCAAGCGTCATCGCATTTGGCAAAAACTGGACAAGGGCAATTTCGCGCTTGGGGTCTGGCATGGCTCAATCACGCCGGCAGGCTGCAGCAGGCGCTGTGCTGGACAGATCGGCGATCACCGTCTCGCCGGCGACCATGGTTTGGCCCAGACTGACAAAGGGGTTCACCCCCGGCGGCAAATAGATATCCAACCGCGATCCGAACCGGATCAGGCCAAACCGCTCTCCTGCGCGCAATACGGTGCCGGGGCTGACCCAACAGACAATCCGCCGCGCGATCAGACCGGCGATTTGCACCACCGCGATCTGGCGGCCATCCGCCAAGTCAAACCGCACGGCATTTCGCTCGTTTTCTTCACTGGCCTTATCAAGACTGGCCGACAAAAATGCGCCCGGATGATAGGCCACCGCCCCGACCGTGGCACGCGTCACGGCCCGGTTCACATGGCAATTGAACACCGACATGAATACAGAAACCCGCCAAAGCGGCGCCGAATCCATCCCAAGGCCCGTTGGCGGTGCGACCTGTTCGATCAAGGACACAACCCCATCGGCCGGTGACAGAACAAGGCTGTCCCCCGTCGGAACAGAGCGTACCGGATCGCGAAAGAAGTAATAGCACCAGATGGTCAGACCGATTCCGATCCAGCCCAAGACATGCCAGATCAGGAAAAGAACAACCGTGATGGCCGCAAAGATCGCGACAAACTTGCGCCCTTCAGGATGCATGGGCGGCAAGAAGCTGTCTTTCAGATTCATTGCCATCTCGCGCGCGTCCTTCTTGTGATCAGACTATGTCTTTATCGTTCTGACGGGGGCAGAGCAAGGCCGCAGCACCGAACAAGACCGCGGGCACGATCATCGTGCCCGCGTCAAACCTTGTCCGCGCCGGGCCGGTATCAGGCCGGAACCACCATACCCTTGCCCTTGGCCAGCAGGCGCATGCGCTCTTGCAACTTCTCAAACGCGCGCACTTCGATCTGGCGAATGCGTTCGCGGCTGACGCCATAGCTTTCAGACAGTTCTTCCAGCGTGATCGGATCTTCGGCCAAACGCCGCTTGGCCAAAACATCCCGCTCACGCTCATTCAACGCCGACATAGCCTCGGTCAAAAGCGCAATGCGGGTGTCAAATTCGTCCTTTTCAGCATAGGCGCCCGCCTGATCACTGTCTTCGTCCTCCAGCCAGTCTTGCCACTGGGTGGTGCTGTCGCCATCGCTGCCGACGGTCACGTTCAGGCTGGCATCAGACCCGGCAAGGCGGCGGTTCATTGCCACCACTTCCTCTTCGGACACCGACAGATCATGCGCGATCTTCGTCACATTTTCCGGGCGCAAATCGCCCTCTTCCAGCGCACCAACTTTGGCCTTGGCCTTGCGCAGATTGAAGAACAGTTTCTTCTGCGCGCTCGTCGTGCCCAGCTTAACCAGGGACCAGGACCGCAGGATGTATTCCTGGATCGAGGCGCGAATCCACCACATGGCATAGGTCGCAAGCCGAAAGCCCTTTTCGGGGTCGAACCGCTTGACCGCCTGCATCAACCCGACATTGGCTTCGGAAATCACCTCGGCTTGCGGCAGTCCATAGCCGCGGTAACCCATGGCAATTTTCGCCGCCAATCGCAGATGGCTGGTCACAAGACGATGCGCGGCCTTGGGATCTTCGTGATCCACCCAAGCCTTCGCCAGCATATATTCTTCTTCCGGTTCCAGCATGGGGAACTTGCGGATTTCCTGCATGTACCGGTTCAGCCCCTGTTCGGGGGATGGGGCAGGCAGATTGGCATAGGTGCTCACGTTTGACGCTCCCTTTTTGCCCGGGTCCGATTGCGGCCCCCGGGGGTTGACCCGATTTAGGAAGCCCGCCGCCGCCGTTCAAGAGGGGACCCCCGTCAATTTCTTATCATCTATTTGGGATCGCGGATGCTAATGTGAAGGTGTGTTACATCCCGATCACGATCTCGTCATGGGCACAAGGTCACATCGCAACGCGCTCGCCCAATTCCACGACACGGTCGCGCGGCAAGTGATAAAAATCGGTCGGATCTGCCGCAAACCGCGCCGTCACCGCGTACAGCACGTCCATCCCGCGACTAGGGCCGACCTTGCCGCGCAGAACGGTGCGTTTGCGGCCCAAAAAGAACGTTGACGCCATCACGTCAAACTTCAATCCGGCCCGGCGCGCCGATGAAATGGCCTTTGAAACATTGGGCGTTTCCATGAAACCAAAGCGCAGGCTCAACCGCACGAAAGGGCCGCCCAAACGCTCGATCTGGGCGCGCTCTTCGGCGGAGGCAAAGGGCACCCGCAGCGTCTCAACCGTCAAAAGAACGGTTTGTTCGTGCAGGACGCGGTTATGCTTGATGTTGTGCAACAAGGCGGAAGGCACGATATCCGGATCAGAGGTCAAGAAGAACGCGGTGCCTGGGATGGCCAGAACCGAACTGCTGCGCATCGATCGCACAAAGCTTCGCGTGTCGATCGCCAATTTTCGCGCGCGCGCCTGCGCCTTTTGCGTCCCGCGCCACCACGCCCACATCAGCGCCCCCAGAACAACCGCCACGATCACCGGCACATAGCCGCCATCGTGCAATTTGGTCAGATTGGCGGCCAGAAACCCGGTCTCTATCGCCGCGATCGGGGCGATGAATACCACGGCAAGCCACGGCGCGATGACGCCAGAGCGCAGGATATACAAAAAGCCAAGCACGGTGGTCAGCACCATCGTCCCGCTGACGGCGATCCCATAGGCCGACGCCAAAGCCCCAGAGGAGCCAAAGCTGACAACAAGCCAGATCACCCCGCCCAAAAGCAACCAATTGACCGCCCCGATATAGATCTGTCCCGATTGACCTTCGGCCGTATGGCGAATGGTCAGGCGCGGCAAGAAACCCAGCTGGATAGCGGCCCGTGCCATGGAAAACGCGCCCGAAATCACGGCCTGACTGGCGATAACTGTGGCCGCTGTGGCCAAAATCACCAACACCGGCAGGCCCCATTCTGGTGTCATGCTGAAGAACGGGTTTTCAGCGGCCGATGGATTGGACAGTACCAAGGCCCCCTGCCCAAGGTAGTTCAAGACAAGGGCCGGAAAGACAAGTACAAACCACGCAGCCATGATCGGTTTGCGGCCAAAATGCCCCAGATCGGCATACAGCGCCTCGCCCCCCGTCACGGCCAGAAACACCGCGCCAAGGACCACCATCGAAACCCCCAGATGGTTTGCCAGAAACTGAACGCCCCAAACCGGGTTGAAGGCCGCCAAAACTCCGGGGTTGGCCGCCATGTGCCATAGGCCAAGTCCGGCCAGCGCCAAAAACCAAACCACGGTCACCGGACCGAAAAGACCCGCGACCGAGGCTGTGCCGCGCCTTTGTGCAACGAACAATCCCACAAGAACAGCCAAGGTCACGGGCAAAATCCACGGGTTCAAACTGGGCAAGATCAGTTCCATCCCCTCAACGGCGGACAAAACCGAAATCGCCGGCGTGATGGCAGCATCACCCGCAAACAAGGCCGCGCCTGCCATCGCCAAGATCAAAACAGGCACCGATCGGCGCCGCGCGGCCAGACGAACAAGCGTATAAAGTGCCAAAATGCCGCCCTCTCCCCGGTTGTCGGCACGCAGCAGAACAAAGACATATTTGACCGTTACGATCAAAATCAGCGTCCAGATCAAAAGCGACAGCACACCCAACACCTCGGGCCGGCCAACCGCCGCCGAGCCGTCTGATGACGTCGCACGCAGCGCCTCGCGGAAGGCATAGATGGGGCTTGTGCCAATATCACCGTAGACAACACCAACAGCGCCAATCAGCAAGGCCGCAAAGCTTTGCCGCTGTGCCTCTGGCAGGGCGGTTTCCTCGTGCAGGTCCGCCTCGGCGGCCCGCAAATAGTCGGCGATATCCAGATCGCCTGCATCATCATTGGCCAAAACTTTAGGGTCCGCAGGGCGGACAGGGTCGTAGATCATGATTTCCAACATTGGTTATGACGTGGGGTGTGCCGCCCGATGCATCAAATCGCAAACCCGGCGATTGAAGTAGTGGGCATGCCCTGGCAGGGGCGAACGGATGCTCCGTATGGGTCGCCGGCACTGCGGCAAGCGGTCCGATTACACCTGTTCCAATTCTGTGGATATGCTGCGTTGCAGCGGGAGCGGTCACTCGGCGGATTTCCGCCGAAAAGTCGGTGTTTTCTTGCAGCAAGTGCCCGTCGGTCACGTTTCCGGGTTGCGGTTGCGCAAAAGTGCGTCGCGCGCCTGTGTCAGGAATCCATCCGACAATTCGGGATCACTTGCCTTGCACGCGCGGGCCAAGGACAGGGAACCGACCAATGTGGCAAGGGCAACCATCGCGCGGGCCTGGGCCGCGGTGCGGTCGGCATCCTTGTCCAGGGCGGCGATCCCATCAAGATTGCGCTTCAACCCATCACAGAACGCCTGTTGCACTTCCATCTCGACGCGCGCGATTTCCGAGGCGAGCGGCGCCGCCGGGCAACCCCATGGAAAGTAATCGCGGTGGCCCGGGCCCAGATAGGCCGTAACATAGGCCGCAAATCCATCATCAAGGCTGGCCATCTGGGTCAGAAGGTTGACGATTCTGTCAAAGTCTTGCGTCACGACTTCGGCCGCAAGGGCCGCCTTGCTGGGAAACCGGCGATAGACAGCGCCGTGTGTCAGCCCGGCCGACTTTGCAATGTCGGCAACGGATGCTGCGCCGATCCCATTTCTGCGAATGTCTTCACTTGCGGCCGCCATAAGCGCCGCATGATTTTTCTCGGTCTCATCTTTGTTAAGCTTGACCAAGCCACGTCTCCCAATCTAATGATTGCGGTCATAATCATTAAGCAACCCAACGCGCATCCGCAATCCCAAGCTTAGGAGATGAAGTCAGAATGCAAACCGAAACAACCCTTTCTTCGAAGCCGGCAAAATGGTTCTGGGTCGCCGCGGCTCTTGGCCTCGCGTGGAATCTGTTCGGTCTGGTGCAATTCATCGGCAGCCTTGGGGCCACGCAGCAAAGTTTGACGGCCTCGGGCATGACGGCCGAGCAGGCCAGTGCCATGCTCGGCTACCCGGCATGGATGACGGTGGCTTTTGCGGTTGGCGTCTTGGGCGGCGTTTTGGGAGCCGTCTTGCTTGCCTTGCGCAAGGCCACGTCGGTTCTGGTTTTCGCCCTGTCCCTTGCTGGGTACATCGCCCTTTGGATCGGGGACGCAATTCACGGGGTTTTCGCCGCCCTTGGAACACCGCAGGTTGTTATCCTCAGCCTGGTTGTGCTGATTGCCGCAGGCTTGTTGTGGGTTTCACGCAAAGCCTTGGCGCTGGGGTGGCTCGCCCGTTAGGGCATGCCGCGCAGCCCCGCCAGCAAGGCCGCCATGTCCCCCGGCAAAGGTGATGAGAACTTCAGCGTCTCGCCCGTAACGGGATGATCAAAGCCCAAGGTCGCCGCATGCAGCGCCTGACGGGCAAAGCCATTGGCCAAATCCGCCGCCGGACCAAACAGCTTTTCGGGCAAACGCCGCTTGCCGCCATAGGTTTGATCGCCGATCAACCCATGCCCGCCATAGGCCATATGCACCCGAATCTGATGGGTACGCCCGGTTTCAAGCCAACATTCCACCAAGGCGGCCTGATCGCGGTACGATTCCACCACATGCGCCCGCGTGATCGCGTGCCGGCCCTGATCCCAGACAACCGCCTGCCGTTGACGGTCGGTCTTGTGGCGCGCCAAATGCGTCGCGATGCGCAAGATACCGCCCGCCTCAAAGGTCACACCGCGCATCCCGCGCAGACGCGGATCGTAAGCGGACGGCACCCCATGGACGACCGCCATATAATGGCGATTGACGGTATGGGCCTCAAATTGGGCGGCCAAACCGTGATGGGCCCGGTCCGACTTGGCCACAACCAAAAGCCCCGTGGTGTCTTTATCAATGCGGTGCACAATGCCCGGCCGCCGTTCGCCGCCAATGCCCGACAAGGTATCGCCGCAATGATGCAGCAGCGCGTTCACCAAGGTGCCGCTGGGTGTTCCCGGTGCCGGGTGCACAACCATTCCGGCAGGCTTGTCGATCACGATCAGATCGCCGTCCTCCCAGATGACCGTCAGCGGAATGTCTTCGGCCTTCGTTTCCACCGCAATCGCCGGGGCTAGCCGCAGAGCATAAGCCTCTCCCGCATGCACTTTTGTCTTGGGATCGGTGATGGCCATCCCGTCCCGAAAGACGTCCCCTTCGGCAATCATCTTCATCAGCCGAGAGCGTGACAGCGCCGCGTCCTCTGGCACAGCAGCGGCAAGGGCCTTATCAAGACGCTCGGGCGGGTCTTCGCCCAGAACGATCTGCAGGACCTCGCCCAGCTCGTCGTCGTCGCCTGAAAGGAAAGCCATGTCTGATCCTACACAAGAGCCACAGCTGCCGCCGGGACTGAGATTTCTGAAAACTTTGGTGACCGTCTTGATGATCACCATGATCGTGGGTGTCATAACCGTGGTCGGCCTGCTTGTCACCCGTATGCCCGATGGCAATGTTTTGCCCGCGCTTCCGCAAAGTTTGGCCCTCCCCCAAGGCGCAAAGCCCTTGTCGATCACCCAAGGTCCGGGATGGATCGGCGTGGTGACACAAGACAGCCGTTTCCTGATCTTCCGCCCGGATGGAAGCTTGCGGCAAGAACTGACGATCACACCCTGAATCGCCATTTGCCCCGATTGCGACCTGTCCCATGGCGCGGGCAGAATGGCACAAACGGGCTTGGACGGCCACTGTACAGCGAACGGATAGGAGCAAGACGATGATCGGCGATCTGGGCGCACAAGATGCAACGGAACTGGCGGCTTGGGTCGCCTCGGGCGAGGTGTCGCCAAGCGAACTGCTGGATGCAGCCCTCGCCGCAGTAGAGGCGCGCAACCCAGCCCTGAATGCGGTCGTTTTGATTCAGGAAGACGTGGCGCGCCGGGCTATCGCCGAAGGGCTGCCTGCGGGTCCGTTCCGCGGTGTGCCCTTCTTGCTCAAGGATCTGGGGGCCGAAGCGCGCGATTTTCCCAGTCACAACGGCTCGCGTCTGTTTGCCAACACCCGCTATTCCCTCGATTCGGCGATCTACACCCGCATGCGCGCCACGGGCCTTGTCACCTTCGGACGAACCACAAGCCCCGAAGGCGGCATCGGCGGTGCCACCGAAGCGGCCGTATACGGCGGCCCAACCCGCAACCCGTGGAATTTGGATCATACCTCGGGGGGCTCCTCAGGGGGCGCGGGCGCTGCCGTGGCTGCCGGAATCGTGGCTTTCGCCCATGGATCAGACGGCGGCGGATCGGTGCGTATCCCCGCCTCAAGCTGCGGCCTGTTTGGGTTCAAACCCACCCGCGCCCGGTTGCCCGACGGCCCCTATGCCGGCGAAGGCTGGGCGGGCATGGCCATTGACGGGTTCCTGACCCGCTCTGTGCGCGATACCGCCCGAATGCTGGATGCCTGCGAAGGCGCCGATCTGGGGGCACCCTATGCCGCCCCGCCCCTTGCCCGCGGGCACGCGGACGCCATCAGCCGCCCCCCGCGCCGCCTGCGCGTCGGGATCTGCGATACGACCTTCACCGCAGACCCGATCGATCCCGACGTGGCCGAGGCGGTGCGCGCCACCGGCCGGTTGCTGGAAAGTCTTGGCCACCATGTGGCGCCGGCCCTTCCCAAGGCCGATTTCAAGGGCATGATGCGCGCCTGGACCGACATCGTCGCAGTGGGAAGCGCCCTGTCCATCCGCTCGGCCCTGAAGGGGCGAACCCTTGATGACACGCTGGTCGAAGGCGTCAGCCGGGGGGCTTGCGCCTATGCTGAAACCTTGCATCCCACCCGCTATTTGCAGGCGGTCGGCGAAATCCACGCCTTTGGCCGCGATATGGCTGCGGCCTTTGACGGTCACTTTGACATTCTGTTGTCCGCCACCTTGGCAGAGCCGCCCGCCAAGGTCGGCAGGTTCAGCCACAAGACAACCGATTATGTTGATTTCCGCATCGGACCAAACGGGATTTTCGCCTATTCTCCATTCTGCGCCATCTTCAACGCCTCCGGCCAACCTGCCGCAAGTCTTCCCTTGGGGTGGTCGTCCACGGGCCTTCCGATCGGGGTTCATCTGGCCGCGCCTTTCGGACAAGATGAAGAATTGATCAGCCTGTGCTCAGAACTTGAGCAGGCTCAACCATGGCGTGCAAGACGCGCCCCTATGGCGCAGGGCCAGTGAATTTTCTTGCATGGCAGAGAAATGCCCTTTCAATATGATCAAAACAAACAGGAGCGAGTCACCTTGAGCACGGATACAGCCATCGAGGCCCGCCATGTCGTGAAGGCCTTTGGACAAGGCGACGGGGCCGTGCGCGCGCTGGACGACGTTTCTGTCGAGATTCGCAAAGGGGAATTCTTTACACTTCTGGGCCCCTCGGGATGTGGAAAGACCACGCTGTTGCGCCTGATCGCCGGGTTCGAAATGCCCACCGATGGAACAATCTTGTTGGACGGCGCAGACATCACCTATTTGCCGCCCAACCAACGGCCCGTGAACACGGTGTTTCAAAGCTATGCCCTGTTCCCGCACCTGACCGTGGCACAAAACATCGCTTTTGGCCTTCAAATGCTGGGCAAACCCGCTGCCGAAGTAAAGGCACGCACTGAAAAGATGATTGCCTTGGTGCAGTTGGATGCGATGGCCGGACGAAAGACATCGCAGCTGTCGGGCGGCCAACAGCAGCGCGTCGCGCTGGCGCGGGCCCTTGCGCCGCAGCCCAAGGTCCTGCTGCTGGACGAACCTCTCTCCGCGCTCGACTACAAGCTACGCAAGGAAATGCAGATCGAACTGAAGCGGCTGCAACTTGAAACCGGCATCACCTTTGTTTTCGTGACCCACGATCAGGAAGAAGCCTTGACCATGTCAGACCGCGTCGGCGTGATGTCGTCCGGCAAATTGCAGCAGGTCGGCTCCCCGCGCGAGATTTACACAGCGCCGCGCAATCGCTTTGTGGCCTCCTTCATCGGCGAGACCAACTTCCTGCCCGCCACGGTCGTTCCCGGCGGGGTCAGGCTTGGATGCGGTGCGATGGTGGAAATGTCTGGCCTTGCAGGATCGGGCCCCACAACCCTTACCATCCGCCCTGAACAGGTGCGGCTCGCCGACGCGGCAGAGCCTGGGGCCATCGCGGCACAGGTTTCAAATCTGGTCTACTTTGGCACCGATACGCATTGCTATCTGTCTTTGGCCGATGGGGCCGAAGTGATCGCGCGGTTGCAAAGCCCCTCCAACGGCGAAGTCGGCCTTCAAAAGGGGCAATCGGTTGCCCTGCGTTTTGTGCCCGGCGCGGCCCAAGTTCTGGCGGATTGATCATGAGCGCCGCCGAAGACTCCCGCGACAAGGCCTCGGTGCGCAGCGCCTGGCTGCTGTCTGCCCCCGCCATCTTTGTGTTGACCTTCGCAGCCTGTGGCCCGCTGTTGATCATGCTGGTCTATTCCTTCCTGACCAAAGGCCAATATGGCAATGTCGAGGGCGTGTTCAGCCTCGAAGGTTGGCGGTCAATCCTGTATTCCGAAGACATCTTCGATCCGGGCGTCTTTGTCTGGGCTGACGCGCATCTGACGATCTTTTGGCGGTCTGTGAAACTCTCGATCCTGACCACTTTGTTGACGCTGCTGATCGGGTTTCCAACTGCTTGGTTCATTGCAACCCGCCCACCCAAATCCCGGCCCCTTTGGCTTTTCCTGATCACGATTCCCTTTTGGACCAATCTGTTGATCCGCACCGTCGCGATCTTTGAGGTGATCCGGAACGAAGGGGTCATCAACACCGTCCTGCTGTGGTCGGGACTGATCACCGTGCCGTTTCAGATCACCTATACCGATACGGCGGTCTTCATCGGCATGGCCTATGTCTTTCTGCCCCTGATGGTCTTGCCACTTTTTGCCGCGATTGACCGCTTCGACATGCGCCTAATCGAAGCCGCCTATGATCTGTACGCCAGCCGTTTTGCGGTTTTGCGCCGCGTGATCCTGCCCATCGTCCGGCCCGGGGTCATCGCCGGATCCATCTTGGTCTTTGTGCCCTCTTTGGGGGCGGTCGTGACCCCGCGCATCTTGGGGGGGGGCAAAAACATGATGATCGGCAATTTCATCGAGTTGCAGTTCGGACAAGGGCGCAACTGGCCCTTGGGGGCGGCCTTGTCGATGACCCTGCTGGTGATCGTCACCGTCGCCCTTTTGGTCTATGTGCGCGCCGCCAACCGGGAGACGTCGCATGGCTGATCGCAATTTTTCGGCCTCTCACCTTCCGGGGTTCACGCAAATCGCCCTCTTGGTTTTTGCGCTTCTCTATCTGCCCATCGCCGTCCTGGTGGTCTATTCGTTCAACGCAGGAACAACCTCTGGCCTGTGGGAGGGGTTTTCGTTCAGATGGTATGGCACGGCCTGGCAGAATGATGCGGTTCAGTCGGCAACCTTGCGTTCGCTGGGAATTGCTGTCTCGGCGTCGATCATCGCCACGTTTTGCGCCACCCTTGCCGCCCTTGGCACCACACGCCGCAAGTCCTTTCGCGGGCAAACCTTCATCTATGTCATGATCAACCAACCCTTGATGGTGCCTGAAATCGTCACCGCCGTGGCCCTGCTGATTTTCTTCGCCTCCATCAAGGTCGCAACAGGCTATCAAGGTCTGGGCTATCTGATTGCCGCCCATTCGGCCTTTTGCATTCCCTTTGCCTACCTGCCGATCCGCGCCAGATTGGAAGGGATGGACCTGTCGTTGGAAACCGCAGCCGCCGACCTTTACGCCACCCCATGGATGACATTTCGCCGGGTCACCCTGCCGCTTCTGGCACCGGGCATCATCGCAGGGGCCATGCTGGCCTTCGTGATTTCTCTTGATGATGTGGTGATTACCGAGTTTGTGAAATCAGGCGGACAGGATACGCTGCCAACCTACATGATGGGCCAACTGCGCCGTGTGATGACACCCGAGGTGAACGCCATCTCGTCGGTCTTGCTGGCACTCACGGTGCTTTTGTTGACCGCCTTTTTCCTTTTGACCCGCAAGAACGACTAACCAAAATCCGAAAACCAGGGAGCCTGCTATGAAAAAACTACTGACAGCAACGGCCCTTCTTCTGGCAACAAGTTCGCTTGCCAGCGCCGAAGGCCAACTGCAATTGTTCAACTGGGGCAACTACACCAGCCCCGAATTGCTTGCCAAATTCGAAGCCGAAACCGGTATCAAGGTCACCGTCACCGACTACGACAGCAATGATGCGGCGCTGGCGAAAATCGAAGCGGGCGGCCATGGCTTTGACCTCGTGGTGCCGACCCACCAATATGTGCCGATCTATGCAGAAAAGGGTCTGATTGTTCCCTTGGACCTGTCAAAGATCCCGAACCATGCCAACATCGCACCCGAGTGGATGGATGTTGCCTGGGATCCGGGCCGCACCTTGACCATTCCATGGCAGTGGGGCACGACCGGGATCGCCGTCGATACCGCCGTCTACAGCGGTGACATCAATACCTCTGATGTCTTCCTGAACGTTCCGCCGGAACTGGTTGGCAAAATCAACATCGTTCCTGAAATGAACGATGTCGTGAACCTGGCCGTGATGTGGGCTGGCGGAGAGCCATGTTCCGAAGACACCGCCGTGCTGAAAAAAGCCCGCGATGCCCTGCTGGCAGCCAAGCCGAACTGGATTTCGATGGATTACGGCGCCACGGAAAAGATGTCATCGGGCGAATGGAAGGCCTCGGTCAACTGGAACGGATCCACCATGCGGATCCGTCTGGC
This sequence comes from Paracoccaceae bacterium, assembly GCA_947461435.1. Taxonomy (GTDB): domain Bacteria; phylum Pseudomonadota; class Alphaproteobacteria; order Rhodobacterales; family Rhodobacteraceae; genus CAIYZT01. Next base: position 26,494 of record CANHLE010000003.1, on the reverse strand, counting down.
CCTGCCAACCGCCGCCTATGGCTATCCAAAAGAAGGGTATCCGGTCTGGATGGATTCGGTCGCTCTTCTGAAAGATGCGCAGAACGTCGAAGAAGCCTACAAGTTCCTGAACTTCATCGCAGAGCCTGAAAATGCCGGCATGATCTCGGCCTTTGCGCGCTATGCGAACGGCATCGCCGGATCCGAAGCCTTCATGCCAGAAGACATGAAGACAGCGCCCGAAGTTGTGATCCCAGAAGAGTTCAAGGCCGCAGGAAAGTTCATTCCAACCTGCTCGCCCAAGGCTCAGGAATACATGACCGCAATCTGGACAGAGCTGCAAAAGTAAGGGGTCTTGCCCAAGGTAACGCCTTGGGCGCCCCGTGGGGGGCCATGCCCCCCACCCCACCCCCCCACCCCCTTGGGGCCCTTCAACCCGGAACATGAGGTTATCATGGAGCTTTGGAAGCAGTCCGCTTCTGATCTGTCGCGGATGATTGCCGCACGGCAAACCTCGCCCAGCGAGGTGATGCAGGCCCATCTTGACAGGATCGCGGCCGTGAACGGCGCGGTCAACGCGGTGATCTCCTTGCGCGACCCTGATGAGCTGATGAACGAGGCGCGCGCCGCGGATAACGCTCCGTCATCCGGCTGGCTCCATGGTATTCCCATGGCAGTCAAAGACTTATGTGCCACAAAAGGGCTAAGAACCACATGGGGCTCACCGCTGTTCAAGGATTTCATACCGGAAAAGGATGATCTTCTTGCCGCGCGGATGCGCGGATCCGGCGCGATTTTCATCGGCAAGTCGAACACACCCGAATGGGGCCACGGCAGCCACAGCTTCAACCCGCTGTTTGGCGTCACCCGAAATCCCTATGATCTGTCGCGCACCGCAGGTGGATCCTCTGGCGGCGCGGCCGCAGGGCTGGCCACCGGAATGCTGCCCGTGGCCGATGGGTCCGACATGATGGGCAGCCTGCGCAACCCGGCGGCCTTTTGCAACGTCTATGGCTATCGGCCCACCTGGGGCCTCGTTCCAAGCGATGCCGACGGCGACACCCATCTTGCCACCTTGTCCACCGAAGGGCCCATGGGCCGCACCGTCGAAGATATCGCGCGCCTTTTGTCGGTACAGGCCGGAGAGAACCCGCAAACCCCCTTTGCACGCAACTCCCAAGATTTCGCAGCCGCCTTGACCGGCGCAACCCTCAAAGGCAAACGGATTGCCTGGGCCGCAGATTGGGGCGGCGCCTATCAGATCGAACCCGGAATTCTGGACCTGTGCGAAATAGCGCTGCGCCAGATGCAAGATATGGGCGCCATCGTAGAGCCGATCGCACCGCCCTTTCCCGCCCATAAGTTGTGGCAATCGTGGACAACTCTGCGCGCCATGCTCAATGCTGGTGGGTTCAAGCCCTTGTACGACGCACCCGAACGTCGTGCCCAGATCAAGCCCGAAACGATATGGGAGATCGAGCAAGGCCGAAGCCTGACAGCCCAAGCCATCTATGAGGCAAGCACAATCCGCTCGTCTTATTATGCTCATATGGCCCGGTTGTTTGACAGCTACGACGCCATCGTTTTGCCAACCGCCCAAGTCTGGCCCTTCCCGACAGACTGGCGTTGGCCCCAAGACATCAATGGCCACAAGATGGATACCTATCACCGCTGGATGGAGGTGGTCATTCCGGTCAGCCTGATCGGCTTGCCCGCCCTGTCCGTGCCGGTCGGTTTTGGGTTCAACGGTTTGCCCATGGGCCTGCAACTGGCCGGACGGGTTGGCAATGACGCCGGGATTCTCGCCATGGGACAGGCTTGGCATGAGGCGACCAATTGGCCCAAAGCGCGCCCACCGCAGCTGCCATAAGGACCAAAGACTTGCCTGACGGCAAAGACCACCGTACTTCGCTGTGATGATCCTGTATCAGATCCTTATGGCCTTTGCCCTGCCCGGCTTTCTGCTGCACGCCTTGTGGCGGGGCGGCTGGCCCGAGGTGCGCCAACGCTTGGGATTGGGCGCAGGGCCCGCCCATCTGTGGATTCACGGGGCCTCGGTCGGCGAATTGACCTCGGCCAAATGGGTGATCGACGCATTGATTGCCGCCCGACCGGGGCTGACACTGGTGGTCACGTCCAACACCCAAACCGGGCGCCGCTTGGTGGACAGTTGGGGCCTTGGGGGCATTACATCCCGCCTGGCCCCGATCGACGGCGCAGGCGCGGCTGGGCGCATGCTGGATGATATGGCGCCGCGCGCCCTCATCATCATCGAAAACGAACTTTGGCCGGCCCGCATTGCCGCCGCCAGTCGGCGCGGGGCGCAGGTCTTGGTGATTGGCGCCCGTCTGTCCGCACGATCTGCCGGGCGCTGGGCGCGCTGGCCCGATCTGATCGAAACAACCCTGTCTCAGATCGATTGGCTTTCTGCTCAGGATGACGCCTCGGCCGCGCGCTTGCTTGATCTTGGCCTTCCGCCGGCATCACTTGGTCCCGTCGTCACGTTGAAAGCCCATGCGTTGCCCGGCCTTCAGCCCCCCCCGTTCGCCCCCCTTGCCCCGCGCGCCAAAACCCTGTTGGCCGCCTCAACGCATGAAGGCGAAGAAGACGACATCCTTCAGGCCTTCGCGCATGCGCGCAAGATCGGCGGCCCGCAGACCCTGATCCTTGCCCCGCGCCACCCAGACCGGGGCGATCAGATTGCGGCCATGATAAGCGCTCGGGGGCTCAGTTTCGCGCGCCGGTCAAAAGGACCCGTGCCCCCCCCCGGTACGGCCGTTTTGCTGGCCGACACAATGGGCGAGATGTCATTGTGGTATGCCATGTCGGGCATATGCCTGATTGGCGGCAGTTTTTCAGATCGCGGCGGCCATACGCCCTTTGAACCGGCAAGCTTTGGCTGCGCGCTGCTGCACGGCCCCTCGGTTCACAATTTCGCAGCACCTTTCGCAGCCTTGGATTCCGGGGGCGGGGCGGTGCGCGTGGCCCATCTTGGCGCGCTGGAACAGGCCCTTTTGGCAATGACCGAAGACCGTCAGGCCAGCGTTGCAGGGTCCATGCCCGCCTGCCTTGCGCCCTTCGCGCAGGGTTCGGGCACCATCATCGACCGTCTGCTTTCCGTCTTGCCAAAAGACCTGCGCTGACCTGCGCCGCTCAAATCTTCAGCGAGACGGGCTAATTCATCAATTTTCTGATATTTTTGGTAACACTGCGGCATTCTTTGCTGATTTTCCGTGATCTGGTCTTGCTGAATCTTGAAACCGGTCCACAGTCATATTCCAGAAGTCGTATGAAAGCGACCCGCGCACGAGTGGAACAGCAAATGACCTTCAATACCGCAGTAAACACCACGGCGCCGGCCGGCGTTCCGCAGATCGCTGCACTTTGCTGGCGCATGCACAAATCGCGCATTCAGGTCTTATTGATCACCAGCCGCGAAACCGGCCGCTGGGTCATCCCGAAGGGTTGGGCGATGGAGGGGCGTACACCGTCCATGGCCGCCGCCCGCGAGGCGTGGGAAGAGGCCGGGGTAGAAGGCGAAATGGCAGAAGAATCCGTGGGCATGTTCCACTATGACAAGGTTCTCAGACCGTCAAAGTTGGTGCCCTGCGACGTTCAGGTCTTTGCGCTGCGTGTCACCCGATTGGCCAGCCGCTTCCCCGAACGCCACCAACGCAGCCGAAAGTGGTTCGATCTTGATACAGCTGCCCGCAAGGTCAACGAACCCAGCCTTCGGCTTTTGCTGGCAGAACTCCCGGTAAAATTGACTCCGCCAGAGGCACCGACAGGCCTTGCCGCGACCTGACTTCATCGCCATATTTGAGCATCTGACTCAAGGCCATACCATGATCCTCTACAGCCTGACCTGCCACAAAGATCACAGTTTCGACAGTTGGTTCGCCAGTGCCGAGGCTTTTGGCGGATTGCAGCGCGCGGGTCAGCTGACCTGCCCGACTTGCGGATCTGGTCAGGTGGAAAAATCACTCATGGCCCCTGCTGTGCGCCCCGCCCGAACCGCCGCAACCCCGCCCGACGCCAAAGGCAGCCTGACACAGCCCCAAACCGACGCCGAAGCGGCACTGGCCGAGATGCGCCGGCAGGTTGAAGCAAATTCTGACTATGTCGGCGTCAATTTCGTGGCCGAAGCCCGTAAAATGCACAGCGGTGAAAGCCCCGAACGCTCCATCTACGGCGAAGCAAAGTTCGAAGAGGCCAAGGCCCTGCTGGAAGACGGCATTCCAATCGCCCCCCTGCCTTTCATGCCCGCGCGCAAGACGAATTGATCAGGCCATCAAGGCCCGAGCAAGCCGGTTTTGACGTTCGATAACCACCGGCAAATCCAACGTCACCATCTGCCCGCCCGACACGACCGCGCGCCCTTCAACAAACAGATCCCGTACCGTCGTCGGCCCGCACAGAATCAATGCCGCCACAGGGTCCCATGTTCCGGCAGATTGAACGCCTGTGATATCCCACAAGGCGATATCGGCGCGCTTGCCCGGCGCGATGGATCCGCAGTCGGGGCGGCCCAAAACCTGCGCGCCGCCCAAAGTTGCAATTTCCAGCGCCTCGCGCGCCGACATGGCGTCAGCCCCTCGGGTGACGCGCTGCAACAGCAGGGTTTGCCGCGCTTCGCTCACCAGATTGCCGGCATCGTTGCTGGCCGATCCGTCCACCCCCAGCCCAACCTTGACCCCCGCATCGCGCATCGCCCGCACCGGGGCAATGCCCGACCCCAAACGACAATTCGAACAGGGGCAATGGGCCACGCCGGTTCGGCTGCGCGCAAAAAGGTCAATCTCTTGCGCATCAAGCTTGACGCAATGCGCATGCCAGACATCATCCCCGGTCCAGCCCAGATCTTCGGCATATTGCCCCGGTCGGCACCCAAATCTGGCCAGAGAATAGGCCACGTCTTCATCATTTTCGGCCAGATGCGTATGCAGCATCACCTTCTTGTCGCGCGCCAAAAGGGCCGCATCGCGCATCAATTCGCGGCTGACCGAAAAAGGGGAACAGGGCGCCAAACCAATGCGCAGCATCGACCCCTCGCGCGGATCGTGATGCGCATCCACAAGACGGATCATGTCTTCCAAAATCTTTGCTTCCGCTTCAACCAGGCTGTCGGGGGGCAGGCCGCCCGCGCTTTGTCCAATGCTCATCGCACCGCGCGTGGGATGAAAGCGCAGACCCACCTCTGCTGCGGCATCGATCGTATCTTCCAGCCGCGCCCCGTTGGGAAACAGGTACAGATGGTCTGACGTCATCGTGCAGCCCGACAAGGCCAACTCGGCCAATCCCACCTGCGCCGAGGTAAACATCTCTGCCGGACCAAACCGCGCCCAGATCGGATATAATGTTTTCAGCCAGCCAAACAGCAGCGCGTCTTGGCCGCCCGGAACGGCCCGTGTCAGCGTTTGATACAAATGATGATGCGTGTTGACCAAACCCGGCGTGACAACGCACCCCTGCGCTTGCACAATCGTCGCCCCCGCCGCCTGTAAATTATGCCCGACCTGCGCGATAACGCCGCCGCGGATCAGAATATCGCCGCCCGCAATTTCGGCCCGCTCCGCGTTCATCGTCACAACGACGTCGGCATTCTTGATCAAGATCTCGTTCATCTGCCGTCCCTCTTGGCGTGACCCTTCGGCATCTTCAAACCCCCGGGATGACAGAAGGGAAAAGGACTCATGCCCGGCTTTCCCTCCCTACCCCAAGGGACAGTTCGGTTGAAACCAGAAAGTCTCGGCACAACGCTTGCTTCAGGAATTCAGCAAGGCCAAGGCAGCCGCGTGAACCTCGCGGTTGGCAGCGGCAAGCACTTGCCCCCCCTCATGCGCCGGATGCCCCTGCCAGTCGGTCACGATGCCGCCGGCAGCCTCGATCACCGCGATCGGGGCCTGAACATCATAGGCCTGAAGGCCGGCCTCGATCACCAGATCGATTTGTCCTGCGGCGATCAAAGCATAGGCATAGCAATCGGTGCCATAGCGCGTCAGCCGAACATTTTGCGACACACGGCGGAACAAGGCGCCTTCTTCGGCGCTGCCCACCTCTGGAAATGTGGTGAATAAAATGGCGTCCGACAGGTTACGCGCCGCCCGTGTCTTCAGCGCTTTTTGCCCCATCGGCCCATTGACCAAGGCCCGGCCAAACCCACCCTCGAACCGTTCTTGAATATAAGGCTGGTCGATAATGCCATAGATCGGCCCCGTCTCATCGCGAACCGAGATAAGAACGCCCCAAGTCGGCGTTCCCGACAAATACCCGCGCGTGCCGTCGATGGGATCCAGAACCCACGTCAGCCCCGACACGCCCGTCTTTGCGGCAAACTCTTCGCCCAAGATCGAATCCTGCGGGCGCCGCTCGGCCAGGATCGCGCGCATCCGCTCTTCCGACAATTTGTCGGCCACCGTCACCGGATCAAATCGGTGGGTCTCTTTGGTGTCGGCCACCAATCCTTCGGATCGAAAATGAAGCAGCGTTGCCACCCGGGCCGCATCCGCAAGCGCGTGGGCGACATCCATGATTTCCGCCATCTCGCTTGTCGAAAGAGTGCTCATGATTGTCTTGCCCCTTACTGGAAAAGAAAAGCCGCCCCTAGCCGCTACTGGCTTGGGGGCGGCGGGTCAAGACACAGGTCGGTTATGCCGCGTCAGATAGAACGCGCGCCAGATCGAACAACCGACGACGTTGCGCTTCTGGAATAGCATAGTACGAACGGACCAACTCCAACGCTTCTTTGTCGGCCATCAGATCGGTACCAGCCACTTGCGGGGCAGCGCCTGCGTCTTGCAATCCTTCGAAGAAGAACGCGATGGTCACGCCGAGTGTTTCAGAAATATCCCACAAGCGCGACGCAGAAACCCGGTTCATTCCGGTTTCGTATTTCTGGATCTGCTGGAATTTGATCCCTACTTTATCGGCCAATTGTTGTTGGGTCATGCCCACCATCCAACGGCGATGCCGGATACGTTTACCTACATGCGCGTCTACGGGATGTTTCATTCATCTCTCCATTTTCGTAGCGCTACTATAACCATTTCTGCGATACAAATCATTCCATTTCTATCACTTGGGTCAAGATTCATTAAGGATTCACCAAGTAATGGGCGGGCTATCCATTTGGATATGTTCAATTGCACAAACGCACAAGAACTATTCCTACGGGTCCTAAAAACCTCTCAGGTGGAGTGTTTTTTTGCAAAAACACGCAGGGCGTGCGCGGCAAAACCCGATCTGACAAGCAAATCCTCGGCACGAAAAAGAAACATTTCGCAAAGATTTTTTCCAGCCCTTGCCCAAATGTCCCACAGTCCTTCATGAAACTGTCAAACACCCGAATCACAGAAAGACCACCATGCGATGCTGGAAAGTTGCTCCCGGGGGGAATGAACCGGTGCTGTCGCTTGATCACGAACCTGAACCATCCGCCGGTCAGGTCAAGATCCGAGTGTCCTGTTGCGGTTTGAATTTTGCCGATCTTCTGATGATCGAAGGCCGCTATCAAGACACGCCCGCGCGCCCCTATATTCCCGGATTGGAATTTTCCGGCCATATCACCGCCTTTGGGGCGGGGGTTGATCCGGTCGGTCTGGGTCTTAGCTTGGGGCAGGCGGTGGCGGCCTATGGCGGCCAAGGGGGCCTTGCAGACTATGCCTGTTTGCCCGCCGACCGCGTTCTTGCTGTCCCACCCGGCATGACCCTGCCGCAGGCATCGGGATTTCAAATTGCCTACGGAACATCGCACCTCGCCCTCGCCCACCGCGCGCATTTGCAACCGGGAGAGACCTTGGTTGTGACGGGCGCGTCAGGCGGCGTGGGATTGACCGCTGTCGAACTGGGAAAACGTTTGGGCGCGCAGGTGATCGCCATCGCGCGCGGCGCAGAAAAACTCGCGGTGGCCCAAGACGCCGGCGCTGACCATCTGATCGACAGCGAGACGCCAGATCTGCGCGCGGCCCTCAGATCGCTGGGCGGGGCGGATGTGATTTATGACACCGTAGGCGGCGCGGTGTTTGACCCCTGCTTGCGCAGCCTGCGGCCCGAAGGGCGCTTTTTGGCGATCGGCTTTGCCTCGGGTCAGGTGCCGCAGGTTCCGGCGAATATTCTGCTGGTCAAGAATATTTCTGTGATCGGTCTTTATTGGGGGGGCTATCTGTCCTTTCGCCCGGCGTTGTTGCGCCAAAGCCTGACAGAGATTTTGGCCCTGCACACCGCCGCCCCGCTGCGGCTGCACATCAGCCATACCCTGGCCTTCGGTGCGCTTGCCGAAGGGCTGGATCTGCTCAAAACCCGCAAGGCGACGGGCAAGGTTGTGATCGACGTTGCGCAATAGTGGGGTATTCAGCCGGTGATACGGCCAAACTGCGACATTTCGGCACAAATTTGGCGGTTCAAAACCGCTTTTTGCTTGGATCACCGCTTGAAAACCCTTTTCGCCATGCCAATATCGACCGCATAACGCGCTTGGGTTTGGCTTGGGCGCCGTAAGGGATCTAGCGGAGGCTTGAATGGCACAATATGAGACGATCAATACCGTAGGCGTCGGAACGCGTTCGGCCGCAATCGACGCAGGGCTGCGCGCCCATATGAATAAAGTGTACGGCCTGATGTCGGTGGCGATGGTCATCACGGCGGGCGTTGCTTGGGCCGTGGGCACCAACGAGGCGATGCTGGCCGCGATTTACACCACGCCGCTGAAGTGGGTGGTCATGTTCCTGCCGCTTGTCATGGTCTTTGCCTTTGGCGCCGTGATCGGCCGCCTGTCCGTGGCCGCAGCGCAACTGTTCTTCTACGTCTACGCCGCCTCGGTTGGCCTGTCGCTCGCCTATATCTTCGCGGTCTTCACCGGCACCTCGATCGCCACCACCTTCTTGGTCACGGCCATCGCCTTCGCGGGCTTGTCGCTATATGGCTACACGACCAAGCGGGATCTGTCGGGCTTCGGCACCTTCCTTGTGATGGGCCTGATCGGTCTGATCGTCGCCTCGATCGTGAACATCTTCCTGGCTTCCTCGGCGCTGGCCTTTGCGATTTCCGTGATTGGCGTGCTGATTTTCGCTGGCCTGACCGCCTTTGACACCCAGTCGATCAAGACCACCTATCTGGCCCATGCACAGGCTGGTGATCAGGATTGGCTCGGCAAAGCCGCGATCATGGGCGCCTTGAACCTGTACCTCGACTTTATCAACATGTTCATGTTCCTGCTGCAGTTCTTGGGCAACCGCGACTAAGGATCGGTTGACCGCAAAACAAAAAGGCCGGGGATTTCCCCGGCCTTTTTCATGGCGATGAATCCGGGCAGCCTCCGGCTCAGCCCCGCTCCAACCCCGCCTGCACACCCGGCAGGCGCGGCACGACAGGCTGCAACACCGCCCGCTGCGACGGGGTGATCCTGTCCAACAAGGCCTGCGAATAACGATAGCCATAGCGCGTGTTGCCCCATCCCGGACCATAGCGATAGATCACCACGCGCCGCTCGCCCGGATTGGTGCGCCGCGTTGCCCCGTGCGATATGGCATCCGAAAACAACAGCGCCGACCCCGCCTTCATGTTCACTTCGATTGATCCTTCCACAACCTCATCGTCAAGCTTGCAGCGGTCTGCATAGGATTGGCGAAAGATCGGATGACCAAAACTGCTTTTGTGGCTGCCCGGAATGATCCGCGTTCCCCCGTCACCCGGCCCGATATCGGTCAGCGCCACAAGGATATTGACCTGCCCGCACTGCCAGCGCCCATCGGCATAGCCGTATTGGTTGCGGATCGCCCGTTCGTGACCGCCCGAATGCATCGGAAAAAACCCACCCGAGCGGCGGACCGAGGCAAAGCATTCGTCAATGAACAACCCCGCAATCCACGTCTGGTCTTCACCGCAATAGCGCCGCATCCGGTCAATCCAGCCGGGATGGTCGATCAGATCCTCAAAGGGCTTGCCGGCATGGACGATATTCTGCAACTCCATCCCGGCCCGGGCGTTGTTGTCCAACCGCTGAACATCGCCCCACCATTCCTTGAACCCAAGATCGGGGAAATCGTCAAATGCCGCATTCAAGGCCGCCAGATGGCCCGGATCCAGAACATTTTCCAAGATCAGATAGCCATTCAGATCAAAAAGATAATCTTGCAAGTCATGCTCAACCATGGGGCCCAACCTCCGCTCTCCCGTCACCGTTAAAGACAAAGCTAATCGGTCCGAAACGCATAGACAATCAAGTTTAGTAAAATTTTTTGCAGCTCAGGCCAAACAAGCGCATAACGAAAAACCGCGCCCAAAGGGCGCGGCATTTGCAACGTCACAAGACCGCAAGATCTTACTTGATCTTGCCTTCCTTGTATTCCACGTGCTCCCGCTTGACGGGATCATATTTCTTGACCGTCATCTTTTCGGTCATGGTGCGGGCATTCTTCTTGGTCACATAAAAGTGCCCGGTGCCTGCCGTCGAGTTCAGACGGATCTTGATCGTAACCGGCTTCGCCATAGTATATTCTCCTGCAGCCCAGACCGCCACGGATCTGGTGAAATCTTTGTCTCCGCCTTTTACGAATGAGAGCGGCAGAGTCAACAACCAAACGCCAATCGGCCACATCTAATTGCAACGATCCCGCTGCCCGGCAATGTAAGACCCAAGACTTCGCAGAACTGCGGGCCAATCCGGCCGCGCATCCGGTCAGGTCTTAGACATCACCGTGATCTGGCATCTTGCCCGACGGCGCAAGATAGGGGCGTGTCACATCGCGCAAAGACACATCCAACGCTTCCACCTTCACCCGCAAATCCGTGCCCCCCGACAAATGCAGATGCAGCCAGCCCCCCAAGTCATCCTCGGGGGCAAAGGAAAGCGCCAAAAGCTCCAGCGCCTGCGTCGCATCCCCCCGGTCGATCCCGGCCGATTGCACCAACAGCACCTCTTCGACCACCAACAAGGATTGCACCCGCTCAAAGCCGCGCCCGGCGTCCTTGGCCCGCGCGGCATCTTCCCATCTGAACCGGTTCAGGCCCAACGCGAACCGCCTGCGCTTGGCCGCAAAAACCATTTGCCCGGGCGTCAGAACCGCGTCTTGCACCAAGGTCGATATGACAGCAAGATCCTGAACCTCGCGCGCCAAAAGGCGCAGCGGGGCCTCGGATGCGCCCTCTTCGAACCGGGCATCGCTCATGCGCTGATCCGCTCGATCTGCGCGCCGCAGGCCCGCAACTTTTCTTCGACCCGCTCATATCCGCGGTCCAGATGATAAACGCGGCTCACCACGGTTTCACCCTCGGCGGCCAGCGCAGCCAGGATCAAGGACACAGACGCGCGCAGATCGGTCGCCATCACGCGGGCCCCTTTCAAACGGTCAACGCCTGTAACCGTGGCCGTTCCCCCATGCACATCAATCTTGGCCCCCATCCGGATCAATTCTGGCGCATGCATGAACCTGTTTTCAAAAATCTTTTCTTCCAGAACACTGGTTCCGCTTGCCGTGCACAGCAGGGCCATCATCTGCGCCTGCAAATCCGTGGGAAAGCCCGGGAAAGGCTCTGTCACCACATCCACCGCCCTGACACGGTCCCCCGTCCGCTTGACCTTCAGGCCCCGCGCCGTTTCGGTCACCGTCACCCCTGCGGCATCCAGCTTTTCAGCAAAGGCGCCCACCAGATCCATGCGGCCGCCGATGCATTCCACCTCGCCGCCCGCAATCGCCGGCACCAGCATATAAGTGCCCAGTTCAATTCGGTCGGTCACCACGGGGTGCGTGGCCCCGTGCAGGCGGTCCACACCTTGCACCGTGATGGTGCTGGTGCCCTCGCCATCAATCTGCGCGCCCATCTTGCGCAGGCATTGGGCCAGATCCACAATCTCAGGCTCGCGTGCGGCATTCTTCAACACCGTGGTGCCTCGGGCCAAGGTGGCTGCCATCAGCGCATTCTCCGTCGCCCCGACCGATACGAAGGGAAACTCCACCACCGCCCCGCGCAGCTTTCCACCGGGGGCCTTGGCATGAATATACCCATCCCGCAGGTCCAATTCCGCGCCCATCGCTTCGAGCGCCTTCAGATGCAGATCAACCGGCCGCGCGCCAATGGCGCATCCGCCTGGCAAGGACACGATCGCATGCCCATCGCGCGCCAACATCGGCCCCAACACCAGAATAGAGGCGCGCATTTTGCGCACAATATCATAATCAGCCGTGTGATTGGTGATGGCATGGCTCGACATGGCAAGGACTTGGCCGTCCTGCAAACTGGCAACCTCGGCCCCCAAAGAGCCCAGCAACTGCGTCATCGTGCGAATGTCAGACAGTCGCGGCGCGTTGGTCAACGTCAGCGGTTCATCACTCAGAAGCGTCGCGGGCATCAGCGTCAAACAGGCATTTTTGGCCCCCGCAATCGGTATGGCCCCCGACAGTGCCCCATTACCCCGTACCAGAATCGAATCCATACTGCCTCACTTGTCCGTTTGCGCGTCCGCCTCGGGGGCGGTACGCGCTTTTGCCTGGGCCTTGCGCTTGGCCATGTTATCCTTCAACGCCTCTTTCAGCCTGCGCTCACGCGCGGAAAGCAGGGCCTTTCGGCCTTCTTTTGCAGGCTGGCTTTGGGTCTTTTCTGTCATCTTGGCTTCCTAACGCAGCTTCGCGTCCGGGTCCAGTCATGCGGCCCCGTCTGCGGCCGAACAAAGCTTGGAAAGGGGGTTGCATGGGGCGGAAATTCCCTTTAATCACCCGCCACGCACGGGGTGAGCAGGGAAAACCTGCGCAGACCACCGCCGAAGATGCTGCAGTAGCTCAGTGGTAGAGCACTCCCTTGGTAACGGAGAGGTCGAGAGTTCAATCCTCTCTTGCAGCACCATATTTCTTTCTATAAAATCAAGAAGTTGCGTGTTTATAAGGGCTTAGGTTGTCTTTGGTGCTACACCAAGGTGCTACATTATGGTATTGCAAATGACACGTCCCTACAAACATCCAAGGACGGGTGTCTACTATTTTCGGCAACGCACCCCTTCAGACTTGCGCACGGTCTTGGGTGACAAGATCGTTAGCAGCTCGTTGCGCACCAAGGACCCCGCAGAAGCAAAATTGCGCCATCCGGTGATCGCACAAGAACAAGCGATCATTTGGGAGCGGCACCAAACCGCGACAAGACCAACAGCGAACGCCCCCACTCCCTCCTCGGCTGGCAGACCCCTGCAGCCTCCGCCCAGACCTTCACCCCGCAACGGGGCCCGTCGCTGCGCAACCCGAAAAGCTCCGCGCCAGCCCCCGTTGCCCAACCCGCCCAAATGAGCAAAACTCAAACCCGGAGTCTCGCTCACACTGGATAAAAGTTGGGGGCAACGTCAGGGGAGTAGCTCATAATAACGGGCTAGCGGCTCGAACTGTCCGTCCGAAATACCTTGCCTTCGTAAAGCTTTTCTTCCTGTTGGCGGTTGAGAAGCGGAAGCTAAAAAAACCCGACAGTCGGCATCAAGGTGCACTTTGCAAATAGAATACCGCCGTCCAAAGCCTCTTCCATGCTTTAGAGACTGACCTAGTCGGGGCGCAGATGGAAAAACCAGCGCGAGGTCCAGTCAAACCTCTTCTAGTTCCTAAAGCGCCCTTACAAACACTTTCCCAAAACCCTCGGCCCTCGGCTGTAAATTGCTTGTGGCCTTCGAACCTAGCGATACCCAATTTGATCATCTCCCCGGAAAAATCAGCATCGGGCCTGTAGCTTACGTCAAGAATCCTCGTGCGAGTCAGCCATGCGATCCGATTTCAGGGTCAAGACCAATGCGTATGTTGCCGCTACTCGACGGCTCCAAATATCGAATCCATGCTGTGCCATAGCATCCCGTTTTGCATGTTGGCCCATCACGTTTCGAAGACTTGCATCGCGAATGAGGTGTTCGAGACCGTTGCGCCACTGGTCCGCATTTGCGGCAAGAAGACCATTATGGCCATGCAAAATTGCCGCCTGAAGAGGTGCAGTAGGAGATGCAACGGTCGGAACCCCTACGGAGGCTGCAGTAAGCCAGCGTACGGCACTCTTGGATTCGCAGAAGGGGTTGCCAACTTCTAGTGGACAAAGATTGATGTCACAGATCGCCACCTCCTCAAAAAGTTTCTCAAGATTAACGCGGTCAACCTGTTCTATCTGCTCGCGTCGCGTGGAAAGTTGCGGATATTGCCAAGGGTCGATATGCCCGATAAGGCGCAACCGGACGTTTTGGTTTCTATCGAGCACCGAAACAACAGCATCAAGCGCGACCAAAAAATCACGTCGATGCGTCGGCGTTCCGCTTGCAAAAAGCATCCGAACTATACCGTCGGCGTTCGAAAGTTTCGGAAGGGCGGCAGCCTTCGCTGCTATATTCTCCATTCCTTGGCCCAAGGCATTGGAAACGACGAAACAGTTCGGGTTAATTTCCATCGCTGCCGCGGCGAGCGGCTCCGTTGTTAGAACCGCAAAATCCGAAGACTCAATGGCGGTGCGAAGCAAAACAGCGTTAGCACGCCAAATGCTTCGAACTTCTGGAGACTTGTCATTCAAAAAGGCAATCTCGCCACCTTCAATCATGGCGGGGTCGAAGATTAGGTCATCTATATCATAGACAAGTGGGATATTTTGGCGCCTGCATACTGTTGCAATATCCTTTAGGGCAGCGTTCCACGGCGCACGAAATGTGACAACCATGTCCGCGCCTCTTGCTGCCGAAGCGGCGCGGACATCTTCGACGGGCAGCCAGTAGGCCTGCCAGCCATTTGCGAGCAACGCAGCTATCTGATGTTCGACCCGGTAGACATGCCCTATACTTTTCGCTGACCCAGACAGAAAGAGCGCAACGCGAGGGCGCTGGCTTAGGCCATCAAATGTTCCGCTTAGAGCGACAACGTGAGCAAATGCGATTTGTGCCGTCAATCTTGCTGGCACAAAGCTTTTTGTTGGGAAATTTTTGCTGTCAGAAAGCGAATATGCCTCGTCCAGCAACTTATCCAATACATCAAGTTGTTCTGCAGATGCGCTTATGTCCTGTGAACAAATCAGCGTTTCGATTTGCCTCACGAATTCCAAGATGGAAGGAGCAACGGCATTCGGGCAATCTGCATCAGACTGTTGCCTTCGCAACGACGGATCAATGAATGCATCAATAGCGGCTGAGTCTTCGGGCGAGGGGAATGGAAGCCGCGATGACAAAAAGAAGCAGCGTAGGCTGGTTCGCCAGTCGGCAACCAGGTCAGCATAAGAAACATGCGTTCGCGGCAAGTGTCTCGAGTGTCGCTCAAGGTCCAGCATATATCTAAACCAGAGCATCAGGCCGACCTCAAGATCTTCGATAGAAGCAGGTCGAAAGACCGGAACCTTGGCACGTGCTGCAAGAGAGCACGCAACTTCCAAAGGGTCGCGGCCAATCGTAATAATATGAGTTTCGATTCCAAAGTCCGAAAGCACTTCCAACCAAAACGGAAGGAGCCTGCAGATGCGTGGGTCCTTTAGCACGAAGCAATCTGAATGGCCAAACTCTTGCTGGAGCAGGTTTTTGGCTTCTTTCCGGTCATCATCGCGTGCCGTTTCGAAAAACCATGCTTGGGGAATAGGTGCATGATCGCTCCACCGCATGCCGGCTTTTGCAAGGAGTCTGTTGTTGAATTGCGTAATCTCAGTCGATTCCCAGTATCCGCCCGGATTATCACTGTTGGCAGCCATGAGTGTCTTTGGCGGAGAAGCGCCGGCCATGACAAGCACTCGGGCCAGCGCTGACGTACCGCTGCGATGCATACCAAGAACCACGAGGGCCCTGCGTTCTACCGAACTGGCTATCACGATTTGAATATGCCGCGCTTGGCCACGACGTCTCGTAGGTCAATTTTGACGGCGCGGGCGCAACAAAGTTTTCCTTGATGCCGCAAAATCAGAAAGCCTTCCCGATAGTTACTTGCGTCCGCATTGAGATTCTCCTTGTGCAGATAATGTTAAAGCGAACTAGAAGTTAGGATGCAGCCTTGAACGCATTGCCTGCATTATTTCGAACCTTCGACTACATTGTCTGGAAAAAATCTGTACGTTTGAGGGTGAATAGCCCCGATGTATTCGGCCGCTAGGGTGGGGTTTTGGTAATGCTTTCCGCGAATGTCGAAATATTCGGCTCGAAATGCTGCACCAGGATGTGCGGAGGGCGGCGCATTCGTAGAGACGCCGCCGTGGAACTGGTGAAAAGTGCCTTCGCCCAAAAGAAGCACGAGCTGGCCGAGTCTGTCACAGGCTTCGCGGTAGAAGTCGAGGTTCGCAAATCCACCGCCGGGTGTTCTGAACCGCTCGTCAAATCCGCCTAAATCACGCCATGCCTCGCGCCGAATAGTCAGGAAATTACTTTCTGAAATTGGGCCGAACCATCCCTTGCTGCTGCTTGCTGCGAGACTTGCTATTTTGAAGAGCTCGTAGCCGTCTTTTCTCCAGTTTACCGTCTCAAGTAGACGATCCTCAACGGATTGATCATAACCGTCAAGCATAGATAATTGTTGAACTTTCGGCCCAAGATGCCAAGAAAGCGTGCCGACAACGGGGTTCTCGTAAGCCTTAAGCGCCTGCAGTGTAAAGTAGAGGACCCTTGGGGAAAGCATGCGCGCTCCGTCGATCGCTATAGATACAGCGCGGCCGCGAGAGTGTAGAACCGCCTCGTTGACTGCAGCAACCGGAGAAGGTGCGTCCGCAAACCGCATTAGGCGCACATTGCCAGCAAATTGTCTTACTTCTTCCAGCTCCAATGGTATCTCGGAACCGATATCAACGGCAATTACCTCGTAATCACAGTCCGCCACCAAACGTTGATAAAGGGGACTTAATGTAAAGAGAGTTCGCGTTGCCTCCCTTGTCATATTCCGAAACACAACGACCACCGAAAGGTGCAGCTCGGACATCAGATTGATTACTTTCCAGCATTACGATTATTTTTTATTACATCATACCCTAGCGATATTCAAGGCTGACTAGATCAATTCGTTTTGACATTTCTGAACCGCATCTGATTTTCAAGAGGCTTCGGCCGCCGATAAAGAGCAAGCATTATGAGCCAGGCTTCGCGTACGTTTTTAAATGCCAGGCGTGAAGAATCGCTTCGGCACTTTTTCGCCAACATTTTCCAACGCCGCGCTCATAAGCCGACCGTCCGGTCGATCGCAGCGAAGACTAATGTCGTGCGCCAGAACAAAAGTTTTCTCAGAGCGCACCCGAACCCAACGCCGCGTGTCAAAATATGTGCAGAATGTACAACTGAACCAGAAAATAAATGCGGGCCCGGTCCTTTTCAGCACAGCAGCGCCTCGACATCCGCCCTTTGATAAAAGGACCAACAGGCGGAATCATGTCCAAGAAGCCGCTCTGCGACCGCGCGGGCGGCGGGATCGGAACGGATTCCCAGAAGATTGCGAGACTCAAGCGGCTCATTGAGATGCAGGGCTGAAACATTCATCGGCGCAAGAGCGCGGCCACAGAGCGCAATAATTTCTTCATATTTTATTGTACGCCCCGGCAAAAACTTAAGAAATTGTGAGAAACCGAAATTGAGAATGATCAGTTGTCTTTGCAGCACGTCGGTTTCTGCTTCAAGCGATTTTGCGAGGACCGGATTGAACTTCTCTGCCAAAGGCCAGCGTCCAGCGGTAATAGGCATGCCAGCTGCCCGCCAAGACAATAAAATCGCCAATGGATTACGGATAATCGCAAAACAGATAAATTGGCTGGCCAATATGGAAAGCGCACCCGTAAAAAAGGCTGGATGTTTAATGTACAGGTCGAAGTCGTTGCTGCTCACATTAGGAACTCTAATTTCCTTACCATTCAAAACAAAATCTCTTTTGCCATTTGCATCGGCCTCAGAAAGAGGATTGGTTGGAACCATCCCATCCTTTGCTTTGCTTTTGGCCGTCCCATGCATGAGGATTTGGAGCCGTTGTTCCGAGAAGAATCGCTGAATTTCTTCCAGCAATCCTGCGGGACCGAGACGTAGCAACAAGGTCGGCGGCATCGGTTCATGCAAGGCTACACTGTTTGGAATCCTGTTTAACAGATTGCAGGCTAGGGTTGTCCCAGATCGCGGCAGGCCCGTTAACAAGATATTCTGTGCTTTCTTTGCCGTCATTGCGGTCGAATTTGATGCAGGATGTTCAGGAACATGTTGCGTTCAGTGCGGATATCATGCCGCAGACTCATCTCTTTGCCCTTGCTGCAAAGTGCGGCAGCGAGCCCTGGATTGAGAAAAAGTAGCTTCACAGCCGCCTCCAAACATTCAAGATCGAGTAGGGGCATCAATGCCGTTTGCTTGTCAACGCAGAACGAACGGTTACCAACGCAATCCGGGCAAATTACAGCGATACCCATAGCCATAGCCTCGAGTGCGGGAAGAAAGAAGCCCTCTGTCTCCAAAGGAAGCAGAACAGCAATCTTTGATCGTGAAAGTTGCTCAAGGAATTCGCTCCTGGGAATGTGGCTTGTCTGGCAGTTGACCGCATAACCTTGCGCCCGCAGTCGTTCCGCAAGAGCCGAGGCTAATGAAGGTTGCTTAACGCCACCTATGAAGATCGTCTCAGAGCCAAGACATCTGCTGTTGGGCAACAACCCAAGGTCGATCCCATTCTGAATAACATAGATCGGTCCATTGCAAATTCCAGTCGCCTCTAGCGCCATAGCCAACTCATCGCTGACACAAATCCTAATTGCACGACGACGAAGGAGGCGGAAAAGCGCAGTACTTGGAGTCGAATGCCTAAATCCTTGGATCAAGTTGACCACAGGAATGCTATTTTCAATGTCGGGATATGCCGACAGTGCTGTCCAATCCATACCAGCAAGAAATAGAATGCTTGCTGATTTGGGATTGTAATGATCTTTGATCCTTGGTTCACCCACCCACGGATGAATCAAACAACTCTGCGGCGTGAGGTAAATCTCTGGGTGATACTGATCGGAAAACTTTGCGTGGTTAAAATAGTCGAATACCTTTAGATGCCCACCCCTAAATCTAAGATAGTTCCGGTGGAATAGTATGCTTGGTTTTATGATCTCAGCCTTCTTTTCCATCTAATCTCCTTAAGATCAGAACTTACCGGGTCGGGTGTAGATCCGTGAAAGCAGGCAAACTATCCGATAAAATCGCCCGTCCAGATGTATTACCTTAAGGGGGCCTTGGGGCCGTTGATTTAAAAGAAAGTTCACTGATGGTTCCATTAGATAATTTTCCCAAACCGTTCGCAGAAAAGATGGTAATTTCCATTACCACTCACGAACAAAAGACGCCTAGAATAAGTTCTTATCATTAACTTCAAATGAACCAATGTTGTCGTGCCCCCGGTAGTTCGTTCCAGCAATAATCATAAACCTCAGAATAGAAGCTTTGAACGACTTTCCTCGTTTCGGACGAAATTTTTTCGATCTTCGGCGAAGAATTATGTAAGGTGTGTACTATCGATCTGTCGATGTTGACCCCCAGGAATTCCGATAACCGACGAAGCTGGCTTTCTTCGCGAAGGGTTTCGTAGAGGCCAAAATACAGCTCCGTTTCGGAAAAAACTTCTCGGAGATTCTGTATCGTTCGGTCATAGCGGGTACGCATAGAGAAATCCTTTGTCGTATATTTCGCCAAGAGCAATGATTCATCCGGCTCAGTGATTCTTTTGACCTGCTTGATCATTCTGATTGCACTCCAGCATCGCTCAAAGGGATCGCGCATCAAAAAAACGACGCGTATTTTAGCATCTATAGCTGCCAACTGGCTGCGAACCTTTATGAAGTCCTCTGCG
The DNA here is from genome assembly GCA_947461435.1 of Paracoccaceae bacterium. Lineage (GTDB taxonomy): Bacteria > Pseudomonadota > Alphaproteobacteria > Rhodobacterales > Rhodobacteraceae > CAIYZT01. Next base: position 6,755 of record CANHLE010000003.1, on the reverse strand, counting down.
CTGAGTGCGGAATAGGCAGGTGTGATATCGCCCGTGAGGCGAACACCTGATGCCAGAATCCTATTGAAGTACTCTGCATAATACCCTGGTTCGCGCCGCATCAAGTCGCGGATTCGATCGCGATCTGGATGTGGGGGGGGTGGTTCGCCGGATGGCCTTAGTTCCTGAAACTGGTCCGTGTATAGCACGTCCCAAATATGGTATTCTTTCGCGATGCCAAAATTAACCGTATCGCTGGCACGCAAGGTTCGGTGCAACCAAGTCGTCCCGGCTTTCTGCGCTCCAACACCAAGCAGAAATATTTTTTCATTTAAGCGCATTGAAGTCCTTCCAGCCTAACCAATACTCTATCTCAATTCGAGAAGGTGAGCAAGCGCTGGCCGCAATTCGCGCACGCCAGAATAGAACAGCGTAAATCGCGCTTGCAATCCTTTTTCGGTAACATCGGGAAAAACGATAAGCGCTTTCCTATGATAAAGGCATTAACCGGCAGGTCAAAATTGAACTTCAGCGATATCACCGATCTTAGTTGCCAAATCTCCCATTGGTAAGGGTTGGCCGCCGTTTGGGTGCGACTGTTGTTCAAAAATGTTTTGTGATATTTAATCACCATAACGTGCCTGTAAGTCTAGATGCCACCTGTACAGCATTACTCAATGTTATATACTCATAGTAATGAAGTATATGGAGACTGGGAAGATGCCGTTGCTCTCGCCGGACACACCTTTTAATTTTATTCATGTCGGAAAATGTGGTGGTAGTACCGTTTTGTCTGAGCTTCGAGCGAAGGATTACCGTTTCGAATATTTTCATGTGCGACGGCCAGTAGTTAACCCTAAGGGCCGATATATGATTGTAGTCCGCGATCCGTTGGAGCGTTTCGTTTCCGCTTTTAACTGGAGAAAACATCTATATATGGACGGAAAGCTTACCTACGATAAGCAAAAAAATCAACTCATTGAATTGCGCCACAGTACGGAGCGGGAACTCCTCCTCCACTTCGATAATGCCAATGCACTCGCAGAGTGCCTTGGGAGCGAATTACGTCAGGGTATAAACACAACCTCGTCTTTGATGAGGTTGATTGGCCACGTCTCAACGGGTTTCCAGTGGCATCTCGACTCTCTTCTGGACAATATCCGGCCAGACCAGATTGTCGCAGTGATTTGTATGGAGCGCTTATCATCAGATTTTGAAAGACATATGGGTTTCTATCCCAGCTTGACACTCAACCGTCGCCAGGCGACGGACTCAACCCGGCTGTCAGAAGAAAGCCGTACAAATCTGGCTCACGAATTCAAGTCGGAGTTCATCATTTTGGAGAAACTGTCATCGTTTGCGACACTGGCAGGAGTTCCTATGTCCATGAGATACGATCCAAAGTTTGGAGCTATTCCCAATTGAAAAATAGCCCTGTTTCCCATTCGCCAAACGGAATTTGACGACGCAGGAGAGGCCTTTCGTATGTCTGCTTGGGAAACGAATGAAATGCCCGCAGTTTCCTAGACACCTGCCTCTTTCAGTTTTTGTTGTCTGATTTCGAAGGCAACAGGCGATTGCATTGCGTTGTTCGGGTGCTTTCGCTTCGGGTTGCAGAACATCTCGATGTAGTCGAAGACGTCCTGCCTTGCTGCACCGCGGGTCAGGTACGTGCGGCGGCGAATGCGTTCACGCTTCATGAGTTGCAAGAAGCTTTCGGCGACCGCATTGCCAGGACAGGTTCCGCGGTGGTAAATACTGGCCTTTAGATTGTGTTGGCTGAGGAATAGCTGCCACTTGCGGCTGGTGACCTGCCATCCTTAGTCTGAATGGATCATCACTTTTGCCTTGGGCTTTCGCCGCCAGACAGCCGCAAGCAAGGCCTGCAGCGCCAAGTCGGTTGTCATGCTGGGCTGGGCGGACCATCCGACCACACGCCGCAAGATGAGGTCGATGACCACAGACAGGTATGGCCAACCCTCGTGAGTCTTGATGTAGGTGATGTCTGTCGTGGGCGGCGATAAGTCGGCCAGCGATTACGGCTTCGGCAAAGCGGATGATGGCTTCAACGCCGACGACATCCAACTGGGTGAAGAGAGCGAAGTCGCTGAGTTTGCACACGCAGTCTTGGCCCGCCTGTCCGATGCTGAGGGCGATGACCAAACAGGCTCTTCCGCTTTCTGATCTACCAACCGAAATAACACGAGGAGCGAGCCCTATTCGTGCTCACCGTCGATCCGGCGCGATGCAAATCGTGCAAACATTTGGGGTTTAACTGCGGCTGTCGAGTAGGTTGCAACGGTGATCGCGGCCGCTGCGATTAGTACAGCATGGCCTAAGACACTTATACCAAACACGGTGTAACTGCCGATAGCGACTGAAAAAACCGTTGCCCACATCAAGGCTAATGCTTGCAACACATAGTGCCGCGTCGCAACGTCAGGGATGTGCCGAAGAGGACTGGTTTCATGATTGAACACAAAGTTCCAAATGTCATAAACGAAAGTTTTCACTGAGACTCTACCTGCTATTGGGGCTTATTTGCGTTGATGGGGTTTCTTGAGCCCGCAAACTTACCTCAAGGACCTCATAGCTAGGGCACGGTGAAGCAAATTCAATGGCTTGCCCAAAATCTACGCCTCTCTTGTGGGCCTCCACAAACTGGTCCTGCCGAGTGACAAGACCAATGCCAAGGCCGTCCAAAAGCGGGTCGTCGGGACGCTGCTGATCGCCCTCTGCAAGAAAATGACCGGGCTCCAGCGTTTAACGGCTCCCCGCTTGCAGGCCACACCACCCCGATAGGTGTCCACCGAGGTCTTGAGAGCGAAAACCGAACATTGTTTCGATGCCACACTCGGGTGCTACACCACGCTTGCAGACATCTCGAAATTATGCAATAAAATCAATGCTAACCAGAGAAACTCATCGAATTCAATCCTCTCTTGCAGCACCATTTATTCCCGAGTCCGCGCTGAATTGGCCCGCTTTTGCGCTGGCACTCCACCGCGCTTTCGGTAACCTGCGCGCGCAGCAACCGGAGCCTAAGATGGCCATATCCGCCGATCTCGGCACAGCAGACATGGCGCGGCGCAAACTGCCCCGGGATGCGCGGCGTGTGCAGTTGATCGAGGCGACGATCCGCGTTCTGGCCAGCCAAGGCTATGCCCGCTCCACCCTCAGCGACGTGGCCCGCGCGGCGGGCTTGTCGCACGGTTTGGTGAACTTTCACTTCCTCAGCAAAGAAAACCTGCTGCTGGAAACCCTTCTGTATATGGCCGAAGAATATCGTCAGAATTGGACGGTGGCGCTATCCTTGGCCGGTCCGGACCCCGCCGATCAGATCGGCGCGCTGCTTGGCGCAGATTTCAACCCGCATATTTGCACCGCAGACCGTTTGTCCGCCTGGTGCAGTTTTTGGGGCGAGGCGCAAAGTCGGCCGCTCTATCAACAGCGGTGCGGCGCAAACGATGCGGCCTACAACACTCTTTTTGAAGGGCTTTGCGCCCAAATGATCAGCCATCACGGCTATCATGGCAACCCCGCCCGCATTGCACGAACCCTGCGCGCGGCGGTCGAGGGCGTTTGGTTGGACATGATGACCACCCCCCCACCCTATGGCCGCTCTGAGGCTTTGGCCACCGTGATGACCTGCGCCGCCGCCTTCTTTCCGCGGCACTTTGACGAAACGGGCAGAAGGACAACAGCATGAGATTGGCACTTTGGCAGGGACCCTCGCCCGCCGGAAATCTTGAGACGGCCCTTGAAACACTGACGCGCGCCCTTAACGCCGCAGGTGCAATGGGCGCAGACGTGTTGGTCGCCCCCGAGATTTATTTTCCCGGCTACAACCAGCCCACTGTCGCCGCCCAAGCGCTGACGCAAGACAGCGCTGCCATCGGCGCGCTGCGCCATGCCGCCCAGACCGCTGGCTGCGCCTTGGTTGTCGGATATGCCGAACGGGTTGCCGGAACGGTTTTCAATTCGGCCCTCGCCATCGGCGCAGACGGCGCCCTTTTGGCCAATTACCGCAAGATTCAACTCTACGGCCCGCGCGAAGCGGCGCTGTATGTGCCCGGCGATACCTATGTCACCTTTACCCTCGGATCGGTGAAAGCCGCGATCCTGATCTGCTATGATGTCGAATTTGCGCCCCATGTCAAAGCCTTGGCCGATCAAGGAACGCAGGTGATCTTGGTGCCAACGGCCAATATGATGCCCTTTACCCATGTCGTGCGCCATACGGTTCCAGCGATGGCGGCCAATCACGGGGTCAGCATCGTTTATGCCAATTATTGCGGGGTCGAGGGTGATTTGACATATGTGGGCGGCAGCCTGATCGCCGGGCCGCATGGCGAGGTTCTGGCCCAAGCGGGAGAGGGCCCTGCCCTGCTGATGGCCGATCTGCCGGCCCGCGATGCGTATCGCCTGTCCACCCAAGCCTCCGATCTGCGCCAGATCTGACACCGCGCCTTACGTCTGATAGCCCGGCCCCCGCGCCCAGCGCGCCGCATCTTCAATCATCTTGGGCATGGTGGAATGCTGCGGCTCCCAGCCCAGTTCGCTGCGGGCCCGGGCAGAACCCGACACCAACGAGGCCGCATCCCCAACCCGCCGTGGCCCCATCACAATGGGAACCTCGCGGTTGGTGACCAGACGGGCCGCATCCAGCACCTCCCGCACGGTGAACCCCGTCCCTGACCCCAGATTGAAGGCGCGGCTGCCTTTGCCCTCCAAAAGCCAGCGCAGCCCCGCCACATGGGCCTGAACCAGATCGCTGACATGCACATAGTCACGCACGCAGGTGCCATCGCGCGTCGGATAATCCGATCCGTGCAGCGTCAGGGCACCGCGCCGACCGTCGACGGCATCCAGCATCAGCGGAATAAGATGGGTTTCGGTCCGGTGCTGTTCGCCCACCTCCCCTTCGGGGTCTGCGCCCGCCACGTTGAAATAGCGAAAGATCACGTGGTTCAAGGCGTGGCTTGCGCCGAAATTGGCCAACATCTCTTCAATGGCGCGTTTGGACGCCCCATAGGCGTTGATTGGCCGCTGCGGCGTGTCTTCGGTCAACTCCACCCCGTCCTGATCGCCGTAGGTCGCACAGGTGGATGAAAAGACCACGTTCTGGCATCCCGCCGCCACGGCCGCCTCAAACAGGTTCAAAGCGCCGCCCAGATTGACCCGCCAATACCGCCCGGGGTCTGCCATGCTGTCTCCGACCAGCGACAGGGCCGCGAAATGCATCACCGCAATCGGCCGAAAGCTGGAAAAGGCCGCATCGATCTGGGCACGGTCCATCAGATCGCCCTTGACCAAAGGCCCGAATTTCACCGCCTCGGCCCACCCGGTCGACAGGTTGTCAAAGGCAACGGGCGTGAAACCAGCCCGCGCCAGCGCCTTGCAGGCATGGGCCCCAATATATCCCGCACCGCCCGTCACCAGCACATGATCCGCCATATTTCACCCTCCACATCCCACCGCCTTCCTGCCTTGAAGGCGCGCGCGGATCAAGCCATCAGAAAATGAAATCCGCATCCGTAAACGCCCCCGCCGAAAGCGGCGCGCCGTTTGAACTGTTGACCACCAGAACATGGCCGCCAAAACTGATCTGCGCGCCCGTTGCGGTCTGGGCCACCGTCAGATCCGACGCCGCGTAAATGCGACCCCAATCCGACAGGTCAATTCGGTCGGTCCCGTTTTCAAAATCTGCAATCGTATCGGTTGATGTATCGGCGCACAGAACGAAAACATCCGCGCCCGCCCCGCCCACCAAACGATCCGCGCCCGCGCCATCGTGCAAAAAGTCATCGCCTCCCCCGCCCGACAGGGTATCTGCGCTGCTGCGCCCCATCAGCCTGTCATCCATCCCGCTTCCACTTGTCTGGTTGCCAGTGGCCACAATCAAACTGCCCAACTGACTGAAATCCGATTGAAAAACCTGCACTCTGGTCGCGCTTTCCTCGGTCACGAAAATCGACACCACATCCCCGTTCACCGCCGCGTCGATCGAGGCGATGTTGCCCATCCCCTGTCCGGTTTCAAAGGCGGCAGAACTGACCAGACCCAAGGTTCCGCCGGGCAGGACCTCGTAGATTGTCAGGCCCGCATCTGCGCCCCCGGCCACCACAAAAACGCGGCCCCCAACCTCGAACACATCCAAGGCAGATGCGCCCTTGATCCGCGAACTGTGGTCATCCACCACATGATCGGTTTCAAACAGACAGCCCATGTCATTGACCCGCACGACAGACAGCGAGCTTGAGGTCACCGAGGCGATGATCGCAAAGGTTTGCCCGCCAACCTGCGCCGTTTGCAAGGCCGCCGCCCCCGCAATCGCCAATCCGTCAATATTCCCAAGACTGTCGTTCAACTCCGCCTGTCCTTGGGGCGTGACGGTATAGCAGGTCATCCCCGCCTCCCCCGCAGATATGGTCAGCAGATAGGCCTGCCCGCCCAGCAAGACCGACGCCGAATCCGCCACATCCTTGACATAGGATTTGCCCGTGTCCGGAATCGTCGCGGTCAGGGTCAAAAAACCATTCGCCCCGATCGCGAAAATCTGAAAGCCTGCGATATCCTTGCGCGACAGGGCTGTCAGATCACCAAAGGAATCTGGCACCACGGTAAAGGTCTGGACCTTGGTCAGTGACCCGATGGAAGTGGATACCAACTGCGCCGTACCCGGCGTGCCCGACGCGTTGATAACACTCATGCTCAGGGCGGAACTGGCCCCAAACAGGAACAACCTTTGTTGTGTGCCGTCCACCTGCAGGGCC